>JAKLKR010000161.1 GCA_023150565.1 Planctomycetota bacterium
AGAGTCTCGCCATAAAACCGGCGAGAACGCGAAAAGTCGCTGGCGGCGATCTGAACCCGCCGCATGGCCTGAAACATCCGATCCTCCACGGCCCGTCCGCCGGTCTTCCCAAAACGCACCCGAAACCGGGGCCGCCGGGGCCGCGGCTGGGGCCGCCGGGACCGCCGGGGGTCTTGGTGCGGTCGATGGTGCGGAAGCCCTGCGGACGCTTGCCAGCGGCCTTGGCCGCCTGCACGCGCTTCTGCATCTCGAGGTTGCGCTGGATGTTGGCCTGGATGAGGCGGCGGCGGTCCTCGGGCGACAGTTCCGCGGCCGGGCCGCTGGGGGCGCCGGCGGCCGGCTCGACCGGCTTGGCCACCGCCTTGATCGAGTGGTCGGCCTTCTCGTGCGTCTGCTTGGCCATGTTGGCCAGCTTGGAGCCCAGGCCCTTGGTGGCCTTGATCACGGTCTCGGGCACCACCGCGGGCGCGGGGGCGGGGGCGGCCGCCTTGGCGGCCGGAGCGGAGGACGATTCGATGGTGGCCACCAGGGGGGCAGAGGGAGGCGCGGTCGGCTCGGGCTTGGCGGGCGGGGGCGTCACGGGCTGGGGAGCGACGGCCTCGGCCACCGGGGCCGGGGTCTGGACAGGGGCGGCGGGCGGGGCCTTGGCGACCGGCGCGGATTCGACCGGAACGGCAGGCTTGGCGGCCGGGGCGGGCGCCGGCGCGGCGGGTGCGGGGGCCTGGACGGCCGGGGCCGGGGCGACCGGCTGCTGCGGCATGCGCGCCTCACGCATGGCGGCGAACTCGGCGGACATGCGCCGGGCCTCCTCCTCGCGCCGGTGCAGCTCCTCTTCCGCCACGCGGCGGGAATCCTCGGCCAGGCGCGCCTCGTCGGCGGCGCGGGCGGCGGCGGCTTCGGCCTCGATCGCGGCGCGGTTCTCGTCCTCGCGGCGGCGGCGGTCGAGCTCCTCGCCGTGCTTGCGACGCTCCTCGCCCACGCGCTGCTCGTCGGCCCGGCGCTTGGCCTCCTCTTCATCGGCGATCTTGCGCTTGCGCGTGCTGGCGGCCTTGCGGGCGGCGACCGAGCGCTTGTGCTTCTCCTCGAACTCCTTGGCGATGATCGGGGTGAAGGGCTTGCCGTCGGCGGTCTCGAGGCCGTCGCTGGCCAGGATGCGGGCGATCTCGGTGTCCTTGAGCTCGGAGTCCAGGCCCTTGGGCAGCCGGATCTTCAGATCCTCGCCGACGACCTCGAGCAGGAGCTCGGATTCGAGATTGTGTTCGGCAGCCAGTTCACGCAGTTTCATGAGTATCCCAGGGGCGGAGCAGGATAGTGAGGGGGGCGCCAGGGGAAGCATGGACCGGGGCGGGCAGGTGGCCGCCCCGGACCGGCCTCAGCCGGCGGCCGACCCGTCGCCGGGGACGGCTGGCGGCATGCCTGCCGCGGCGGCGGCCTCGGCCTCGGCGCGCGCCAGGTTCTCGGCCTCCTCGGCGGCCCGGCGCTCGGCCTCCTCGCGGGCGCGGATGATGTCGTCGCGCTCCCTCTTCTGCTCCTCGTTGAGCAGTTCGTTGGCGACCGACACCAGCTTCTCGGCGGCGGGCGCCTCGAGGCGGTTCTCGATGAAGGCCTCGAGCAGGATCTCGGGGGTCTGGGCCGCGAGCACCGCCAGCGAGTCGAGGTGGTTGTCGAGGAAGGTCTCGCGCATGAAGTCGTCGAGGGCGCCGGCGTCGATCAGGCGCTGCAGCTCCTCGCTGCCCTTGGCGCGCGCCTGGACGGCGTTCTCCTCGCTCATCACGTCGATCTTGTAGCGGGTCAGGCGCGCGCTCAGGCGCACGTTCTGGCCGGCCTTGCCGATGGCGAGGGGGAGCTGGTCCTGGCTCACCACCACGCGCGCGCGCTCGCGGAAGCGGTCGTAGCTGATGCGCAGCACGCGGGCGGGCTTGAGCGAGTTCTCGATGAACTGCGCCGGGTCTTCGGCCCACGGGATGATGTCGATCTTCTCGCCGCCGAGCTCGTCGGTGACCTTGGTGATGCGGCTGCCGCGCATGCCCACGCACGACCCCACCGGGTCGATGCGCGGGTCGAGGGCGGCGACCGCGATCTTGGTGCGGCGGCCGGGTTCGCGCACGATGCCCTTGATCTCGATCAGGCCGTCGGCGACCTCGGGGATCTCCTGCTTGAACAGCTCGCGCACGAAGTTGCCGTGGGTGCGCGAGAGCACGATGCGCACGCGCTGGCCCTTCTTCTCGACCTTGAGCACATAGGCGCGCACCACCGCCCCGGCGCGGTAGATCTCGCCCGGCAGCTGCTCCTCGCGCGGCAGGATGGCCTCGGCGCGGCCGAGCGACACGATCACCATGCCGCGCTCCTCGCGCAGCACGGTGCCGGAGGCGAGGGTGTGGGCGCGGCCGGCGAACTCGTCGAACACCTGGTCGCGCTCGGTCTCCTTCAGCCCCTGCACGAACACCTGCTTGGCGACGTTGGCGACGATGCGGCCGAGGGTCTCGAGCGACACCGGCTGGTCGTCCTCGAACGCGCGCATCTCGCCGGTCTCGCGGTCGATGGTCAGGGTGAAGTCGCCCTTGGCGTCGAAACGCTTCTGCGCCGCCTGGATCATCGCCTTCTCGAGATGGTCGATGATGAGGTTCTTGTCGATGCCGCGCTCGCGCGAGAGGATGTCGATGCGCTGCAGGAGCTGTGAGCCGTTCATTGCGGGTAACCAGGGCCGGGGGTGAACGAAACGAGCGTGAGCCGATAGGCCCACGCTCGGAAGGAGGTCCGAGATGTGCGGGCAGCACCTTATCGGCGGCCGAGGCCGGTCAAGCGGGCCGATGGCGGACCTCGCCGGCGCGGATGTGGGCGGGAACCCCGGGAAAATGCGCCCGGCGGCGCATCCGTAGCGTCGGCGTCGGCCCGCCCTAGCTTTCCCGCCCATGCCCATAGCCCTGGCCGTCCACGGCGGCGCCGGCCGCCAGACCGCCGACCTGCCCCGCGACCACGAACGCCGCGACCTGCTCCGCCAGGCGCTGCGTGCCGGCCACCAGCTGCTGGCGCGCGGCGCGCCGGCGCTCGACGCCTGCGTGGCGGCGGTGGCGGTGCTGGAGGACTGCGGCCTGTTCGACGCCGGGCGCGGCTCGGTGCGCGACGCCGCCGGGGTGGTGACCTGCGATGCGGCGGTGATGGACGGCGCCACCCGCGCGGTGGGCGCCTGCGCCTGCGTGCGCGGGGTGCGCCATCCGGTCGAGCTGGCGCGCCAGGTGCTGGTGCGCACCCGCCATGCCCTGCTGGTGGGGCCGCCGGCCGAGGCCCACGCCCTCGCCTGGGGGCTGGAGGAGGTCGCCGACGGCTGGTACCTGGAGCCCACCGGGCCGGCGCCGGTGGGCACCGTCGGCGCGGTGGCCTGCGATGCTGCCGGCCGCCTCGCCGCCGCCACCAGCACCGGCGGCACCAGCGGCAAGCTGCCTGGACGGGTGGGCGACTCGCCCCTGGCCGGTGCCGGCACCTGGGCCGATGGTTGCCTCGCGGTGTCGGCCACCGGGGTGGGCGAGGCCTTCATCCGCACCGCCTTCGCCCGCCGGACCGCCGATCTGGTGGAGCTGGCCGGCCTCGACCCGGCCACGGCCTGCCGCCGGGCCCTGGGCGAGGTCGCCGCGGTGGGCGGCTGGGGCGGATGCATCGCGGTGGACGCCGCCGGCGGCATCCACCTGGTTGCGGGCAGCGAGAGCCTGCATCGCGGCGCCATCGGGATCGACGGCGTGGCGCGCGTGGCGGTGGCGGCCGGCGAGGATCCCGCCTGAGGGGGTCAGCGTGCGGCCATGGCGGCGGCGATCAGCGACTTCAGCTGCTGCTGCAGCGCGACCGAGAAGCGCGACCCGCTGCCGGGGCGATCCTCCATCCCGAGCATGGCATAGTAGCCGTTCTCGCGGTCCAGCCAGGGCGTGAAGCCGAAGGTCCCGGCCGAGCTGATCACCGCCGCCCCGGTCTGCGGCGTGGATGTCTCGAGCCAGCATCCGAGACCGTAGTGGTAGGGCAGCCCGGCCCGGTTCATCGGCGTCTTGCCTATCGCCACCACGAAGGGCTCCTTCGCCTGGAGGTCGAACAGCTCTTCGTCTCCCAGCCTGCGTCCGCCGGCGGCCGCGCCGCGGTGGAACACCACGCCGAGCAGGACCCCGTAGTCCTCCATGGTGGCGTTGAGCCCGCCCCCGAGCATGGGGTTGGCCTCGCCCAGGCGCAGGCGAGGGGTGCAGTAGTAGCGCGCCTGGTCGCTCAGGCCGAGCGGGTCGGCGACGGCGCTGCGGAAGTAGTCGTTCCAGCTCTTGCCGGTCACCACCTCGACCATGCGTCCGGCCACCGCCATGTGGGTGCCGCCGTAGCGGAACCGCGTGCCGGGGGGGCATTCGGGATCGAGGGCGGCGGCCTTGTCCACCGCCTCGGCCAGCGTCAGCTGGGGGTTGCGCATGAAGCGGTCGTCCGCGGGCAGTCCGGAGGTGAACGACAGCAGGTGCCTCAGGGTGATGTCGGCCTTGGGAGCTTTCCAGCCGAGGATCCGGCCGGTGGTGCTGTCGAGCGTCAGCCGGCCCTGGGAGGAGCTGATGGCGGCGAAGACGGTGAGCGCGGTAATGAGCTTCGAGGACGAGGCCACCGCCAGCGGACGGTCGGCGGCCATGTCGCCGTACATGCGCTGGAAGACCACCCGGTCGTCGCGTCCGTGCACCCGCAGTCCGAGGCCGTCGGGGGCATTCCTGCCGGCCTGCGCGAGGTGGGCGCGCACGGCGGCGTCGACAGCGGCCCAGGCCGGCGCCACCGGGGGGTCGGCGGCGGGCAGCAGCGGGAGGAGGATCAGGAGGACCAGCAGTCGCGGCATGGCCGCGATCCTAGCTGGGATGCTCGGCAGCCGGATGTGGGGCTTCTCAACAGCCGGGGATGGCGGACAGGGCGGTGCGGACCCTGGATTCCACCGCGTCGGCATCGCCGCCGGCGTCGATGCGGACCAGTTCGCCGTCGGCGCACAGGGCGGCATAGCCGTGGTGGACCCGGCGCTGGTAGTCGAGCCCGCGCGCCTCGATGCGGTCCTCGCCGCCACGGGCGGCGGAGCGGCGGCGCAGGGCCTCGGCGGGATCGAGGTCGAACCACAGGGCGGCGTCGGCCTTGAGCCCGCCGGTGGCGAGGCCGACCAGCGCCCGCACCGGGCCGGGGTCGAGCCCGAGGCCGTAGGCCTGGTAGGCCACCGTCGAATGCCAGAAGCGGTCGAGCACCAGCACCTCGCCGCGTGCCAGGGCCGGGCGCAGCACCTCGTCGCAGAGCTGGGCGCGCGCCACCTGGTAGGCGAACAGCTCGGCCGCCGGGCAGGCGCGGGTGGCCGGGTCGAGGATGAGCGCGCGCACCGCCTCGCCCAGGGCGGTGCCGCCCGGCTCGCGCAGCCGGCGCACCTGGCGGCCGGCGGCGGCCAGGCGGCGCTCCAGGCGTTCGGCCTGGCTGCTCTTGCCGCAGCCGTCGATGCCTTCGAGGACGATCAGCGGCATCAGCGCAGCCCGCCCGGGGTGAGCACGCCCGCCGCCAGCAGCCCGGCCAGGACCAGGCCGAGGACGATGCGGTACCAGCCGAAGATGCGGAAATCGTGGCTGGCGACGAAGCGCAGCAGCCAATGCACCACCGCCAGCGCGACCACGAACGAGACCGCGAAGCCGATGGCGATGGTGCCGGTCTCGACCGTGTGCGGGTCGTGGCGGTGCTTCCACAGCTTGTAGACCGAGGCCGCGAGCATCACCGGGATGGCGAGGAAGAACGAGAACTCGGTGGCGGCGCGGCGTTCGACCCCCAGGCACAGGCTGCCCAGGATCGAGGCCCCCGAGCGCGACACCCCCGGCACCATCGCCAGGGCGTTGAGCAGCCCGATGGCCAGGGTGGTGCGCCAGGGCAGGGCGGTGGCGTCGGTGTGGCGGGGGGCGGGCTTCCAGCGCTCGATGGCCAGGATCGCCACCCCGCCGAGGGCGGTGGTCACCGCGATCACCGCCAGCGCGATGGTGGCGAAGACGTGCTCCTCGAGCCAGCCGTTGAGCAGCTTGCCCAGCACCGCGATGGGGATGAAGGCGGCGAGCAGCGAGAGCGCGAAGCGCCGCTCGGGCCCGGCCCGGTGCAGGCCGCAGGCCACCGAGAGCAGCCGCCGCCAATAGTAGGCGCACACCGCCAGGATGGCGCCGAGCTGGATCACCACCGCGAACACCTCGCCGTCATCGCGGAAGCCGAGCAGGCGCTCGGCGATGACGATGTGCGCGGTCGAGGAGATGGGCAGGAACTCGGTGAGCCCCTCGACCACGCCGATGACGGCGGCGCTGAGCGCGGTGTGCGGATCCATGGGCGCGGGACGCTATGCGCCGTCCGCGGGCCAGGAAGGGCCGTTCCTGGTCTTGCCGGGCGGTCTGCGCGGCCATAACCCCGGCCATGGACCGCCACGAGACCTCGACCCGCATCATCGCCGCCCTGCCCGAGCACCGGCGCGGCGAGGAGCTGGTGCGCGAACTGGCCGAGCGCCTGGGCGCCTTCGCCGGCGCGGTCGAGCTGCCCGAGCTGGTGGACGGCTGGCTGGCGCTGTGGAGCTGGGTGCGCGAGGGCGACGACACCGCCGGCCTGCCCATGCTCATGGCCGGGCTGACCGGCGGCTGGAAGGCCGACCAGATCCCCTTCGTGCGCCTGGCGCTGGTGCTCGACGTGCTGCGCGCCGACGCCCAGGTGCGCGCGGCCGTGCGCGCCGCCTTCGCCCTGCTCGCCGCCCAGGCCGACGCCACCAACCTGTTCGGCTCCGCCGGCCTGCCCAGCGAACGCGGCTTCCTGGCCGAGGCCGGGGACCGCCTGCTGACGCGCATCCTGCCGCGGCCGCGCGATGATGCCGACCTCGCCCAGCTGCTGCGCCGGCTGTTCCCCGACCGGGATGCCGTGGCCTGGCTGCAGCGCCTGCCGCCGGGACTGATGGGCGAGCTGGTGCGGCTGCTGACCGAGGACGCCGCCCCCGGCTCCTTCGACCACCTGCGCCGCTCCTTCACCGACGGCTTCCGCCTGCTCGCGGTGCGCCTGCAGGCCCAGGGCCTGGGCCGCCACCTGCGCCGCCGCGGCGCCAACGTGCCGGTCGAGGATTCGCCCTTCTTCCGCCTGACCCGCCTCAGCCTTGTGCTTGCCGATGAATGGGATGCCGGGCGGTCGGGCGAGGCCGACGCCTGGCGCATGGAGGCCGCCGCCTGCCGCACCGAGATGGCGCGCATCCACCAGTCCCTGGGCGAGACCGGGGTCAGCGTCGACGTGGTGTTCTCGCTCGAGGTGCTGGCGCGCTGCCTGATGCGCATGGAGCTGATGGCCGGCACCATGACCGCCGGCGACCGCCAGGGCTCCGCCGCCGAGCTGCGCCGCCTGCTGGTGCGCCTGGCGACCTTCTCGCACCAGGACCGCAGCATGCGCCACCTGGCCGGCACCAACCTGCGCCTGCTGCACCAGCGCATCGTCGAGCGCAGCGGCGCCACCGGCGAGCACTACGTGGCGGTGGACCGGGCCGACTACTGGCGGCTGTGGGCCAAGGCCGCCGGTGGTGGCGCCCTCACCACCCTCACCGCCGCGGCCAAGACCGGGGTCTCGGCACTGCACCACGCCCTGCATCTGGCGCCCTTCGCCACCGGCTTCCTCTACGGCCTCAACTACGCGGTCAGCTTCGTCGCCCTGCAGCACCTCAACCTCATCCTCGCCACCAAGCAGCCGGCGATGACGGCGGCGCACATGGCCACGGTGATGCGCGAAGGCCACAGCGAGGAGGAGCGCGACCGGCGCATCATCGCCATGGCCGAGCGCATCTGCCACAGCCAGCTGGCGGCGGCGGCGGCCAACGTGGCGGTGGTGGCGGTGGGGGCATTCTCCTTCGACCTGCTCTGGCACCTGCTCACCGGCCGCCACTGGCTGTCGCCATCCGAGGCCGAAGGCATCTATTCCACCCTCAGCCCGCTCAACAGCGGCACGATCTTCTATGCTG
Organism: Planctomycetota bacterium; assembly: GCA_023150565.1. GTDB lineage: Bacteria > Planctomycetota > UBA11346 > UBA11346 > UBA11346 > JAKLKR01. The sequence goes on from JAKLKR010000161.1 coordinate 7,991, forward strand.
CCCTCACCGGGGTGATCCTGTGGATGTCGAGCCTGGTGGGCGGCTGGGCCGACAACTGGTCGGCCTGGCACCGCCTGCCCCAGGGCATCGCCGACCACCCCCTGGGGGCGCGCCTTGGCCGCGACCGCATGCTGCGCTGGGGCGATTCCTGGCGGCGCAACATCGCCGGCTGGGCCACCAACATCAGCCTCGGCTTCATGCTCGGCTTCACCCCGGCGCTGGGCGAGGCGCTGGGCGTGCCGCTCGACGTGCGCCACGTCACCCTCAACACCGGCATCCTCAGCCTGGCCTGCGCCGGCCTGGGGGAGAAATGGTGGGTAGGCGGGTTCTTCCTGCTCGCCCTGTCGGGCATCGCGGTGATGTTCGTGCTCAACCTCGGGGTCAGCTTCGCGCTCTCGCTGTATACCGCCATGCGCAGCTTCGAGGTCGGTGGGCGCGAACTGCTGACCCTGGTCGGGCGCATGCTCCTGCACTTGGTGCGCCATCCGCTGCGCTTCCTGCTGCCGATCGGCCTGCCGGCGCGCAGCGCCGGCCACGGCCACTGACGCAGGGTCGTATCCGGGAGGGTCGAGCGCCGGCTCGACCAGGGCTTGCTCCGGTCGGGCCTGCGCCTCAGGCCTTTGTCAGCACCAACGCCGCCCCGCAGCTGCCCGGCATCTCCAGGGCCAGGCGGTCCCCCTGCTGTGTCGCGCTGCCATCGCCGTGCACGGCGGCGAGGGTCCAGCCCGCCGGCAGCGCCAGGGTGTCGCGCAGCGCCTCCGGTCCGCAGTTGACCGCCACCGCCGCCAGCCGGCGTTCGGACAGGCGGTGCTCGGACAGGCCGAGCAGCGGGTGGCTTTTCGCCACCGTCCGGCGGGCGAGGATGCCGGCGCCGATGTGGGCGTAGAGGCGCCAGGCGTCGCGCAGGCCGTTCTCGTGCAGCGCCATCGGGGTCTCGACCACCGCCGTCTCGAGCGGGAAGCCGAGCAGGTGCACGGTGCCGGCGCCGTAGGCGGCGGAGAAGAGGGCCGGCGAGCCGTCCGCGCCGCAGCCCAGCACCGCGGCCCCGCGCGCGGCGAAGGTGGTGGCGTGGCCGAGGGGCACGGTGAGGGCGAGCGGCTCGCCACCGAGGCTGAAGGTGAAGCGCTGGCTGCCGGGCTTGCCGGTGCGGCGCACCACCTCGGCTCCCGCGACCGCGGCTAGGCCGTCGAGGTAGACGTCGTCGGCCGAAAGGTACAGGCTGGCGCCGCAGCGCACCGCCGCCTTCAGCCGCTCCCAGGCCTCGCCCGCCAGGCCGCAGCGGCCGGTGGTCGAGGGCAGGATGTACAGCTCGGCCGGTTTGAGCGCCTGGCCAGCCTGCTGGAAGTCGACCGCGAAGCCGGCCTGGCGCGCGAGCAGGTAGGCCCCGAGCGCGGCCGATTCGCCGTGCTGGCGGTGGTCGCCCAGCAGCACCACCGCGCGGCGTTCCGCCGCCGGCAGGCTGGCGAAGGGCAGGCCGTCGAGCATGGCGCGGAAGCGCGCGATCTCCTGCGCGGTGCGCTGCGGCCGGCGGTCGCTGGCGAAGACCCCGTGCTCCAGCCCGGGGGCCTCCCAGCCATAGGGCGCTTGGCGCTGGTTCTCCTGGTCGAAGGCGCACCACCACAGCAGGCCGCGGCAGTCCTCGGCCCACAGGTTCCACAGGTTGGTGCGCACGTAGGCGGCGAGGGTGTCGTAGCTGGCCATCATCGGCCGCCAGTTGAGGCCGATCTCCTCGACGAAGGTCGGCCGGCCGGTGATGCCCGCCACCACCAGGTTCTCGGCGGCCGGGGCCAGGCAGGGCTTGAGGGTGTCGCAGGGGTCGCTGCCCGCCTGCTTCCACATCACGTAGTGGTGGATGGCGAGCACGTCGCAGTGCTCGGCCTGGCGGCGGGCGGTCCAGCGCACCTGGGGTTCGTGGATCGAGTCGTCGATCTGGCCGCCGCCGAAGGCGTCCATGCCCGAGATCAGCGGCCGGGTGGCGTCGTGCACCCGCACCGCGTCGGCGATCGCCCCCATCCAGAACGAGGCCGCCTCGCGCGAGCCGGCCTTGCCCATGAGGTTGCACTCGTTGCCGAAGTTCCAGGCGGCGATCGCCCGGTGGCCCTTCATGCGCTTGACGAAGTAGTGCACGAAGCGCCGTTCCCACATCAGCGCCACCGGGTCGCCGATGGGGTCGAGGCCGGCCAGGCCGGGCGGCATGAACAGGCGGTAGGTCATCTGGCCGGTGATCAGCGCCACCACCAGCTGCAGGCCGTGGCGCGCCGCCAGGTCGCAGAGGCGCTCGAAGCGCACCATCATCACCTCGCTCATCCCGGCGCGGCCGATCTCGCTGTCGGGCAGCGGCTGCTCGCCCAGGCGGAACTCCGCCGGGCGGTTGTCGCCGAAGTACAGGCGGGTTATCGGCTGGAAGTCGGGCCACAGCGGGAACACCCGCACCGTGCACAGGCCGTGGGCGGCGAGCAGGCGGAAGTCCTGGTCGACCACCGCCTCGTCCCAGCGCGACCACATCTCGGTGGCGGCGTGCGAGGCCCAGTAGTTCACCCCCAGGGCGAAGGAGCCGGAGGGGAGGAGTGCGGCGGGTGCGGTGCTCATGCCGGCATCCTCGCGCCCGGGGCCGGGCGGTGGATGTCCGGCCGCGTCAGCGCATGTCCCGCGGCGCAGGCCGCCGCGCCGAGCGCGGCGGGCGCCCGGTGAAGCGCTTGAACACGCGCGAGAAGTGGAACTGGTTGGCGAACCCCAGCTCCTCGGCGGTCTCGCCCACGGTGCGGCCCTCGCCCAGCAGGCGCACCGCCTCGTCGGCCTTGAGCGCGAGCAGCGCCTGCGCCGGCGGCCGGCCGAGCTCGCGGCGGAAGCGCAGCTCCATCGCCCGCCGGCCGAGCCCGAGGCGGGCGGCGAGGGCATCGGCGTCGAAGCCGCTGGCGGGCATCGCCGCGAGCAGGGCGAGGGCCTCGGCGCGGAAGGCCTGGCCCTGGCGGCGGGCGAGGAAGGACTCGGCCAGGTCAGCCGGCGGCAGCGCCGCCACCAGCTCCCAGAACAGCGCCAGGGTCAGCGGTTCGAGGGTGGGCAGGGCGTCCTGCTGCGGCGCTGCGCCCGCCTCCAGCGCCGCCACCAGCGCCGCCAGGCGCGGATGGCGGTCGAGGGATACCGTGCGCGCGGCGGCGGGGGCCTCCGGGCGCAGGGCGGCTGCACCGAGGCGCAGCGCGGGGGCGAGCACAGCGATGAGGAAGGCGGCCCCGGGGTGGTAGGTGTCGGCGTGCAGGTCGCCCGGCTGCACCAGCAGGGCCTGGCCCGGTCCCAGGCGCAGGCGGGCGCCGTTGACCGTGCATTCGTAATGGCCGGCGAGCGGGACGAAGGCCTCGTAGGTGGCGTGGCGGTGGGGCGCGAAGGAGAAGGACCGCTGCACCGCGATGCGCTTGACCTCGAGGAAGCGCACCGGCGGCAGGTCCTCGGCCGGCACCCCGGAGCGCGAGGCGGCCTGGCGCAGATAGGGTCCGGGGCGATTCACCTGCGCGGCGCCGGGACGCTCATGGTGACCGAGCCGGCGCCCTCGTCGGCGACCGCGCCGTAGCGGGCGAACCAGCGGTCCATCGCCGCCATGGTGCCGGTGAGCAGCAGGCGGCCCCGCTCCGGCAGCGGATCGCCGGCGCCCGGCATCAGGTTGCTGATGCCCGCCGCTTCGAAGCCGACCACCGTGCAGCCGGTGCCGCCGCGGATGCCGGAATCCGCCAGGCGCACCCCCGCCAGGGTCGCCGGCACCGGCACCCGCGCCGCCGCCAGGCCCTCGGCGATGAGCAGCACCTGGCCGCGGTGCAGCATGTTGAAGAGCTGGTTGCCGAGGATCGAGGGGTAGCTCACCACCGCTGCCGCCCCCACCCGGTAGAGCGAGCTGACGTTGCGCTCGGCGCTGGCGCGCGCCACCACCTGCAGGTCGGGGCGCAGCAGGCGCAGGCGCAGGGTGAGGAACACGTTGAGGTCGTCGCTGTGGGTGGTGACCAGCGCCGCCGGGGCCTGGCCGATGCCGGCCTCGCGCAGCACCGCCTCGTCGGTGGCGTCGCCCACCACCCGCCGCTGCGCCAGGGAGTCGCGCATCGCCGAGCGTTCGACCACCACGGTCGGCACTCCGCGCTCGTGCAGCGCCGCCACCGCCGCGCGTCCGACCCGGCCGCCACCGATCACCAGCACCGGCGCGCCCGCCGTTTCCGGGGCGGCGCCGGCGCCGAGGGCGGCGATCGCGGCTTCCGGTCCCGCCAGCACCAGCACCCCGTCGCCGTCGAGCGGCACGGTGGGGTCGGGATCGCTCAGGCGGCCGTGGTCCCAGCGGCCGATCACCTGCACCCCGCCGCGCGCCAGGTCGAGCTGGTCGAGCCGGCGGCCGGCCCAGGTCGAGCCGGCGATCTGCGCTTCGGCCACCAGCACCCCGCCCAGGCGGCCCACCACCTGGGGCGCCGCACCCAGCAGCACCCGCCGCGCCATCGCCTGGCCGACCGCCTCGGCGGGGATGATCACCCGCGCGCAGCCGGCCTGCGACAGCACCGCGGCGGCGGCGGCGCTGTCGGCGGTGGCGACCAGGCGGGCCTTCTCGCAGGCCTCCAGGGCGGTGGCGGCGATCATGGCGTTGGCGGCGTCGCCGTGGTTGGCCACCAGCAGCGCCGCGCGCGCCAGGCCGGCATTGCGGTAGGTGTCGGGTTCGTCCAGGCC
>JAKLKR010000162.1 GCA_023150565.1 Planctomycetota bacterium
GGTGATCGGTCCGGTCGGGATGGCGGCATAGCACCCGCCATGCTGCTGCGCCGTCCCTCCATCGCACGCCAGTGGACCCGCTCGGTGCCGGCATCGCTGCGCCCCGAGCAGGTCCACGCCCTCCATGTCCTCAGCCGCCGCACCGGCCGGACCATCCGCCGCATCGTGACCGAGGCCGTTCTCACCGTCCTGGATGACGCGCGAGGGACGTCTCCAAGGGTGGCTTAGACCACAGAATTGAATCAGGACGCCTACTCTTCCAGCTTCTCGAAGGGCTTGATCACGCCCTTTTCCTTGGCCAGGTCCAAAGGGTCCACGCGCTTCGCCGAGATGTCGTTCGAGCGGAGGTTCACGAGGTAATAGTCGCCGAGTTCATCATGCCACTTTGAGTCGGCTCGACAGGCACGCAGCACCATCTCCTCCTTGGCGAGGGCACGGTTCAGTCGGGCCAGGAGAGCACGCAAGGTGAGGGGCTTTTTCATGTTGTCCTTTCGGTCTTAATGCACACTAACGCGAACACACAAAATAGCAATAACACAAAATCGCAAACCGAGGAATCCGCCATGACCAAGTTCTCCTTCCCCCGTCTGACCGCCGACCGCATCGCCCGCCTCGCGCTGGCCTGTGATACCGGCACCGGCTCCATCGCTCATATCGGCCTGCGCGTCACGCCCACGGCCGTGCGCTTCGCCACCACCAACGGCCGCATCCTCACCAGCCTGCTGGTGCCGATTGAGGACCTCACCGGCGAGCCCGGCGACCTCGTCCTCGACAGCGGCCAGTTCGCTGTCTCCCTCAAGGGTTTGGCCAAGTCGGGTGGCCGCATCACGGTCGAGATCGGGCCCAAGGAGGCTCGCCTCACCCACGGTGGCTCCTCGTCCATTGCCCGTCGTGTCGACGGCACCTTCCCGCTCATCGACCACGTCTGGACGCGGCCGACCGGCCGGCGCTGGGTGCCGACCACGAGCACACTCGACCCGACCCTTGTTGGCGTCGCGCAGAAGATCAGCGGCAACCGCCAACCGCTGCTGTTCGTCTCGCCGGTTGAGCCGGCCGCCAGGCTGGAGCGTCTGTGGGCTGTGCCTGGAGCGCAGCCGGAGGACGCCATCTCGATTGCTGCTGTGCGAGCCGCGACCACTGCGCCGGCCTACTGGGCCGACCACGAACTGGCCATCCTCATCATGCCCATCACCCGCTCGCCCGACGAGCGTCAGCTCGATCTCAGCCAGCACGCCCTGGCCTTGCCGCAGGTTGCCGCCCAGGCGGCTTGAGCACCTCCCGCCTCGTCATCACCCCGAAGCCGGTGGCAGCCGTCACCGGAGACAGGAGCTATTTCATGCAGCTTTTCCCTGATCTGCTCGTTGGTCCGGCGCTCGCAGAGGCGGCCACCCTTGCCCCGGCGCTTCCGCCCCAGCCGGTTCCTTCCTCCACTCGCCTCGGCCTTCCGCCCACCCGCCAGAACCCGTGGCAGCGCAACGGCCGCACCATGCTGGCCGAGGCCACCACCGACCCCGATGCGGCCATCCGCCAAGCCGGTCTCGACTGGACGGTAGAGCGTGTCGACCTGCGCTGCGCTGACACCCTCGATCCCGTCCCCGAGTTCAGCGCCATCCGCCGCAGCGACACCAACGGCATCCTCGGAGTGGTCGGCCCCGACTACGAGCCCTTCCAGAACGCCGACATGTTCCAGGTCTTCCGCGACCTGGCCCAGGTCGGTCGGGATGACGGAGGGCGGCCCTTCACCATCGAGACGGCGGGATCCTTCCAGGGCGGGAAGGTGGTGTGGGCGCTCGCCCACCTCGCCGACCTTGGCATCCGCATCGGCGACGACGAGGCCAAGACCTACCTGCTCATCTCCAGCGGCCACACCGGCAACCGCACGCTGATCATCGCGCCGACGACCGTGCGGGTGGTCTGCCAGAACACGCTGAGGATGGCCGAGGCCGAAGCGCGCGAGAACCGCCGTCGGCCTGGTCTCGCTGGCGGCTTCGCCATCAAGCACACCCCCGGCATCCACGAGGCGGTAGCCGAGGCCAAGGCCGCCTTCGCGGCCACAGTCCAGGACCACGCCACCACTGCTGCCTTGTGGAAGCACTTGGCGGCCAAGCCGCTGACCAGCCGACTCGAGGCCGCCTTCATGGCCCAGGTCTTCGGCACGCCTGGCCCCGACGAGACGGACCGGGCGCGGTCGCTGCGGAAGTCCCGCGAAGAGCGCATCGCCGCCATCTTGGCCTCACCCACCAGCCAGGTGCGCGGCACCAAGGACAGCGCCTTCAGCCTTCTGCAGGCAGTGGTCGAGTACGTCGACCACGACCGCACCACCCGCACGGCCGAGGGCGGGGATGCCGATGAAAGCAGGCTTTTCAGCGCATCCTTCGGTAGCGGGGCCGCGCTGAAAGCGCGGGCCTGGGATGCCGTGCTGGAGGCGGCGTGAACGCGCCGGCGGCCTGGCAGCCTGACTTCACCGCGGTCGCTCACCGTCGATCGGACGAGGTGAAAAGCGTCGCCGAGCTGGTGGGGGCCGTGGCCGCCGCGGCGCTGGTGGGGATCGCGGTGATCACCGCGATTTTCGGCGCTGGTGGGGTTGGCGGTGGCCAGCAGGACCGCCGTTAGTCCTCGGGAGTACGCTAGTAGCTACTGGTGCACTAGAAGCACACCGACGTTGAAATACGGGGAAACTACTGCATATAATACACCTCGCGGCACTGGTCGTCCTCACCGCGCCTGCCAGCTGTCGTCCGCCCATGGCCTGTCCTGGTCGGACGCTCGGCCCAGGGCGGCGGACTTGGCTCCTCCCCGGAGCTGACCAGGAAGCCCACGGTGACGGCACTGCGCTACCGACGACCCTGACGGGCTCCGGCGGATGGGCGGCGAGGTCGCAATCATTGCATCCTGGTGACCCGGGGTGCTCCTGCTCGGCGCCACTCGGTGGCGACGACTTGGGGGCCTCCATGGACACCGCCGCTGCCCGGCCATCACGCCGGGTCACTAACCATGGTTTCTACCACCACGGCGGCTTCTGCCGCCACGTCCCGGCCGCGTCTGCTGACTCTGGCCGAGGTCGCTGAGCATCTCCAGGTCACCACCCGCACCATCCGCCGGCTCGTCAGTGACGGCGAACTGCCGGCGCTGCGGATCGGCGAGCACGGCCGCGTCCTGCGCTTCAAGGAGCAGGATGTCGATCGCCTGCTGCACCCCGTGGGAGCGGCCTCGACCGGAGATTGCGATCTCGCGGGATTCATCAGTCAGTCCGCCGCCACCGAGAAGGGCCGGAACTGATGGACGCGAATCCGGCCAACCACCGCGCCGCCGAGAGCGGCGCGGTCCCCATCACCAACGACAACAGGAGCCCCATCATGGCGCGGCACACCTCTATGCCGGCGCGCACCCAGAAAACGCCCCACGGCGACGTCAGCCTGACCTCGCGGTGGCAGCGTGATCGCTACTACCTGATGGCCTACGGCCCGGAGGCCGCCATCAGGTGGATGTTTCCTCGACTTGAGAGCCTGGAATGCCGGCCGAACGGCGCGCGCCACACCTTTGAGCCCGCGCCCACTCCAATCACTATCGAGCGAGAGCTTCGCCGGATATGCGCTGCCTGGCAGGCCAAGTGGGATGAACGGCTGCTGGATCACCAGGAGGTGGACCTGGGGCCGAGTCCCGATGCCACCGGCCCGGTGATCCAGACCCTTGGCCAGCTCTTCGACCACCTGTTCGCGATCCGCAAGCCCAAGGTGGCGATCATCACCGCTGACCGCGATCGTTACCGCCTCGGGCTGTGGCGGAGGGAACTGGGCGACAGCCGCCCTCTCGCCGACCTGCGGCCCGACATCATCGCCGCAGCCTTGGACCGCATCGGCAAGCGCACCAGCCCGTCGACGGCCAACACCAGCCTGGGCGTGCTGAAGACCTACCTGACCTGGGCGGCCAACATGGGCTTCATCAAGGACAGCAGCCATCGCACGGTGAGCCGGCTCAAGGAGCCCGCCAACCTGCGCCATCAGCGAGCGTGGTGGACGGCCGACCAGGTCGAACTGGCGCTGCGCTGTGCTGCCGCCGACGCGCACCAGCCGACGGCGACCTTGCTGGTAGCCTGCGGCTGCCTGCTCGGCTTGCGCGTCGAGGAGATTATCATGTTGCGCTGGCAGGACCTCAGCCTCGACGCCAAGGACCCCAAGACCGGCGAGCCCCGGCCGGTCTGCCATGTCACCCCGCATGACGGCTGGCAGCCCAAGGACCGCGAGTCTCGCGACATACCCATCTCTGCGCAGTTGCTGGCCATCCTGCAGCAGCACCGCCAAGCCGAGGGGTACTTGCTCACCAATGAGCCGCACCGCAAGGGTCGGCCGCGAGGGGGGCAGGGCTGGATCTACCGCTACAACCCCAAGAAGGTCTGGATGCGGATCATGAAGGAGGTGGTCAAGGCCGGCGGCAAGGCCATCACCATGTACGGCATGCGCCACAGCTTCGCCTCCAACCTGCTGATCGCTGGGGTGTCCGACGTGAAGGTCGGACGCTGGCTCGGCCACAGCGACACCCGGATGGTGCACCGGCACTACGGCCACCTGCTAAGCTACGACGGCGACATCAATGCCGTTCGGTCTGGTTTCCAGCCGTAGCGGCACGAACCTGTCTGGGTTTGGGGTGGATGAACCCTCCCCAGGCAGGTTTTTCTTTTACCGAGAGCGGGGCGTGGTGCTCAGTTGGGTGGACGAACGGGTGGACAAGCTCTCCCAGGGCCACGCTGACCACAGTCCCTGCAAACGACAAACCCCTGGTTTTCACCAGGGGTTTGTCGTTTTCACACTTGGAGCGGGCGAAGAGACTCGAACTCTCGACCTACTGCATGGCAAGCAGTCGCTCTAGCCAACTGAGCTACGCCCGCGTGGCGTGGGTGGGGAGTATGTTGGGCTGCCTGAGTTGTCCAGAGGGTTTTCCGGGGCGGGGTCGGGTTGGCGCGTGGGGCGGGATTGTGGTGCGGTTTTGCCGTCCAACATGGATGGGGTGACCGTCTGGTTCCTCACCTGCGTCGTCTCCCTGCTCGCGGTGCTCAACCCGGTGGGGGCGGTGCCGCTGCTGCTCGCCATGACCGTCAACGATCCGCCCCTGCGACGGCGGCGCTCGGCGCTCATGGCGGCCTCGACCCAGACCGCCTGCCTGGCGGTGGCGGCGGTGGGCGGGTCGACCTTGTTCTCGTTCTTCAACATCTCGATCGACAGCTTCCGCATCGCTGGCGGGGCGCTGCTGTTCCTGCTCGCCATCGACATGGTCAAGGTCAACCAGCAGCGCCACAAGGCCACCGATGCCGAGGTGCAGGAGGGCGTGGCGCGCGCCGAGGTCGGCATCATCCCCCTCGGCATTCCCATGCTCGCCGGGCCGGGGGCGATCGCGACCGTCATCTCGCTTGCCGGTCAAGTGTCTGAGCTGTCGCTGGCGATGGTGGTGCTGCTGATGGCGGTGGTGTCGGTGGGCGGGGTGACCGCGGTGGTGCTGCTCACCGCCACCCGCATCGAGCGCTGGCTCACCCCTACCGTGCTCGGCATCGCCTCGCGCCTGATGGGCCTGCTGCTGGCGGCCATCGCCGCGCAGATGCTGGTCACCGGCGTCCAGAACAGCTTCGGGCTGCGGCCTCCCCACTGATCCGCTCCGCCAGGGCTTGCGGCTTGCTTTGCGGCGCCGATGGTATAACGTCATATCATCGAGGGAGGCCGCCATGGCGCGTTGTTCCGCCTTCACCCTGGTCGAACTGCTGGTGGTCATCGCCATCATCGCCGTGCTCGCCGGCATGCTGATGCCGGCGGTGGGCGCGGTGCGCGATGCCGCCCGGCAGACGGTGTGCCTGTCGCAGCAGCGCCAGGTCATGCTCGCCATCACCGCGTATGCCGGTGACAACGATGGCTTCCTGCCCCCGTCCGGCGGGCAGATCGCCCAGGGTTCGCCCTATACCCGCTGGTATTCCTACCTGATCGCTGGTGGCCAGGTCGATGACGGATTTCTGGCCGAACCGCTGAATCCCTGGGCGGTGCGCATGAAGTATCCCAACCCCATCACTTGCCCGGTGCAGCGGCCGCGGTCGATCAGCGGCCAGACCATGCAGACCTACCTTTTGCGCTGGTTCACCAGCTTCCCCGGCTGGGTCAGCGACGGCCTGCCCGAGAGCCTGGTCGGTCAGGTGACGCTCAACCGCATCGACAAGGCCATGCCCTACCTGGTCGAGGGCGGCGACCGCGATCCCGCCACCCGCACCCCGACCAAGGCCAATTCCTACTGGTGGAACACCACCGCCAACCAGTGGGTGGCGGTGCTTTTTTTTTCCATCACCGCGATCGCGCGGTGGTGTCCTTCCCCGATGGCCGCTCGGCGGCGCGCGGCGTCGCCGGCCTGGACGAGGATCGGGTGGTCAACCATCTGGCCCCGTAATCAGCCGTAGGCTGCTGGGTGGCGGAGGGCCTTCGGGCACGCAGCGGAGCGGGGGCGCAGCCCCGGTATAAACAAGAGCTTGGGACGGCGCAGCCGGCCCCGGAAACGCAGTCGCAGCCCCCGCGGAGCGGGGAATTTCTCTGGGGGCAGCCCGCGACCACCGGCACGATCGCATATTATATATAATATATTAAATCTATCGGGCGATCCAATCGCCTTTGCCATCAGTTGTTAAGAGGAAGTTTGACGCTTGATGGGTTATCTGTATTATGACAGATATGATGAGCCCTCCTGGCGGTCAGTTGTCGGCGGAAGCCTGCCTGGAGGGCTTTGAGGAGCGGCGCTCGCGCCTGCTGGAGATGGTGGCGACCCGCAAGCCCGAGGAGGCGGCGGGCGCGCTGGCGGCGTTGGAGCTGGGCCGCGATGCGCGGGAGTCCAACCGCGTGCTGCGCGAGGTGTCCGGCTACTTCGAGCGCCCTGACCCGCGCGGCAACCGGCATCGCGGCGAGGTCGACTTCTACGCCTTCTGGCTGTGCATCGCCCTGCGCCGGTTCGAGTCCCGGCTGGAACCGGCCACCTGCGCGCGCATCCGCGCCTTCGTCGGCGAGCACGACTTCTGCAGCTGCTGGAACTCCGAGAACCACCACCTGATCTTCCGCACCACCCGCCTGCTCCTCTCGGAGCGCTGGCCGGAGCTGCACTACGCCGCTTATGGCTGCCCGGCCGCCGCGACCCGCGACCAGGACCTCACCTGGCTGCGGCGCTTCATCGTCCACCGCGCACGCTTCGGCTGGGGCGAGTTCGATTCGCCGATCTACCTGGTGCCTTCGTGGGACTGCCTGTGCGCGCTCCACGACCACGCCCAGGATGCCGGGCTGCGCCGGCTGGCGGCGATGATGCTCGACCTGCTGCTGGCGGACATGGCGGTGGATTCGCTGCAGGGGATGTACTGCGGCGCCCATGGCCGGATGTATCCCAAGCACGCCCTCGACCATGGCGACGAGGATACCCTGGTGCTGCAGAACCTGCACTTCGGCCTGGGCGCGCCGCATTTCGCCCATTCCGCCAACGCCTTGCTGTGCTCGTTCCGCCCCCATCCGGAGGTGGTGCGGCTGGCGCTCGGGCGGCGCGCGCCCTACCGCAACCGCGAGCGCAAGCACCTGCACAACATGGGCGACGTGCTGCCGGAGCGGCCGCTGGCGGGCAGCCTGCGCAAGCTGACCTGGTGGACGCCGGGCCATGTGCTCGGCTGCGTCCAGCACCAGGACGCCTATCCTGATGCCGAGAGCGGGCTGTACGCCCACCACCAGCAGCACGAGTGGGACCTGAGCTTCGCCGCCGGCGGGGCGGCGCGCCTCTTCACCCACCACCCCGGCACCGACGGCGAGCACAACCACTGGACCGGCGACCGCCTGTGCGGCTGCGGGCGCTTCCTGCAGCAGCGCGAGGCGCTGCTGGCGATCTACGACATCGCGCCCGACCAGCCCTGCCAGTTCATCCACGCCCATGTGCCGCGCGCCGCCTTCGACGCGGTGGTGGAGGAGGACGGCTGGCTGTTCGTGCGCAGCGGCGGTTCCGCCGCCGGTCTGCGCCTGCTGAACGGCTACACCTGGACCACGGAGGGGCCCTGGAGCGGGCGCGAGGTGGTTGCCCCCGGGGCCCGCCACGGGGTGGTGTGCGAGGTCGCCGCCATCGACGGCGACGCGGGCTTCGCCGCCTTCCGCCGCGAACTGGCGGGCAACCGCCTGGACTTCGAGCGCGAGCGTCTGGCGCTCGCATACCACTCGCGCCGCAACGGGGTGCTGACCTTGGCGCGGGGCGGGCCCGGCCTGGTCGACGGCCAGCCGCTGGACCTCGAGCACGGCACCTACGACTGCCCCTGGCTGCGTTCGGCCTGGGGCAGCGGAGTGGTCGGGATCGGCGAGGACAGCGACCGCCTGGTGCTGGATTTCCCCTGCGCCGCCGGCGGAGGCTGACGGTCAGGCGAGCGCGGCGGCGAAGCCGGCGGCGTAGCGGCCTTCTTCCAGCGTTCCGGCCTGATCCAGGGGGATGAAGGCGCCGCCGCAGTTCCAGCGTCCGCCCCCGGCCAGGAAGTCGGCGAGCGCACGCTGGAGCGAAGTGGTGCGCGGCAGGCGTGCGGGATCGCTGGTGTCCTGCAGGAACACGAACCACAGCCCGCCGTCCCACGGGTCGACCGGATGCAGGTAGAGGCAGCGCTGCAGGCGCAGGGGGTTGGCGCTGGCGGGCAGGAGGCGGTGCAGGCGCGGATCGAGGAACCAGGTCGAGCACCACAACGCGCGCGCCGGCCGGTCGCCGTGGTGGCGGGCGAAGAACTCCTGGGCGCGGCGGAACGAGTCCTGCACCGCCGCCAGGTCCATCGCTCCGCCGGGGGGGATGTGGATCGACAGGATGGGATCGTCCTTGGCCAGGATCAGCGCCCAGTCGGAGGCGGCGAGGTCGACGCGGCGGCGCTGCACGGTGCCGGCCGGATCCACCGGATGGCCGTGGGCGCCACGCGCATCGTGGCCCAGGGTGGTGGTCCAGGCCGAGGGCTGGCCCACGCGCGCCACCAGGCCGTCGCCGTCGATGCGCAGGCGGTCGCGTGCCAGCGCCACCACCGCGCCGCTGCGGCGATGGCGATAGGCCGCCACCGCGCCGTTGAACGGCATCAGCTGGTAGGCCAGCCGGCCCAGGCGCACATAGGGGAAGTCGAGGTAGGTGCGCAGCCAGCAGGCCTGGCCGGGATGGCAGCCGACGGCGTCGGCGGCGTGGCCGGGGGTCTTGCGCCAGTTGTCGAGGTAGCCGCGCACCTGGTCGAGGCAGTCGGTGGTGACCGCCGCGGGGTAGCCGCGGGCCTGGTGCACCTCGCCCAGGCGGGCGGCGAAATCGAGGGTCAGCAGCAGCCAGAAGGTGCCGGTGCGATTCCCCAGGCGTCCGGCGAGGGGGAAGCTGGCGGGGCAGCAGGGGTGCGGGCAGTGCCACAGCCGCCAGTGCAGGTACCAGGCGGTCGCCGCCAGTGCGGGATCGCCGGCGACCTCCACCGCCATCGCCACCAGGGCGGTGTCGCATGCGGCATCGAGGTCGAGGGCGGCGCGGCGTGCGGGGATGGTGGCGGGATCGAGGAAGGCCGGCAGCCCGGCCGGGCGGGCGGCGCAGCCTAGGGCCCAGTGCGGGGTGAGGGCGGCCTCCGCCTCGGGACAGCCCAGGGCGATCGCCAACGTGGCCGGGGTGAAGTCCATGGCGACAGGTTGGGGATCGCCGCTGTACCGGCAAGGAGCATCGGTATAACGTTACATCATGCAGTCGATCTACCATCTCCGCAGCCAGGGCTTCCGCCGCTCCCACCTCCTCGACCAGCTGCTCCAGGCCAAGGCCATGGGCTTCGGCGCGGTGAATCTGCACTGGGAGCGATTCCCGCATTCCTTCGAGCCGGACCCCGCTCACACCATCGCGGATGTGGCGGCGGTGGACGCGCTGTGCGCCGAGCTGGGGCTGGAGGTCATCCCCACCAGCCATTCCTTCACCCACAGCGACACCCTGCTGCGCCTGCCGGCGTTCAAGCACCTCGACGGCGGCAGCGGCAGCCTGGAGCTGACCGGCGACGCCACCCTGGCGGTGATGGCGCTGGTGGCGCGCGAACTGCACGCCGCCCACCCCCGCGCGCGCACCGTGCACATGGGCGGCGACGAGATCTTCAAGTACGCCACCAGCGCCGCCAGCAACGGTGCGGTGGTGCGCCAGGGCCGCTCGGCGCTGTACGTCGATTTCGTCAACCGCCTGGCGGCGGCGCTGCGCGGGCAGGGCCTGCGCCTGGCGATCTGGAGCGACATGCTCATCCGCTATCCCGAGCGCGCCTCCGTGCTCGACCGCTCGGTGCTGCTGTTCTATTGGGACTACTGGTCCGAAGGCGAGCGCTCGCCGTTCGTGACCGTGGGCGGCGGGCTGGTGGACCAGTTCGTGCTCGACCGCGGCGCCCTGCGCGGCGACCTGCGCATGCTGCTGTTCACCCACCTCGCCCGCGAAGGGCGCGAGATCCCGCTCGGCCACTGGCGCGATTTCGGCCGCCTGTGGCAGATGGATGCCGCCGGCACCAGCGCCCGCAGCTTCATCTATGCCGAGTGGTTCCGCGAACTCGGCTTCGAGTTCGTGGCGAGCATGCTCACCATCCCCGAGAAGGGCTCGTTCCTGCCCCCGGTGGCCGAGAAGATCCCGCACCTGCGCGGCTTCCTGGCCCGCGCCCGCGCCAACGGCGGGGTGGGCTGGATGCCCTGCTGCTGGGGCGAGTACTGGCCGCCGATCGCGCTCTTCGCCCCCGGCTTCCACCTCGCCCAGGTCCTTGCCGCTGAACCGTCGGCCGACGAGGCGCGGCTGTACGCCGAGAGCGCGCGCCGGCTGGGCGGGCCCTGGACCGCCGAGGCGGTGCGCGGCTGGTGCAGCGCCGGCGCCCACTGCCAGTTCGCCGACCTTTTGGACAACAACTGGGGGCGCAGCGCGGTGAAGGACCGCCTGGGCTGGCTGGAGCGCGCCGGCCTGCTCGACGAAGACTGCGCCCGCGCCGCCGCCATCGCCGAACGCTGCACCGCCCTGGCCGCCGGGGCGATGGGGCACTTCCCCGCCGCCGGGCCGGAGCGCTGGGCGGTCGAGGACATGGCCTGGCGCTGCCGGGTGCAGGGGGCCTGCCGGGCGCGCCAGGGGATGGCGGAACTGGCCGCGGAGGGGGTGCGCCTGCGCGCCCGCGCCGAAGCCGTCTTTGCCGCCTGGTGGCCCGAGGCCGAGGCGGCGCAGCGCACCGCGATGCGCTACGATCCCTGGCTGGAGGCGCTGGCGGGCTGAGAGCCGGTGCCTGCGGGTTGCGCAGCGGAACCGGAGGCGGCATCCTTGCACCATGAGCCGCCTCCTGGTCCTGATCCTGCTTATCGCCGCCACCCTGCCCGCCTTCGACTGCGCCGGCCTGGCCTCGCCGCGGCCGCAGGGCTGGTGCGCCGACCCCGCCCTGCGCCTGGCGGGCTGGGCGCGCGAGCGCGTCGATGCGGTGGCGCAATCGGTGCAGCGCGATGGCCGCGGCGAACTGGCGGTGGCGGTGGTGCCCGACTGCGGCGGCGCCGATCCCCGCCAGGCCGGGCTGGCGCTGTTCAACCGCTGGGGGGTGGGCCGCTATGGGCGCAATGATGGCGTGCTGCTGCTGCTCGCCCTGCAGGAGCGACGGGTCGAGATCCTGCTCGGGGACGGCATCGACAATCCGGCGAACACCGTGCTGTGCCGCGCCATCGTCGACGAGGTGCTGCTGGCGCGCCTGCGCGCCGGTGATCTCGACGGGGCGGTGACCGCCGGGGCCGAGGCCTGCGCCCGCCAGCTGTTCGCCGGAGCGCCAGCCAGCCTGCCGGCGGTGGTGGGCGAGGTGCCCGTCCAGCCGGTGGCCCCGCCGGTGCCGGCGGCCGGGTTCAGCGGCCCGGTGGCGACCTCCCGGGGTGGCGGGACCTCCTGGTGGCCGTTGGCCCTGCTCGGCGGCGGCGGGGCTGTGGCTGGCGGGCTGCTGTGGCGGCGCCAGCGCCGCCATGCCACCCGCCTGTGCCCGGTGTGCCGGGCGACCATGCGGCGGCTCGACGAGAGCGCCGACGACGCCCACCTCGATGCAGCCGAGAAGGCCGAGGAGAAGGTCGGCAGCGCCGACTGGGACGTGTGGGTGTGCGAGGCCTGTTCGCACGCCATCAAGCTGCGCTACGGCGCCTGGTTCACCAGCTATCACCGCTGCCCCCAGTGCAGCGCGGCCACCGCCAGCGACCACAGCACCACCCTGTCCGAGGCCACCACCCTCAGCGGCGGACTGGTGCGGGTCGACACCCGCTGCGCCCACTGCGGCTACCACGACAGCACCACCCGCAGCACCCCGCGCAAGAGCAGCTCCAGCGGTTGCGGCATCGGCCACTCCCGTTCCTCGGGCGGCGGGGGTTCGTTCGGTGGCGGCCGCTCCTCCGGCGGTGGCGCCGGCGGCAGCTGGTGACGGCGCCATCACCGCTTTCTATGACCGGGTGAGCCGGCCGCGGGCGATGCTGGCGGCAGGAGCCTCCGCCATGATCCGTACCTGCCTGCTCGTCCTGCTTGCCGCCGCGGTGTGGGCCGCCGCCCCGGTCGAGTCCGAGGTGGCCTATGCCCACGACGGCCTCGCCCTGCGCGGCACCCTGGCGATGCCGGCCGGTGTCGATGCCAACCGGCCGCTGCCCGGGGT
>JAKLKR010000163.1:0-262 GCA_023150565.1 Planctomycetota bacterium
GTGGGGATCGGCCTGCCGCCCGCCAACTACGATTTCACTCTCACCGACAGCAATGGCACCCGCACCGGCAGCGACGCCTTCGACCGCGTGGGTGCGGTGAACATCGGCTATTACCGCTCCTTTGCCGGGGCCGGCGACCGCAGCGGGCTGGTGCTGGGTACGCGCCTGGTGCTGGAGAGCGGCGAGTTCGCGGGTGGAGGAGTGTTCTCCGGCTGGGGTCCGGACCTGCTCGCCGGCTGGGGCGTGGCCCTGACCGATCGCC
>JAKLKR010000163.1:272-12561 GCA_023150565.1 Planctomycetota bacterium
CTGGCGCTGGTGCCCTGCGTGCTGGTCGCGGCGCGCCGCAACGCCATCGGCCTGGAGGCGAATGGCGCCATCCCGACCCTGACCTCGGCCGGGTTCGGCTATGCCTACGGGGCCCAGCTCGGGCTGACCTATGCCATCGCCGACCGGGTGGTGATGTCGCTCGAAGGCGGCTGGCGCACCGGCAAGGCCTCCATGTCCGGCGATCGCGACATCGATTTCGACAACAGCGGTTTCAGTGCCGCGCTGTCGTTCGGCTGGCGCTTCGCCTCCACCCCGCAGCCCCTCGAGTGATGGCATGAGCAGCGACAAGCAGCCGCCTGCGCCGCCGGCCGGATCCCCGCCGCCCACGCCCCCCCCCGTCCCCGTCGAGCCACCGGCCGACCAGGCCTGGCGTGGCGACGAGCAGACCCTGCTGGTGGTGGTCGATCAGAAGGATGCCCCTCCTGCGGCGGTCCCGCCTGCCCTCCCTGGTGGTGAGTGGACCGGTGGCGAGCGCACCCTGGTCGACGCTCCCGTCCCGGCGGCGGATGGTTCCGAGCCCTGGACCGGCAGCGAGCGTACCCTGGTGGGTGGTCCCGCCGCGGCCGCCCCGGTCCCAGCACCCGCGTCCGAGGAGTGGACCGGCGGTGAACGCACGGTGGTCGGCACGGTCGCGCCCGGACCTGCGCCCGCCTCCGAGGCGTGGACCGGCGACGAGCGCACCCTGGTCGGCGCCCCCGCCCCGGTGCTCAAGGCCTCCGGTGGCGGCGAGGAATGGACCGGCAACGAGGCCACCCTGCTGGGCGTGCCGGCCGGCGCCAAGCCGGTGGATCGCCGCGAGGGCGGCACCAGCCACGGGGCCACCCCCAGCAAGACCGGCAGCCGGCCCACCGCGCCGACCATGGATGACGCCTGGCACCTCAAGGGGCGCCAGGGTCCGCTCACCGGCAAGAGCCTGGCCGACTACGAGATCGGCGGCATCCTCGGCGAAGGCGGCATGGGCACGGTCTACCGCGGCCGCCAGCTCAGCCTCAAGCGGCGGGTGGCGGTCAAGGTGCTGCCGCCCAATCTGGCCGCCGACATGCGTCTGCGCGAGCGTTTCGAGCAGGAGGCGCGCACCGCCAGCCTGCTGCAGTCGCCGCATGTGGTCCAGGTATTCGGTGCCGGTCAGCAGGACGACGTCATCTACTTCGTGATGGAGTACGTCGAGGGCACCGACCTGTCGGCGGTGATCCACGAGAAGAAGGAACGCCACGAGAAGTTCACCGCCGAGGAGGCGGCGGGCTATGTCATCCAGGCCGCCCGCGGCCTGGCCGAGGCCTCGAAGCACAACGTCGTGCATCGCGACATCAAGCCCGCCAACCTGATGATCACCAGCAAGGGGGTGGTCAAGATCGCCGACTTCGGCATCTCGAAGGTGGCGGGCGAGCACGGCCTGACCATGACCGGCACCACGGTCGGCACGCCGGCCTACTGCTCGCCCGAACAGGGTCGTGGCGACCCGGTCGATCCGCGCGCCGACCTGTATTCGCTCGGGGTGGTGTTCTACGAACTGCTCACCGGCCAGAAGCCGTTCGAAGGCGCCACCGCCAACGCGCTGATCTACCAGCACAACTACGCCGAGCCCAAGCTGCCCAAGGAGCTTGAGCCGACGGTGGGCGACGCCTACCAGGCGGTCTGCCTCAAGTGCCTGATGAAGTCCCCGGACCAGCGCTATGGCGATGCCGCCGAGCTGGTCGGCGACCTCGAGCGCATCCGCGACGGAAGCATGTCGCTGACCGCGGTGTTCCAGGCCAAGTTCGGCACCGGCGCCGACGAGGCGATGATCCGCATGGGCCTCAAGCGGCGCTACGGCTGGTGGCCGCTGGTGGCCGCGGCGGTGCTGCTGGTGGTGGCGGGCGGGGCCGGGTTGTGGTGGTACGGCCAGAGCGCCGAGCGCCAGCAGATCCAGGCCCAACGGGACAAGGACATCAACGACTACCGCGGGCGTCTCGCCGTCCTCGACCGCGCCGAGGCCATTCCCCCGAATGCCGCCACCGATCTGAAATGGTGGGCCGACAACAAGGCCGAGGACGACGACTGGAAGCGCTGGACGGCCAAGGTCGAGCGCGTCGGCAAGCGCCGCGAGGCGCTGGCCGCGCTGCTCGACGGCGGCGAGGAGCTGGCAGCCGAGCCGCGGGCCAGGGCCGCCGCCGAGCTGGAAGGCCATCGCGCCGACGTGGGCGACCAGGATGCCGACGTGCAGCGCTGGCAGGCCCGCCTGCAGGAGCAGGACCGCCGCATCGCCGGACTGCGCGGCGAGCTCAAGGCGCTGTTCGCCGCCCCCGTCCTCACCACCCAGCTCAAGGGGCAGGCCTCCGCGCCGCTGGCGCGCTTCACCCGCCTGGCGGGCGACAAGGACCCGGACGCGGTGCTGTGGAACGGCCGGGTCAAGGAGCTGGACGCCCAGCTCGCCGATCTGGCCGGGCGCCTGGGCGAGCTGGACAAGGGCCAGGTGCGCGAGCGCCGCGCCGCCGAGCTGGCCAACGACCTGTCCTCCTTCTCCGCCCTGGTGGGCGCTGACGACGCCCGCGCCGACAACTGGAAGCGGGGCATCGATGCGGTGCGCAAGCGGGTGGCCGATCTGCGCGAAGCCCTGGGGCGCATCGGCCGGCCGGAGGAGGTCAAGGTCCTGAGCGAGAGCCAGCAGCAGGCGGTGGGAGCGCTGCTCGACGACTACAAGCCGCTGGTCGAGGCCAACGACGGCCTGGCCCAGGGCTGGGAGCGCACCATCGCCCGCAGCAGGGAGCAGATCGAGCGTCTGCGCGAGCGCCTCAAGCGCCTCGACGAGCCCAAGGCCCTCAACCAGGTCGAACTGCAGGAGTACGCCCGTCCGCTCGACGACTACCGCGCCCTGGTGCTGGCCAGCGACAAGCAGCTGGCGGCCTGGTCGGCGCGCATGCGCAAGGATCAGGATGAGCAGTCCCGCTTCCTGGCGGTGGTCGACAAGTACATGGAGACCAAGGGCCTTGCCACCATCCAGGCACGTACCGCCGCCGGCTCCGCGCTGGCGGACCTGGATGAACGCGGGGCGGTGGCGGTCGACCGCAAGGCGGCGGTGCAGCGGCGCATCGCCGATGAGGAGGCGGATGAGCGCCGCCACCGCGACTACCTCAAGGCGCGCGAGGATGTCCCGGATGCCGCCGCCGATCCCGGCGTCACCGGCGACCCGGATGGTGCCTTCACCGTGCTCGCACGCATCGCCGGCGCCCAGGATGCGGATGTCGCGCGCTGGTCGGGGAAGCTCAAACGCTACAACGAGCTGGCCCTCGCCCTCGCTCCCCTCAACCAGGTCGCTCCCATCCCCGAGCGTGCCGACGAGAACCTGGCCGCCTTCATCGAGGTGGTTGGCGCGGGCAACAACAAGGCCAAGGAGTGGCAGGCCAAGCTGGAGCGGGTGAAGTCCCTGCGCGGCGCCCTCGCCCCGCTCGACTTGGTCGGCCCGCTGCCGGTCAAGGCGCTCGAGCAGGCCGAGGAGCTGGTGGCCCGCTGGGTCGGTGAGCAGGATCCCCAGGCCAAGCGCTGGCGCGACAAGGCTCGGCTGGTGACCCGGCTGCGCACCGACCTGGGCGGGTTGTTCGCACGCGATGAGCTGAGCAACTATGTGCTGAACAATCCCGACGCCGCCCGCCGTCAGATCGACCAACTCGCCAGCCTGGTCGGCGGCGCCGAGTCCGATGTGCGCCTGTGGGACTGGCGTGAGCGCACCCTGCGCGGCCCCGGCCGGCCGGCCTGGGCCGAGGCGGCGGAACGCGATGCCTATGGCATCTGGGCCGACCTGAAGGTCGGCCGGGCGCAGGTGCGCATGCGCTGGATCCCCGCCGGCATCTTCACCCTCGGCACGCCCGAGGGCGAACCGGGGCGCGACAGCGACGAGGTGCGCATCGACGGGGTGGTGATCAGCCGCGGCTTCTGGCTGTGCGACAGCGAGTGCACCCAGGAGTTCTGGCAGGAGGTGATGGGCTCGAACCCCAGCCGCTTCATCGACGAGTCCTCGGGCGACCGTCCGGTGGAGCGGGTGAGCTGGAACGACACCCGCGCCTTCGCCGAGCGCCTGGCGGCGCGGCTGCAGTCCGAACGCCAGATCGCCATCGAGCCGCGTCTGCCCAGCGAGGCGGAATGGGAATACGCCTGCCGGGCGGGATCGGACAAGCCGTTCCAGGGCGCCGACGGCGCGGTCGATGGCCAGGATCCCCAGCAGCTGGCGGCCATCGCCTGGTCGGGGCTCAAGGATGGCACCCGCGGGGTGCGCCGCCGCACTCCCAACCGGCTCGGCCTGTTCGATCTGCACGGCAATGTGTGGGAATGGTGCCGGGACAAGTACGGCACCTACAGCGCGGTCGAGGTGGTGGACCCCGAAGGCCGCCAGGAGGAGACCCGGGTCATCCGCGGCGGCTCCTGGGCCGACGGCCCCGCCCGCCTGCGCGCCGGCAACCGCCATGCGGCGCCTGCCGGCCTGCGCACCCTCTACCTCGGCTTCCGCTTCGCGCTCAAGGCCGACTGGCCGGAGGGCAAGGAGCCGCAGCGGCCCGGCGCCGGGCTTTGAGCTGGGTCGAGGACGCGCTGCGCCGGGCCGGCACCCTGCCCGGCGCCAGCGATCTGGTGCTGGAGCCGCAGGACGACGGCGGCCTTGAGGCCAAGGTGCGCTGCGAGGGCGTCTATCGCGTCCTCGCCCGCTGCCCGGCCGCCGATGCCGCGGCGGCGGTGGCGCGGCTCAAGGCCCTGGCGCGCATCCCCGCCTACATCACCCGTGAGCCCCAGGACGGGCGCATCGATGGCGTTCCCTACGGCATCCCCGGCGATGTGCGTCTGGCCGCCCTGCCGACTGTGCGCGGGCAGCGGGTGGCGCTGCGTCTGCCGGCGCTCGGCCGCCTGCCCGAACCCGCCGGACTGGGCCTTCCGGCCGCGGCCCTGGCCGCCCTGCGTGCTGCCCTGCGCCAGCCCGACGGCCTGGTGCTGGTCACCGGCCCCACCGGTTCGGGCAAGACCACCACCATCCACAGCCTGCTCGCCGAGCTGGCGGCGCAGCGTCCGGACCGGGTGGTGGTATCGCTCGAGGACCCGGTCGAGCGCCGTCTGCCCGGGGTGGCCCAGGTCGAGGTCGATCCTGCCGGCGGATTCGGCTTCCTGGAGGGTCTGCGTGCCGCCCTGCGCCAGGATGCCGATGTCCTGGTGGTAGGCGAGGTGCGCGACGCCGAGACCGCCCGCGCCACCGCCCGCGCCGCCCTGACCGGGCATCTGGTGGTGGCGACCCTGCATTGCGGCCGCGCGCGCGAAGCCTTCCCGCGCCTGGTCGAGATGGGGGTCGAGCCGGCGCTGGCGCTGCCGGCGCTGCGCCTGGTGCTGGCCCAGCGCCTGGTGCGCCGCCGCCACCAGCCGTGCGCCGGGGCCGGCTGCCCGGCCTGCCATCAGGGCTGGCTCGGCCGCGTCCCGCTTGCCGACCTGCTGCTGGCGGATGGCGCCGTCCATCGCCTGCTGGCGGCCGGCGGCGAGGCGCCCCTGGCCGAGGACATGGACTATCAGGCTGCTGCGCTGGTGGCCGCCGGCGGCACCGATGCCGGTGAGGTGGCGCGGGTGCTCGCCGCCCCGCGCTGAGCGGTGCGGCCCTCAGCCGACCGGGCGTTCGACGATCACCTGTTCGCGCACCGTCACCGCATGCCACAGCACGTGGCGGCCGTTGGCCAGGCGCGGGGCGGCGGCGATGGCGGCGGTGATGTAGAGCTTGGCCGCCATGATCGATTCGCGCAGGCTCTCGCCCTTGGCCAGGCCGGCGGCCACCGCCGCGCTGTGGGTGCCGCCCGAGCCGTGGATCTTGCCGGAGGGGATGGTGGGCCCGGTGAAATGGCGCAGGCCGTCAAGCGCCACCAGCACGTCGAGGCTGCCGTCGGCCAGGCCGCCGCCGGTGACCAGCACCGGGGCGCCATGGCGGTGCAGCAGGTCGCGCCCGGCGGTCTCCATGTCGTCGCGGTCGACGCATTCGTCCTTGCCGGTGAGCAGGGCTGCCTCGAAGCGGTTGGGGATGACCAGGGTGGCGCGCGGGAGCAGCTCCTCGCGCATCGCCGCGATGATCTCCGGGGTCAGGTGCGGCACCCCGTGGCTGTCCACCGCGCAGGGGTCGACCACCACCGGCAGGTCGGGATGTTCGCGCAGCCAGCGCGTCACCAGCCGCACCACCCCCACGCTCGGCAGCAGGGCGACCTTCACCGCGCCGATCGGCAGCTCCTCGCCCACCACATCGAGCTGCGAGCGCACCGTATGCTCGGGCACCAGCATCTGGTCCGAGCGCCGGTAGGTGCCGGCGGTGACCGCGGTCACCACCGAGGCGCCATAGCAGTTGAGGGCGGTGAAGACCTTGAGATCCCCCTGCACCCCCCAGCCGCCGGAGCAGGCGGAGGCGCCGATGGAGATGCACACGGGAGGGAGGCCGGGGCTCATGCCCCCATCCTAGCAGGGCCTGAGGGCAAAGCAGCCGCCGAGGGTGCCTCTGCCGGGTGGTTCACCAGCCCCAGCGGCGGCGGATGCCCCCGGGCTTGCAGGCGGTTATGCAGTCGCCGCAGGCGATGCAGTCGGGCCCGCCGGCTTCTTGCGGCAGCTCGAGATCGAGCGGGCAGGCGCGTGCGCAGGCGCCGCAGTCGGTGCAGACGTCGTGGCCGGTGAATTCGACCCGCGCCAGGGCCAGGCGATGGGTCAGCGACCACAGTGCGCCGAGCGGGCAGAAGGCGCGGCAGAATGGCCGGGCGGCGAGCACGATCAGGATCAGGAAGCCGGCGGCGACGCCCAGGCGCAGCCAGAGGGTGCCGCTCCAGTCCGACGGTCCCGCACCGGATTCCACCAGCGCCGGCACCGCCGCCTCGAACGTGCCTACCGGGCAGAGCGTGCAGTAGTAGGTCAGGGGGATGCGCAGATCGACCGCCGCCTGCGGCGACTCGGCCTGCAGGTTGGCCTCGGCCAGGCGGTTGGGCACCACCACCGGGGGCAGGGCGGCCTCCTCGCCCGGGGCCAGCACCACCTCGTCGAAGCGCTGCGGCAGGCGCTCCAGCTCGCGACCGTCGGCGAGCGCGCGCCACACCAGATCGATCCGCGGCGCGCGCACCGGCTCGCTGCCGTGATTGGTGGCGGTCAGCCCCACGCGCACGTCGGCGTCCTGCTTGTCGACGGTGGGCTTGGCCAGGCTCAGGAAGCCGCCGGTGCCGAAGCCCAGCAGCCACGGCATCGCCACCACCAGCAGGGCCAGGGCCAGGTAGCGACCCCAGCGGATCCAGCGTGGCAGGCGCAGCTTGGGCGAGGGGATGCGGTGCAGCAGGTCCTGGAACCAGCCCGCGGGACAGGCGAAACCGCAGATCAGGCGGCCGAACAGCACCCCCACCGCCAGCATCGCCCCCACCGCCATCGCCGGCAGGGCATGCACCGCCGAGCCGTAGGCCGCCACCCCCACCGGGCAGGCGGCGGTGGCCCACGGGCAGCCGTGGCAGTTCATCGCCGGCACGCAGGTGCCCTTCAGGCGCACTCCCAGCGGCGCGAGGTTGGACACGAACGCCCCCACCGCACCGGCGTAGAACCGCGCGCTGGTCCAGAAGGGAGAAGCCTTTTTCGCGGCCGGGGTGGGCAGCGCACCGCGCCGCCCGCTCATTTACCGCCTCACGTCTTGCAGTCTTTGAGCTGCACCTGGCCCGGGCTGAGGGTGTGGGTGTTGAGCAGCACCCCGTCCTGGGAAATGAAGGCCTCGACGGTGGCGGCCTCGGTGAAGCTCGCCGGCCACCAGGGATCGGCGTCGGGGCCGACGGCCAGGGCCATGCCCGGTACCGCGCGCGGTTCGCCGGCGGCGAACACCCCCACCTGATGGCGTTCCGCCAGCGCCGCCCACAGCAGCAGGGCGGCCACCGACAGGGCCAGGGCGAGGCGGCGCCAACGCATGGCTGCCAGGGTGGCCGGGCGCTGGGGCAGGCAACGGCGGCGGGCGACTCGCAGTGGGTGCGTCTCAAGCACGCCCAATCTATATTTGCACATTTTTGCACAATGTGTATATCAACACCCATGAGCGCCAGCATCACCGACATCGCCGCCCGGCTGGAGCTCTCCGCGGCCACCGTGTCGCGCGCCCTGCGCCACGACCTGCGCATCCATCCCCAGACCCGGGCGAAGGTTGCAGCGGCGGCGGCGGAACTGGGCTACCAGGGCCGGGCGCGCCGCAACCTGGTGCGCAGCAGCCGCAAGCTGCAGATCGGCCTGCTCCTGCGTTCCCAGGAGTCCCACCGCGGCGTCAACGCCACGCGCATTCTCCACGGGGTCACCGCCGAGGCCGACGCCGCCGGGGTCACGGTCAGCGTGCTGGCCCTGCGCCAGCGCGATGGCGGGGACGAGCCGCTGGTGCTGCCCCAGGCCATCACCGCCGGCGAGTGCGGGGCGGTGGTGCTGGAAGGCCGCCAGCCGGCCGCGGTGGTGGCCGCGGTGGCCGCGCTGGCGCCGGTGGTGACCATCGACCTGGTCTACGACGGCCTGGTCCACGACGCGGTGATGGCCGACAACCAGGCGCGCATCGCCGAGCTGACCCTGCGCCTGGCCGCGCTCGGCCACCGCCGGCTGTGCTTCGTCCCCGAGTGGTACCCCGGCACCTTCAACCAGGAGCGCGAGGCCGGCTTCCTGCGCGCCCTGGTGGAATCCGCCCTGCCGGTGGGGGCGGACAGCCGGCTCGATCCGGCCGCGGCCTATGACCCCGCCGGCGACCTGCGCGGCGAGGCGGTGCTGGCGGCGCACCGGCGCGGCGTCACCGCCTTCGTGTGCGTCAACGACCGCGTCGCCGGCCAGGCCCTGGCGGCCCTGGAGCAGGCCGGGGTGGCGGTGCCGGCGTGCGCGAGCGTGACCGGCTTCGACGCCGCCGGCGGCCCCGACGGGCGCCTGACCAGCGTCGATCCGCGCTTCGAGGAGCTGGGCCGCGCCGCCCTCGACCTGGCGGTGCGGCGTTCGCGCGCGCCCGCCGCCGCCGCATTGCGCGTGAGCGTGGTCGGCCAGGTGGTGGCGGGGGCGACCATCGGCCCGCCGCCGTCCGCCGGCTGAGCCCGCGCCATCCCGTCCCCTTCCCCGGAGGCCGCATGTCCATCCGCGCCTGCCTGCTGGCCGCCCTGGGCGTCCTCGCCGCCGCCGAGCCCGGCCCGCCGGCGTCCTCGCTGCGGGTCGATACCGGCGACGCCCTGCACTGGCTGGAGCCGGGGCACGAGCAGCGCCTGGCGCTGGTGGTGGCCAATCCCCGCGCCGAGGCGGTGCGTCTGCGCCTGAGCGCGCGGCTGCACGAGCTGGAGGGCGCGGCCAGGGAGCTGGCGCTGGAGTGCGAGGTGCCCGCCCGGGGCGAGACGCGCCTGCCGCTCGAGCTGGGCTCGCGCCGCCAGGGCATCCGCTACCTCGACTACCGCCTGGAGGGCGCGGGCCTGGCGGCGGAGGAGGGGCGCACCGCGTTCCTCTACGCCGCGCCGGTGGGCGGCGGGCCGGATCCGGCCGGGTTCCTCTACGGGGTGTCCAGCCATCCCGACCGCAACTGCCCCGACGCCGAGCGCGAGCCCGAGATGATCGCCACCGCCCGCGCCGGCCTGGGGGTGATGCGCATCGACAGCGCGTGGTCGCGCGCCGAGCCGCGCCCGGGGACCTGGGACTGGTCGGTGACCGACCGCCTGGTCGAGCTCGGCACCCGCCACGGCGTGGCCTTCCAGGTGGTGCTCGCCTATGGCCATTCCGCCTACGCCAGCCCCGCCGCCCAGGCCGCCTACGCCGAGGCCAAGCGCACCGGCGAGCGCGAGCCGTGGGCCTGGCTGCAGCGCCTGGCGCCGCCCGAGGCGCCCTGGCGCGCCTACGTCGCCGCCGCCGCCGCGCGCTATCGCGGACAGGTGCGCCTGTGGGAGGTGTGGAACGAGCCCGACCTGTTCGGCTTCTGGCGCGACACCCCCGACGCCTACATCGCCGTGCTGCGCGCGGCCGCCGACGAGCTGCGCCGCGCCGATCCCGCCAACCAGGTGCTCACCGGCGGCTTCGCCACCGTGCAGGAGCACGCCGGGCACGCCGCCAACCCCGACCTGCAGGAGCGGGTGCTGGCCGAGGCCGGCGACGCCTTCGACCTCCACGCCTTCCACGGCCATGGGCCGTTCGCCGCCTTCCGCGCCGACGTCGACGGCGAGCTGGCGCGCCTGCGTGCGCGCCTGGTCCGGCCGCGCCCGCTGTATTTCAACGAGACCGCGATCAGCAGCGTGGCGGTGGGCGAACGGGTGCAGGCCTGGACCCTGGTCAAGAAGCTGGCCTTCGCCCGCGCTCGCGGCGCCGTCGGCTACACCTGGTACGACCTGCGCAACGACGGCTGGAACCCCAAGGAGGTCGAGCACCACTACGGCCTGCTGCAGCGCGATTTCCGGCCCAAGGCGGCCTACGCCGCCTGCGTCGCCCTCACCCGCCTGATGCGCGGCACCGCCGTCGCCGGCGAGCTGGCGCTCGGTCCGGGCCGGCTGGGCTACGTCTTCGCCGCCCCGGGCCGGCGGCTGGCGGTGCTGTGGAACGAGGACCCGGGCCTGGGCGACGGGCCCATCGCCCTGCGCGCGCCCGGCTGCCCCCGGGCCACCGCCTACGACCTGATGGGCAACCCCCAGGAGCTGCCGGTGCAGGACGGGGTGGTGGTGGTGCAGCCGGGCGCCGCCCCGTCCTACCTCGAGCTGGCGGGCGACGGCGGCCTGCCGCAGCCGCTGGGCGCGCTGGTGGAGGCTGAAACCGTCGCCGCCGCGCCCGGCGAGCGCGTACCGGTCACCCTGCGCCTGACCAGCCCGCTGGCCGCCGCCAGCGCCTGCACCCTGGCCTGGGACGAGGACGGCGGCGAGCGCACCCGCCGCCTGGAGCTGCCCGGCGCGGGCGCGGCGGACGCGGTCCTGGGCGCGGCCGTGCCCGCGGGCACGCGCTGGAACGCCGCCCTGGCGCAGCGCGTGCGCGTCGCCTGGGAGGGATTGTGGACGGGCACCGTCACCATCCCCGTCCAGGTGATGGCGACCATCCCCGCCGGCGATCCCGCGGGCCGCCCCGCCGACTTCATCCTCGATGCGGCGTCGGCGGTGGTGAACTTCACCGAGGCCGACCCCACCCGGCCGCAGGCGGCCTGGCAGGGGCCGCACGACCTCTCGGCGCGGGTATGGCTGGCGCGCGGCGGCGGCGCGCTGCGCATCCACGTCGAGGTGAGCGACGAGCGCCACCGCCAGCCCCATCCCGCGCGCGCCTCCTACCTCGGCGACGGGCTGCAGCTTGCCTTCCAGGTCCCTGGCCAGCGCGGCCACTGGGAGCTGGGCGCGGCGCGCGCCGACGATGGCACCGCCCTGGCGCACGTCTGGCTGCGGCCGGCGGGATCCGCCACCGGCGCCGAGGCGGTGGCGGTGGCCACCGAGGCGATCGCCGGCGGGGTGCGCTACCGCGTCGAACTGTCCTGCGCCGCGTTCGGCCTCGACGACACCGTGCTCGAGCGCGGGCTGCGCTTCAACCTCATCGCCAACGACGACGACGGCGAGGGCCGCAAGCAGTTCATCCGCATCGCCCCCGGGATCGGCGAGAGCAAGGACCCCGCCGCCTTCCCGCGCGTGCGCTTCGCCCCCGCGGCCGGAGGCGGGCGATGAACCGCCGCCGCGGCTTCACCCTCATCGAGACCCTGGCCCCGTGGGACCGGGTGGCGCGCACCAACACCGCCCCGACCATCAGCGCCGTACCAGCACCCGCCCGGCGCCCTGGCGGCGGGTGAGGCCCTCCTTGTCGCAGGATTCCAGCACCGCCACCAGCAGGTTGCGGCCCATGCCGGTGGCCTGGCGCAGGGCGCCGAGGTCGAGCGCGCCGTCGGGCGCGGCCAGCGCCGGCAGGCGCGCCTTGAAGCCGGCCAGGGCCTCGGCGTCCATCCAGTTGGGGGGGAAGGGCCGCACCAGCCCGGCGTCGACCAGCAGCTTGGCGGCGGCGTCGAGGTCGCGCTCGGGCGCCGCCAAAGCGGTGAGCAGGTCGCCGCGCGCGGGGGCGCGCAGGCCGGCGGCGCGGATGCGCGCCAGCAGCTGGTCGCGCAGGCGCGCCAGGCGCTCCTCGACCGCCGGCTGGTGGCCGGCCAGGGCGAGGCGGCCGTGGCGCAGCGCCAGGCGCCGGCGCGGGTCGGCCTGAACCAGCGGCAGGGGGTCGTCGATGCCCGCCAGGCCCGCATCGGCCGCGGCCTGGGCCGGCGCCGGACCCCATTCGCGCGGGTGGGCGCGGTGGTGGGCGGCGCAGGCGCGCTCGAGCG
>JAKLKR010000164.1 GCA_023150565.1 Planctomycetota bacterium
AGGGCGGCGTCCTGCTCGCGGTTGGCGAGGTAGTCGCCGATCTTGAGCAGGTCGGCGACGAAGGCGCGCCGGTCGCCATCGCTGCCGGCCAGGGCGGCGAGACGGGTGGTGGCGGCCAGCTGGGCCCGGCGCAGGGTGGCGAGGGCGGTGCCGGTGTCGCCGGCACGGTTTTCCACCAGGTCGAGGTGGGCGCGGTAGAGCGCGCGCACCTCGGCGGCGACCTCGTCGAACACCGCGGTGATCGAGGCGGTGGCGGCCTCGCCCTGGACCTCGTCCTCGAGGTCGAGGATGGACAGGCTGTGGGTGCCGGTGCGGGTGCCGGAAGCCTCGCCCGGCATCTCGCCGGTCTCGACCGTGAAGGCTTCGGTGGGCGAGCCGGCCAGCAGTTCACCGACGGTGTAATGGCGCTGATCGTCGGGATCGTAGGCGTAGGAGTCGCCTGACACCTGGCCCGAGCCGAGCTGCTGGCGCACCTCGTCGAGACGGAAAGGTCCGGTCCAGGCCGTTCCTACATAGACGTAGAAGCGGGCATCCTTGGCGGTGGCGGGAGGGGACATGGCACGCACAGCATGGGGAAAAGGCGGTGAGAATCAATCGCAACGGTTGATCACCGGCATCGCGCAACCATTGAACCCGCCGCTGCGACGGCGGGCCTCCACCGCTACCGTCATCGCCGTGCAGGCGAGATTGAAGGAACGCACCGGCCCGAGCATGGGCACCGCCACCGTCCGTTCCCGCCAGCGCTCCAGCCAGGCCTCGGGCAGGCCGCGCACCTCGTTGCCCAGCACGATCACCGCATCCGCCTCGTAGTCGGCCTGATCGTAGCGAAGCCGGCCGTGCTTGGTGACCAGCCAGGGCTGGCGGGCGCCCAGCCAGGCGACGAAGGCGTCGGGGCCGTCGTGCAGGGTCCACACCAGATGAGGCCAGTAGTCGAGTCCGGCGCGGCGCACCGCCTTGTCGCTGAGATCGAAGGCGCAGGGGCCGATCAGATGGAGTTCCGCCGCCAATCCGACGCAGGTGCGGCCGATGGCGCCGGTATTGCCGGGCACCTGGGGCTGGTAGAGCGCGATATGCACGCGCGGACGATCCCTGAGCGCGCCCCTGGATCAACAGCGGCCACCGACTAAGCGTAGATCATCCATGGCCATGCGACGCGGGTTCACGCTCATCGAGCTGCTGGTGGTGATCAGCATCATCGCCATCCTGGCCGGGATGCTGCTGCCGGCGATCCACCTGGTGCGCAAGTCGGCCAAGACCACGGCGTGTGCCAACAATCTGCGCCAGTTCGGCTTGGCCATCGAGGTCTTTCGCAACGACCATGAACGGAAGATGCCCGAATTGTTGATGAGCTTTCGCAACGACGAGAGTTACCCTGATAAAGCCTATCAGTGTCCGTTTGACCCCAAGAAGGGTCAGGACAGCACCCTGAACCGCGGGTCGCTGGGCTCGGTCGGGCGACTCTATGAAACCGGGTCGAGCTATTTTTACGAGGCCTCGGGACAAGCAGTCGAAGATGCGAGTAGTTCATTCAGCACCTGGTTCACCAACGCGCCCGGCGCCCTCAACGTGATCGATTTCGCCACCATGGATTGGACCACGGTCAGCCTGGGATACTGCAAGCAGCTCCAGGTCGACACCGGCGGCTGCACCGCCCGCCAGATGCCGATCATCCGCTGCTGGTACCACCATCCATGGCCGACTGAGAGCAACCCCGGAAACAAGAAGAAGGCCCACACCCTGTTCCTCGACTGGTCGGTGGATTGGACCATTCCGGGTTGGGAATACGATCTCCGTAAGGATTAGGTCCCCGCGCTCGGCGGCGCCCCATGCGCCCGCTTCCAGCAGCGGGTGAAGGTGTCGGGGCTGGGATAGCCGCAGCGCCAGGCGGTTTCGCGCACGCTGATGCCATGCTTCAGCAGAGCCGCCGCCAGTTCCAGGCGGGCATGGCTGATGAAGGCGCGTGGCGGCAGGCCGAACACCTTGCCGAACTGCCGGTAGGCGGTGGCCCGTGAGGCGCCGCTGCCGGACACCAGTTCGCTGGCGCTGGTACGCACCACATAGCGTTTCCACAGCAGTTCGCTCAGCGCCGCCGGCACCCCGACCCGGATCGGCACCGTCTAGCCATCGGCCACCGCCAGGGCACGACGCAGCGCCGCGGCGTGCTGCTGGCGGGCGGCGGCGCTGCGGGCGGCGAGGATGCCCTCGACCGCCGGGCGCAGGGGGGCGGGGTCGGCGCGCACCAGCCAGGGCGCCTCGCCGCCGGTCAGGGCCAGATCGGCCCAGCCGGGCAGGAACCCCAGCCCCACCCACGCCGCCCCGGCACGCAGCGGCAGGTGCTCGTGCCACACCCCGGTGCCCACCACCAGCAGGTCGCCGGGCGCCAGCGCCACCGCCTGGTCGACGCCGCGCACATGCACGATGCCGTTCAGGGCCAGGATCACGGTAGGGTTGGGATGCAGGTGGATGTGGTGGAACACCGGCCAGGTGCGCGGGTCGGTCCAGGCCTGGACCGCACCCGGGAGGGCGAACAAGGCAATCAGGCGTGGCCACCAGGCCGGTTGCATGGTGGCCAGCATGGCGGCGGCCGGTGAGACGGAATGCCGGGTCGCCAGGCGCAACCCCGGGCAGCGGTGGGGACCGCCCGGGGGTATGATGTGCCATGCGCCTGATCCCCACCCTGCTTGCCCTGGTCCCTGCACTCCTGGCCGCCGCCGACTGGCCGGTGGCGCTGGCGGGCGGCGCCAACATGGGCCTGGCCGACGAGGTCGCCGGCGACGGCCGCGGCGGCTGGTCGGATCAGGGCGCGGGCAACGACTTCCGCAACTTCGACCGCACCCGCAACCGCTACGGCGGGGCGCCCTTCAGCGTGCTCGATCCCGCCGCCAACGGCGGCACAGCGGTGATCACCCTGGGCAGCCGGCGCTTCCCGGCCGGCCCGGCGGCGGTGACCGTGACCCTGCCCGAGCCGCGCAGCGCGCCCTACCTCTACCTGCTGCACACCAGCTGCTGGAACGGGCTGCCCGCCGGCACCACCGTCGGCACCATCGAGGTCGAGGCGGTGGACGGCACCCGCCGCGCCATCGCGGTGCGCAACGGCAGCGATGTGGCGGACTGGTGGGAGCCCAAGGGCCTGGCCAACGGCACCCTGGGGGCGCTGGTGACCAACGGCGAGTCGAGCGTGGGCGCCTACGTGTCGCGCTTCGACACCGGCCTGACCGCGGCGGTGCGCAGCCTGACCTTCCGCGGCGAGCCGAGCGCCGAGCCGATCTGGATCGTGGTCGCCGCCACCCTCTCCGACACCAAGCATGCGGCTGAGCCAGCCGACCTGGCGCGGCGCTGGACGGCGGCGGCCAATGAGCGCTGGCGCCCGATCGATCTGCGCCAGGTGCGGGTCAAGCCGGGATCGGCTCTGGACTTCAGCCGCCTGGTGCCGGCCGGCGAACTGCGCCGGCTGAGCATCGACGCCGAGGGGTCGTTCTCGGACCAGGGCAGGCCGGTGCGGCTGTGGGGGGCGAGCATCGACATGGCGCTGTTCGCCAACGGCTTCGCCCTGGGCAGGGACCTGTCCAAGGCCACCTGGCCTGGCGACGAGGCCATCGCCGGCTATGCCGAGCAGATCCGCGTGCAGGGCTACAACCTGGTGCGCCTGGGCGCCTACCAGAACCTGCTGATGCGCTGGGCTGCCAAGGATGGCGAGTTCGACCCGCGCGCGGTGGCGGTGATCGACCGCTTCATCGCCGAGCTGCGCCGGCGCGGCATCCGCATCTACCTCGACCTCGGCACCTTCTTCGCCGGCAACCCCTGGACCGCCGAGGCCCAGGCCAAGGACCCCAAACGGCGGCTGTTCACCGACCCGGCCTTCCGCGCCAACTGGCTCGCCGGCTCGCAGGCGGTGCTCAACCACCGCAATCCCCACACCGGCCTGACCCTGGCCGAGGATCCGGCGGTGGTGTCGGTGCTGCCCTTCAACGAGCAGGACATCCCCTTCGCCGACCTCAACCGCCTGGGAACCCTGCCGGCGGCGGAATGGGCCCCGGCCTGGCGCGCCTGGCTCGAACGCACCTACGGCGATCCGGCGGCGGTGGCCAAGGCCTGGGGTGTGGCGGTACAACCATTCGCCGAGATCCCCCTGCCCGATGCCGCCGCCCTGCGCACCGGCGGGGCGCGCGCCGCCGACCTTGGACGATTCATGCTCGAACGCCACCGCGAGCTGCTGGCCTGGTACGCCCAGGGCGTGGCCGCCACCGGCTGCCAGGCCCCGATCAGCCAATACGACGCCATTCCCAGCCTGTTCTTCCATGCCCTGCGCGGCGAGGCGGCGGTGGGTGCGATCGAGATGCACGCCTACCACGCCCACCCCAGCGAATGGGCGCGGCCGGGATCCAAGACCGCCCAGTCCAGCGCCTGCGCCTCGCTGGCGCCCTACCTGCGCCTGCTGGCCTCATGCCGGCAGTTCGGCAAGCCCTACCTGGTCACCGAATACGGCCAGGTTTTCTGGAACCGCCACCGCCATGAGGAAGGCCTGATGGCCGGCTCCTTCGCCGCGTTCCAGGGATGGGATGCGATGATGGCGCACCAGCTGCCGGTGGGCGACCTCGCCGCGCCGGCCTATGCCTGGGCCGACGGCAGCATCGACCGCACCGTCCTGCGCGAGCACGAATTGGACAAGGCGCCGATCAAGCCGTTCTGGGTCGCGCCCGACCCGGTGGCGCGCGCCTCGCAGGTGCTGTCCACCCTGGCCTACGCCGACGGCGCGGTGGCGCGATCGCCGCACCGGGTCGAGGTGGTGGTGGATCCCGCCCGGTTGTTCCAGGGCGACGCCTTCACCGGCGGCATGCCCGGGGTGCAGCGCGATCTCGCGCTGGTGGCCCGGCTGGGGGTGCGGGTGGGCGCCCTGCGCGGCGCCGCCGCGGCCGCCGGCACCATCGAGATCCCGCTCGCCGGCACCGCCAAGGTGTCGGCCACCGATGCCGCCGCCGGCATGGCCGAGGGCAGCGGCGATCCCGTGCGCCTGCTGGCGCTGCTGCGCAGCCGCGGAGTGCTGGAGGCCGACAATCCCAGCGATCCGCTGCACGGCCTGTGGCAATCGCCCGACGGCAGCATGCGCTGGGAGCGCGAGAACCAGTGGTTCCAGCTGCTCACGGCGCGCCTGGCGGGCGGCTGCTTCACCCGCCGCACCAGCGGCGAGGTCGGCCCGCTGCGGGTCGAGCGGGTGACGGTGCCGGGCACGGTGGCGGCGGCGGCGCTCGACGGCCGCGCCCTGGGCGACAGCCGGCGGGTGCTGCTGGTCTACGCCACCGACGCGCTCAACAGCGGCATGGTGTTCGCCGCCGAGGACCGCACCACCCTGGTCGATCCCGGCAAGGCCCCGGTGCTGGTCGAGGCCGGCGCGCTCACCGCCCGCCTGGCCAACGCCAACGCGGCGACCCTGCACGCCTGGGCGCTGGGCTTCGACGGCGCCCGCCGCCAGGAGCTGCCGCTGGTGCGCGAGGACGGCGCGGTGCGCCTGGCCTACGACATGGCGGCCCTGCCCGAGCCGGCGTTCTTCGTCGAATTGGCGGTGGAATAGCCGCGCAACGGCTCAGGCCGAACAGGCGGCGCCGAGCAGGTCCCACATCCCCGGGCGGCACACCGCGATGTCGATGTCGGGATGGGACAGGTCCCAGGGGGCGCCGGTCCAGGTGCGCAACTCGTAGCCCAGCGCGGCGCAGGCGGCGGCGCCGCCGCACTGGTCCCAGGGGAAGATGTGCGGGATGACGTAGGCGTCGACCCGGCCGGTGGCGACATGGGCGAGGTCGACCGCCGCTGAACCGTAGGTCTTGAACTGGCGGATGCGCGGCGCCAGGTGGGCGAGCAGGCGCACCACCCGTTCGCGCTGGGCCAGGTCCCAGGGCCAGTCGGTGGCCACCAGCCAGGTGCGCTCGGCGCCCACCGCGGCGGCCGGCGGCAGGGGGTCTTCGCCGCTCCAGGCGCCCACCCCGTCGATGCCCGACACCGACAGACGGCATTCCGGCCCGTGCACCACCCCCAGCACCGGGCGCTGCTGGTAGGCCAGGCCAACGCTGAGCATCCAGTAGGGCAGGCCGCGGCTGAAGTTGGCGGTGCCGTCGAGGGGGTCGATGTGCCAGATCCACGGGCTGTCGGCCGGGCCGAGGCGGGTGCCCTCTTCGCCGGCGATGCGGTGGGCGGGGAAGCGCCGGTGCAGGGTCTCGGTCAGGCGCTGCTCGCTGAGCTTGTCGGCGGCGGTGACCACATCGACCGCGCCCTTGTCGCTGGCGCTGGCGCGCAGGCGCCCGGCCGCCTCGGCGACCTCGGCCCCGACCGCGGCGCACAGCCGGCGCACCTCGGCCAGGACCGCCTGCGCCTCGCTGGCGGCCAGGCCGCCGGGGATGGCGCCCATCAGCGCACCAGGGCGCTGATGGCCTTGAACTGCCCCACCCCGGCCTGGCGCTGCCAGCGGAACACCGCGCTCTCGGTCGGCACCACCAGGGCGCCGAGCTGGCGCATCGCCAGCAGGGCCTGCTCGCAGCTGGCGGGGCGGCGGCTGGCCACCGCATCCGACGCCACCACCGCCCACTTGCCGTGCGCGGCCAGGTCGGCGACGGTGGCGAGCACGCACACATGGGCCTCGACCCCGCACACCACCACATGGGTGCGCGGGTCGTCGAGCAGGCGGGCCTTGAGCGCGGGGTCGTCGAGGCAGCTGAAATGGGTCTTCTCGTGGCGCTCGCCGCCGGGCGCCGCCGCGCGCAGCTCGGGCAGGGTGGCGCCCAGGCCCTTGGGGTACTGCTCGCTGAACAGCACCGGCACCCCGAGCAGGCGGGCGGCCTCGATCAGGATGCGGCAGTTGCGCCCGCAGTCCTGGTCAGGGGCGATGGCCGGGATGGCCTGCTGGAAACGCTCCTGGACGTCGATCACCAGCAGCAGGGAGTTGGCGGTGGTCAGTTCGAAGCGATCCATGGTGTCCTTGCGCTCAGCAGGCCTTGCCCAGGGCCACGGTGATGTTGTCGACCCCGCCGCGCTCGTTGGCGAGATCGATCAGGGCCATGCAGGCGGTTTCCAGCGAGGGCGCGGCGGTCACCACCTGGGCCATCTCCTCGTCCTGGATCATGTCCGACAGGCCGTCGGAGCAGAGCAGGTAGACATCGCCGAGATGGAGCTCCTCGATGGTGATGTCCACCGTCACCTGCTCCATGCCGAGGGCGCGGGTGATGATGTTGGCGAGCAGCTGCGCCTCCTTGCTGTCCGGGTCCATCAGCCCGGCGCGCACCCGTTCCGCCACCAGGCTGTGGTCGCTCGACACCTGCTCGATCCTGCCGCCGGCGATGCGATAGATGCGGCTGTCGCCGACGTTGGCGGTGACCACCCGGTCGTGCATGAAGGCGCATGACACCACCGTGGTGCCCATGTCGTAGAGCTCGGGATCGACCCGCGCCCGGCCGAGGATGTGGTCGTTGGCGCCGAACACCGCCCGCTTCATCGCCTCGACCACCCGCTCCTCGTCGGTCCAGTCGCCCGGACGCAGCTGACGCAGGGCATGCGACATCACCTGCACGGCGATCTCGCTCGCCACCTGGCCGCCGGCATGGCCGCCCATGCCGTCGCAGACGATCGCCACCCGGTCGCGCACGTCGACGAACACCGAGTCCTCGTTGTTGTCGCGTATCCGGCCCTTGTTGGTCAGCGCCGCCATCTGCAGCTTCATGCCGCGTACCCCCTCGATATCGACCGGCCGGCAGCCGACGGGCGCCGGAAGGGCTGCACTGTAGGGCCGGCGCTCACGGTTCCACCATGAGCGCGAGCAGGGTGGTGTCGTCGCTGCGCGGGCGCGGGCCGCGGAAGTGCCGCAGCCGGTCCATGACCTGCTCGACCATCGCCTCGGGGCCCTCGTCGGCGAAGCGGCGCACCACTTCGGCCAGGCGGTCGAAACCGAACTCCTCGTCCTGCAGGTTGGTGGCCTCGATGATGCCGTCAGTGTAGAGCAGGAACATGTCGCCCGGCTCCAGACGCACCACCTCCTCTTCCAGGCTCTGGCGGAAGACCGGCCCGGACTTCATCCCCACCACCATGCCGCGCGGCTTGATCTCGGTCATCTCCTCGCTGATCGGGTTGAAGCGGATCACCGGGGTGTGGCCGGCGCGCACCCAGGTGATGGTGCGGCGCTCGGGCGACAGCACGCCGTAGACCATGGTCACGAACATGCGCCCGCCGAGATCGTCGGCGATGGCGTCGTTGACATGCGCCAGCACCTCGGCCGGCGAACCGCCCTGGCGGGCGTAGATCTCGAGCGCCTTGCGCGCCATGGTCATCACCAGGCCGGCCTGCACCCCGTGGCCGCTGACGTCGCCCAGGGCCAGGCCGAGGTCGCCGTTGGCGAGCGGAACGCAGGCATAGAAATCGCCGCTCACCCCGGTGCAGGCGTCGAAGCGGGCAGCGAAATGGAAGCCCGGCACCTGGGGCAGGTCGCCCATGAAGGATTCCTGCAGCTGGCGGGCCTGGTCGACCTCCTCGTCCTGGGGGGTGGTCATGCGCAGGCGCGCCGAGGCGGCGCTGGGCGGGGCGTTGTCGAGGCCGTCCATCCAGCCGAGGTCGGCCACGGTCGGCTCGCCGGTGGTGATCTCCTGGACGGTGGCGGCGGGGGCCGGGGTCGCGGGCAGGGTCGGGGCCGGGGTCGAGAAGGGGAACGGCAAGGGCGAGCGGTGCGCCACCCGGGCGGGGATAGCCGGGCCCGGCATCGGCGTCGGCAGGGGGGTGAAGCCGCTGCCGAGCTGGGGCGAGCCGGCTGGCGGGGTGGAACCCACCGGCAGGGCCATGCGCGAGGTGGTGGTGCCGACCCGGGTCGGGGTGTTGCCCGGATAGGGCATGGGCGGCCCGCCGGCGGTCTGGCGCAGTTCGTCCTCTCGCGCCACTGGCGGTGATTCGAGCGAGAAGCGCGGGCAGGCGATAAGGTGCGAGGCGATGGAGGCCGGAGCCAGGGACCAGGAATCCCCGCGCAGGCTGATGCCGGGGATGGTGCCCAGGCAGCAGGGGCAGATCCAGGCGCCGTCGCCGCGGCAGTAGCGCCAGGCCTCGAAGGCGAGTTGCTGACCGACCCAACGCTGGATCTGCTGCACCCGTCCGCTCAGGTCGCGGATGCGCGCCAGTTCGACGGCCGGACGCACCACCCCGTCGAGATAGGGCGGGCAGGTGCGCAGGTGGCGCCAGGCGGCCTGGAGCACCAGCGGATCCATGCGCCCGTTGCGGCTGCGCACCTGGTTCTGCCGGCACAGGCACGACGGGCACCACCAGCTGCCGTCGGGATCGAACACCCCCCAGGTGGCGGGATCGGCCTGGGCCGCCGCCACCAGCTCCTCGAACGACAGGCGTTCGTAGAGCTCATCGTGGGGGCGGGTCTGGCCGCGGCCGTTGTTGAAGGCGCGGCAGCTGTCGAGGTGGAGGGCGGCGGAGTCTTCGAGCGAGCGCTGCGGGCGGCGGGCGACGGCGGTGCCGCAGTAGGGGCAGATCCAGCGCTCATCGCGGGTGCGCAGCTTCCACAGCGGATCGGGCGGGCTGCCGGCCTTGCCGTTCATCCGCTCCAGCACCAGCTGGCCATAGCGGCTGGCGACACGGATACCGATCCCGCCTGCCTGGCGGGCGGGGGGTGGCTGGGCACCAGGCTTGGGTGGCCGCGGATCCATCGTCCCTCACCATAGGAACGGCGCCGGAACGCGCAATGTAACCCCCTGCCCCGGCGTGCGTAGGCGGGCGCATGGGCGCCCACGCCAGGGTCAGCGGCCGAGGCGCAGGCGTTCGGCGAGGAAGTTGTCGAGGTGCGGGTTGGACTCGATCGCCTTGGCGGTGGCCTCGACGTCGTAGGCCACTCGGCGATAGACCACCCGCGGCGCCGAGGCGTCGGTGTCGAGCAGCACGTAGCAGGCCTTGGGGTCGCCGTCGCGCGGCTGGCCGACCGAACCGATGTTCACCAGCGCCTTTTCGCCCTGGGTGACGAAATAGGCCCCGCCCCACAGCATGCCGGGGGGGATGAAGGTGTTGTCCTCGAGGAACACCCCGGGCAGGTGGGTGTGGCCGACGAAGCAGATGTGGGCGATGTGGGCGAAGATGTCCGCCATCTTGTCCTGCACCTTGGCATCGCGCGGCATCACGTATTCGCGCGTCGGCTGGCGCGGGCTGGCGTGGGCGAAGAGGTAGGGGCCCTCCTGCGCGGTCAGCTGGAGGTTGCGCAGGATCTCCTCGCGGCGGGCGCGGGTCTCGGCATCGCCCGAGGTCTTGAGGTGCTCGCGCGTCCAGTCGATGGCCCGGCGGGCGCGCGGATTGAAGTTCTCGGCGCCCTGGAGCAGGGCCTCTTCGTGGTTGCCCATCAGCACCGCGCCGCAGCGCCGCACCAGATCGAGGCATTCACCGGGATAGGGGCCGTATCCCACCACATCGCCCAGGCACAGGACCTTTTCCGCGCCCTTGGCCTCCATGTCGGCGAGCACCGCCTTCAGCGCGGCGAGGTTGCCGTGGATATCGCTGATGAGGCCGAGGATCATGGCGCGCAGAACCATGGGGGGCGAGCGGGGTTGGACAAGGGGGGACCTGGCATGGAGGGGCCATGACCCTCTGGCACGGGCTTTGCGTTCGGCCCCGCAGGGGCCTGCCATGTCTACCACCACCTCCGCGACGTCAGCCACCAGCTCCGCCGCCACCAAGAGCCTGACCGCAGCCGAGGACAGCTCGAAGGCGTTCCGCAACGCCGACTTCCTCAAGATCATGCTGGCCGAGGTCACCAGCCAGAGCCCGTTCGATCCCCAGGATACCGGCAAGCTGGTCGAGAACATGCAGAAACTGCAGGAACTCGCCAACACCACCTACCAGAAGTTCCGCGCCGACATCCAGTGGGGCCAGGACCTGATGGGCAAGCAGGTGTCGGTGCAGCAGATGCCGATCTCGCCAGCCGAGAAGGAGGCGCTGGTCAACAAGGGCCTCGCCCCGGACGTCGGCTACCAGCAGGTGTCGGGCAAGGTGGAGTCGTTCCGGGTGGTGGACCAGGCGGTCTACGTCACCGTCGGCGGCAAGGACTACCCGATCGACAACCTCAAGCAGATCGTGCCGCAGCAGACCTCCACCGACCTGGCCGGCGTCGCCGACCGACTGATCGGCAAGCAGGTGGTGTTCCACCGCGATGCCATCACCGACACCGGCAACGGCAAGGTGACCTCGGTGGCGCTCGACAACAAGGGCGGGCTGCTGATCGAGGTGGGGAAGGAATCGATCCCCTACGAGAACCTCATCCAGATCGGGATCTGACCGGGCGCGTCACTGCTCCGGGCTGGGCACGAAGGCCATCTCGCTGAGCCACACCGTGCCCGATTTGTCCTTGTTGTAGATCAGCACCTGGAGTTCCTTGACGTCGTCCAGGTTCTGGATCGCGCTGGCGTGGGCCCAGTCGCTGGCGGCGCACTTGTAGGTCTTGGCGCGCAGGTCGAAACGCAGCTCCTTGACCTCGCCCTTGGGCACCAGGCGCTGGTCGCTCTCGAAGTACACCCACGAGCCGGTTTTGACCGCCAGGGCGATGCGCACCGTCTGTTCGCTGCGGTTGGCGACGGTGAAGGCCAGCAGCGCGGCGTCGGGGGCGACGCTGTACGACACCGTGCGCCGCACTGCCGCCTTGTCCTTGTCGCCGCCGGTGAAGGCGACTTCCAGCACCTTGCGCGCCGAGGCGAAGCCGTCCTTGGCGGTGGCGTCCACCAGCTTGAGCGCCGACTGGTTGGAATACTGCGCGCTCTCCGGGCCCCAGCCCTTCATCTCGAGCCCGTCGCTGGCCTTGGCCGCGGCCGCCTCCACCGGGGCCTCGGGCTTCACCGCCGCCGCCATCGCCGGCGCGGTGCCGGGACCGCTGAGATCGGCGCCGGCGTCCTCCAGCTCCTTGATGCGCCCCAGCACGCGCTTGTCGGCCCCGCCCGCCTTGCGGTACCAGGCATAGAGCGGCACCGCCGCCTCGGGGCCCTGCATCTCGTCGACCAGCTGGGCATAGAGCCCGGCATCCTCCAGCGCCAGGCCGGGCAGCTTGCGCGCCCGCTCCAGCAGCTGCAGGGCCTCGACGTTGTGGCCCTTGGTGCGGCACCAGCGCGCCAGCTCCACCAGCCCGGCGAGGTCGTCGTCCTTGAGCTGGGCCATGCGCGAGGGCAGGCCGAGCTCGACGCTGCGGATGCGCGAACGGCGCAGGCGCAGGGTGCCCTGGCTGTTGCGCACCAGCACATGGGGTCGTTCTCGAGGGTGCCGTCGAGGCGGTGGTAATTGTCCAGGATGACCACGTCGCCGGCGACTTCCGCGGCGTTCGTCGCACCTGTAAGTGCGATCAGGATCATGGTCACCGCCACCAGGCGCATCGGCGCGAGCATGGACAGGTGGTACGGACGGGAAAGGGCGGAGTTGAGTCCTGGGCGGGGGCCGCTCAGCCGATCGCGCTACGCTCGGCGGTGCGATAGCGCAGGGCGAGGTCGGCGTAGACCGGCGCCAGGTTGCGCCGGGGCGCCACCTCGGGCCCGAGCAGGGGGTCGACCGC
>JAKLKR010000165.1:0-4686 GCA_023150565.1 Planctomycetota bacterium
GGACGGGCGGCGGCGGCCGCCGCCACCGCCTGGGCCGCCAGCCAGGCCAGGCCCTGGACGCGCCCGCGCTCCGCGCGCGGCAGGTCGGGCAGGCGGTCGGCGCCGGTGGCGGCCAGGCGGTGGCGCGGCCCGGCCGCCACCTCGCCAGCCCCCTCGTCGCGCCAGGGCCCCAGGAACAGCACGCCGAGGATCCGTTCGTCGTGGCGCAGCGGGATGCACAGCTCGAGCAGGCCGCCATGGCACGACTTCCAGAAGCCGCCGCGGTCGGCGCGCAGGCGGCGGCCGCAGCGCACCAGGTCGACGGCGGTGCACAGCCCGGGATCGACCGCCTTGATGCGCCGGCATACGGGATGGTCGTGGTGGATGCGCGCCTTCCCCACCACCGCCTCGACCTGGCCGGTGTAGTCGTGGAAGCGCATGCGGCCGCCGGAGGCGGCTTCAACCGCATCCAGGGCGGCGACGAGGTCGTCCATGCCGGCGACCTTCCCGCTGGGGCGCCGGCTGTCGACCGGCAAGCGGCCGGTCAGCCGCGCGCGGCCGCCACCGCCGCCGCGGTCAGGCGGGTGACCTCGCCCCAGGCCTTGGCCTTGATCAGCTCGCCGGAGCAGATCCACGAGCCGCCGCAGGCCGCCACCGCCTTGATCGCCAGGTATTCGCCGATGTTGGCGGCATCGATGCCGCCGGTGGGCACGAAGCGCAGGCCGCCGTACACCGCCGCCAGCGCCTTCAGGGTCTTGGCGCCGCCGTAGTTGCCAGCCGGGAAGAACTTCACCGCCGGCAGGCCGTACTCGAGCGCCATCTGCACCTCGGTGGGGGTGCACACCCCGGGCAGGATGGGCATGCGGTTGGCCAGCGCCCATTCCACCACCTTGGGCCCGAAGCCGGGGCTGACCAGGAAGCGCG
The DNA here is from genome assembly GCA_023150565.1 of Planctomycetota bacterium. GTDB lineage: Bacteria > Planctomycetota > UBA11346 > UBA11346 > UBA11346 > JAKLKR01. Next base: position 904 of record JAKLKR010000165.1, read on the forward strand.
CGCCGGCGTCGGCCGCGGCCTTGGCCTGGTCGACGGTGAGCACGGTGCCGGCGCCCACCAGGATGGCAGGGTCGGCGGCGGCGGCGCGGATGGCGGCGGCGGCGGCCTTGGTGCGGAAGGTGATCTCGGCGCAGGGCAGACCGCCGGCCTTGAGCGCCTGGGCCAGGGGCGCGGCGTCGGCCGCGTCCTCGATCACCACCACCGGGACGATGCGCAGGGCTTCGAGTTCTATGATGAGGTCCATGGGATGGCCTTTCAGCGCTGCACGCGGGCGCTGCCGCCCTTGACCAGGGCTTCGACCTCGGCCTTGCTGGCCATCGAGGTGTCGCCGGGGGTGGACATGGCGAGGGCGCCGTGGGCGGCGCCGTAGTCGACCGCGGCCTGGGGGCCGAGGCCGGCGAGGAAGCCGTAGGCCACCCCGGAGGCGAAGGAGTCGCCGCCGCCGACGCGGTCCAGGATCTCGAGCCGGTCGCGCTGGATCGCCTGGTGGAACTGCCCGCCGTGCCACAGCACCGCGCCCCAGTCGTTGCAGGTGGCGCTGTGCACCTCGCGCAGGGTGGTGGCGACCACCTGGAAGTTGGGGTAGGCGGCGGTGGCCTCGGCGATCATGGCCTTGAAGTGGGCGGGATCGAGGCCGCTGCGCTTCTCGTTCAGGCCCTTGACCGTGAAGCCGAGGGCGAGGGTGAAGTCCTCCTCGTTGCCGATCATCACGTCGACGTGGCGGGCGATCTCGCGGTTGACCTCCTGGGCGCGCTTGGTGCCGCCATAGGCCTTCCACAGCGAGGGACGGAAGTTGAGGTCGTAGCTGACGATGGTGCCGTGCTTCTTGGCCGCGGTCATGGCCTCGATCGCCACCTCGGGGGTCTTCTCGCCGAGGGCGGCGAAGATGCCGCCGCAGTGGAACCAGCGCACTCCGCGGGCGAAGATCGCCTCCCAGTCGATGTCGCCAGGCTTGAGCTGGCTGACCGCGGTGTGGCCGCGGTCGGAACAGCCCACCGCGCCGCGGCAGCCGAAGCCGCGTTCGGTGAAGTTGAGGCCGACGCGCGCGGCGCGGCCGATGCCGTCGTAGGGCACCCAGCGGATCAGGCTGGTGTCGACCCCGCCCTGCAGGATGAGGTCCTCGGCCAGGCGGCCGACCGGGTTCTCGGGATAGGCGGTGACCACCGCCGAGCGCAGGCCGAAGCAGCGGCGCAGGCCGCGCACCACGTTGTACTCGCCGCCACCCTCCCACACCTGGAAGGAGCGGGTGGTGTGGACGCGCCCCTCACCGGGGTCGAGGCGGACCATGACCTCGCCAAGGGCAAGGGCGTCCCAGGTGCAGGATGATGCGGGTTTGAGCTGCATGGTTCGCAGCCTAGCAGTCCAGGCGATGGTTCCGCCACAATTCCATATTGTCACTTTGTTCTATTTGGTAGAATATCAACCGGTGACCACCCCTCTGCGTCCACTCCACGATGGCCTCGACTTGCTGGAGTGGCTGAGCGACCAGCCCCAGGCGGTGGGGGTCAGCACCGCCGCCGAGCGCTTCGCCTGGCCGCGCAGCCGCGCCCACCGCGTGCTCGGCGCCCTGGTCGCCGCCGGCTACGCCGTGCAGGAGGCCGACCGCCGCTACCGCGCCACCGCGCGCGTGCTGCGCCTGGCCTGCGGCACCATGTCGCGCCACCCCCTGCGCGCCCTGGCCCTGCCGGCGCTGCGCCGCACCAGCGAGGCCACCGGCTGCGACAGCGTGTTCTCGGTGCTCGACGGCGAGCGCACCCTGGCCATCGCGGTCGACAGCCCGGCCGGACGGCCGGCCGCCGACCCCTTCGCCATGCTCGGGCGGGCCGCCCACCTGCATGGCGCCGCCAACGGCAAGGTGCTGCTGGCGTGGATGCCGCTGCTCGACCAGGAGGGCCTGCTGGACCGCCTGGAACTGCCGGCGCTGACCGCGCGCACCATCACCGACCGCGCGGCGCTGGCGCGCGAGCTGGTGCTGGTGCGCAGCCGGGGATGGGCGCTGAACGACGGCGAGAACCACCCCGACATCCGCACCGTGTCGGTGCCGGTGTTCGACGGCTTCCACCGCTGCGTGGCCGCCCTGGGCGCCTCGCAGGTGCCCGCCCTGGTCGACCCGGCGGTGGTGGTGCCGGTGCTGCAGCGGGAATCGGCCGCCCTCACCCGCGCCCTTGCCGGGCTGCCCGGCGCCGCACACTCCCGCCCGGCTCCCGTCAAAGCCTGACCCGACAGGGTCACCATGTTCGAGCACATCGCCGAGCGCTTCGGCTCCATCTTCGACCGTCTCCGCCACGGCACCAAGCTCTCCGAGGACAACATCCGCGACGGGCTGCAGGAGGTGCGCAAGGCCCTGCTGGAAGCCGACGTCAACGTCCAGGTGGTGCGCGACTTCATCGCCAAGGTCGAGGCCAAGGCGGTCGGGCAGCAGATCCTCCAGGGTGTCGCCCCCGGCCAGCAGGTGGTGCAGATCGTGCACGACGAGCTGATCACCCTGATGGGCGAGGCCGACGCCACCATCCCCTACGCCAAGCACGGTCCCACCGTGATCCTCATGGCCGGCCTGCAGGGTTCGGGCAAGACCACCACCTGCGCCAAGGTCGCCAGGCTGCTGATCGAGCAGGGCAAGCGCCCGCTGCTGGTCGCCGCCGACCTCCAGCGCCCGGCCGCGATCGAGCAGCTCAAGGTGCTCGGCGCCCAGGTCGGCGCCCCGGTGTTCCACGAACCCGGCTGCAAGGCCCCCGAACTGTGCGCGCGCGGCCTGGCCCGCGCCGAGCTCGACAACCGCGACGTGGTCATCCTCGACACCGCCGGCCGCCTGCACGTCGACGACGCGCTGATGACCGAGGTTGCCGAGATCCATTCCCGCACCAAGCCGCACCAGACCTGGCTGGTGCTCGACGCCATGACCGGCCAGGACGCGGTGGTCAGCGCCAAGGCCTTCAACGACCGCCTGCCCCTGGACGGGGTGGTGGTGACCAAGCTCGACGGCGACGCCCGCGGCGGCGCCATCGTGTCGATGCGCGCGGTCACCGGCAAGCCGATCAAGTTCGTCGGCGTGGGCGAGAAGATGGACGGCCTGCAGCCGTTCTTCCCCGACCGCTACGCCCGCCGCATCCTCGGCATGGGCGACATCCTGTCGTTCGTCGAGAAGGCCCAGGGCGCGGTCGACGAGAAGCAGGCCAAGCACATCGAGGAGCGCATCCTCAAGAACAAGTTCGACCTCGCCGACTTCCAGGCCCAGCTGCAGACCATCACCAAGATGGGCTCGCTCAAGGACCTGCTCGGGCTGATCCCCGGCATCGGCGCCAAGTTCAGCGCCGTCAACATCGACGAGACCATCTTCAAGAAGTACCAGGTGATCATCGGCTCGATGACCAAGCACGAGCGTTCGCGCCCGGACCTGATCGAGATGAGCCGGCGCCGCCGCATCGCCATGGGCTCGGGCACCACCACCAACGACGTCTCGGCCCTGCTCAAGCACTTCGACGCCATGAAGAAGGTGATGGGCAAGTTCGGCGACATCCAGGAGATGGCCAAGAAGCTGCCCGACCAGCCCGAGCTGACCCCGGAACAGCTCGCCAACCCGGGCGCCTTCATGCCCGACCCCAACGCGCTCTTCCGCAAGCCGGTCGACAAGGATGCGCTCAAGCGCTACCGCCAGGAGCGCAAGAAGAAGGCCAAGCTCAAGAAGGCCAACAAGCGCTGAGAAGCCTTTCCTCCCTGGGACCGCCGGGCTCCAGCCCGGCAGCTTGAAGGGCCGGGCCGGAGCCCGGCGATCCCAGGGAAGAT
>JAKLKR010000165.1:4715-12482 GCA_023150565.1 Planctomycetota bacterium
GCACGCCCTTGGCGCAGCCCGGCCAGCGCCGGGCGCAGTCGGCCAGACCGTGGTCGGCCAGGCGCTTGACCCACAGCCCGGTGGCGTTCGACAGCGCCCAGGTCGAGGTGCGTCCGACCGCGCCCGGCATGTTCGCCACGCAGTAGTGCACGATGCCGTCGACGACATAGACCGGGTCGTCGTGGGTGGTCGGGCGGCAGGTCTCGATGCAGCCGCCCTGGTCCACCGCCACATCGATCACCACCGCGCCCGGCTGCATGTCGGCCAGCCAGGCCCTGGGCACCAGCACCGGGGCCTTGGCGCCCGGCACCAGCACCGAGCCGATCACCAGGTCGGCGCGCAGCACCGCCGCTTTGACCGTGTAGGGGTTGCTGAACACCTCGACCACGTTGGCGGGCATGATGTCGTCGAGCCAGCGCAGGCGGTCGAGATCGACATCGAGGATGGTGACTTCGGCACCGATGCCGGCGGCGATCTTGGCGGCGTTCGAGCCCACCACCCCGCCGCCCAGGATGCACACGCTCGCCGGCCGCACCCCCGGCACCCCGCCGAGCAGGATGCCGCGGCCCTGCATCGGCCGCTCAAGGTATTTGGCCCCCTCCTGCACCGCCATGCGTCCGGCCACCTCGCTCATCGGGGTGAGCAGCGGCAGGCGCCCGCGCGCATCCTCGACCGTCTCGTAGGCCACGCACACCGGGCAGGCGCGCATCATCGCCTCGGTCAGCGGCAGCGAGGCGGCGAAGTGGAAATAGGTGAACACGATCTGGCCGGCGCGCACCTGGTCCCATTCGCTCGGCTGCGGCTCCTTGACCTTGACCATCATCTCGGCGCGCGCCCACACCGGCTTGGCGGCGTCGCACACCTCGGCGCCGGCGGCCGCGTATTCCTCATCCCCGATGCCGCTGCCGACCCCGGCTGAGCGCTCGACCAGCACCTGATGGCCGGAAACCACCAGGTCATGGACCACCGCCGGCACCAGGCCGACGCGGTTCTCGTGCCGTTTGATCTCCTTGACCGTGCCGATGATCATGGCTGGGTCCTCCTGAGCGAGGATACCCCGGCCCGCGGGAGAACGCCAGGGCGCCGGCTCAGCCGCGCAGCGCCGCCACCAGTCCGGCCACCAGCGCCGCCACCCAGCCGATCACCGCGGCGATGCGCCACACCGTGGTCTTGGTGCGCTCATCAAGCACGTCGCGCTCGAGCGACTTGATGCGCTCCTTTTCCGCCGAGATCACGGTCAGGATGCCGCTGCGGGTGGTGGGCAGGCTCTCGCCCTCGGGCCCGCCCACATCGAGCTTCAGCACCTCGAGGTCCTTGACCAGCTCCTCGGGGGTCTGGTAGCGGTCCATCGGCAGCTTGGCGGTCATCTTGCGGATGATGCGCACGATGTCGCGCGGCAGGTCGGCACGCAGCTGGTCGATCGGCGGGGGCTCTGTCTCGATGTGGTCGCGCATCACCTTGCTGCACGATCCGGTGAAGAACGTGCGCCCGGTGAGCATGTGGAACAGGGTCGCGCCGAGGGAATAGATGTCGCTGCGCACATCCAGATTGCGCTCGCCGCGCGCCTGTTCGGGCGAGATGTAGTCGGGGGTGCCGATGGTGGTCCCCTCCTGCATCAGTTCGGCGTCGAAGGCGTTCTGGATGAAGCCGAAGTCGCCCAGCTTCACCTGGCCATCCTTGGTCAGCATGATGTTGGCGGGCTTGATGTCGCGGTGGACGATGCCGTGGGCCGAGAGGTAGCGCAGGGCCTGGCACACCTGGATGGTGATGTCCATGACCTTCTCCAGCATCAGCGGCTGGTCGTGCTTGATCAGGTCCTCGGCGGTGACGCCGTCGATGAACTCCATCGAGAAGTAGTACAGGCCCTGGTATTTGCCCACGTCGAAGACCTGGATCAGGTTCTGGTGGCTGAGCTTGCCCACCGCCCGCGCCTCGAGCAGGAAGCGCTTGCGGAACTCCTCGTCCTCGCCCCATTTCTGGTGCAGGATCTTGAGCGCCACGGTGCGGTTCATGCTCAGCTGCTCGGCCAGGTAGACCTCGCCCATGCCGCCTTCGCCGATCCGGCGCAGCAGCTTATAGCCGCCGATCTGCTTCTTGATCAGCAGTCCGCCCTCGCTCTTGGCGCGCTCGTCCTTGACGATGCGGCGCAGCGCCTTGGTCAGGCGGTCGGCGGTCTGCTCGTCGATGATCGCGTCGTCGATCAGCACCTCGGCCAGGGATTTGTTCCCGGCCCGCACCTTGTCCATGGCGGCGTCGAACTGGTCGGGGGTGATGAGCCGCCCCTCGATCGCCAGCTGGCCATAGCGAAAGTCTTCGTCGAGTCCCGAGGTGCTCACGGTGCAGTCACTTATGATGTTCCTGACAGACCAGGATGGAAGGCCTGAGGTGACCATACCCAAGCCCGGGTTGGGCGACAACCCCGGCGGATGGCATGCGTCGCCCCCCGTTGACACACGGAACGGGAGCCATCAGAGGATCCTCGCCGGCATCACCACCACCACCCGGCCGGCCAGCTGGAGGCGGCGCTGCACCGCCAGGGCGGCGTCGTTGTGCAGCAGCCAGTGGTACCAGCGCGGGCGGCCGAACACCACCTTGCCGGCGAAGAAGGTCGCGCGCGGAAAGTCCCTGGCCACCGCCAGGCACAGGCGGGCGGCCTCGTCGACCGGGTCGGTGCCGAAGGCCATGCGGCTGGTGGCGGGCAGGCCCAGGCCGTGGGCCAGCTCGACATAGCGCTGCAGGTTCTCCTGGGTCTGGGCGCGCAGGGCGTCGAGGCTGTCCTCGCCCTTGAAGGCGCCGGAATCCATCACCCCCACCGACACGAACACCACCCCCTTGAAGTGGTTGGGGAAGGCCTTGAACACGTTGAGCACGGTGTGGATGCCGACGCCGCCGAAGTGGCTGACCATCACCACCGCCACCGCCTGGTTGGGCTCCACCGCCCCCGGCGCCTGCTTGGACGGGCGCGGGATCGATTCCAGGGTCATGAACAGCTTGCGCAGACCTGCCGACACCGACTGGTAGTGCGAATGGATGAGCAGGCACACCGACACCAGCAGCCCGGTCACCGCCACCGCCCACAGGCCGACGCCATGGCGGTACTCCCACACCGTCAGGCAGAGGATGGTGGCGCACACCGTCAGGCCTGCTGAAAACAGCGCCACGCAGCGCCGCCGCCGCGATTCGCCCTTCTTCTGCCACCAGAAGCGCAGCATGCCGGCCATGGTGAGGGTGAAGGTCAGGAACACGTTGATGGCATAGATCGCCACGATCACCGTGAGGTCGCCATCGGTCAGCCACAGGGTGACCAGGGCGGCGGTGCCCATCAGCACCACCCCGTTGGCGGTGGTCAGGCGCTCGGACAGCGAGGCCAGCCGGCGCGGCACCCAGGAATCGAGGGCGAGATTGGCGAGGGTGCGCGGCCCGCCCATGAAGCCAGCCTGGGTGGCGGTGACGAGCAGGAACGCCGACGACAGCAGGGTGGTCCACACCAGCACCCGGCCGCCGGGCAGGTGCTCCGCCACCTTCTCGGCGAGGATGGCGTTCATGGTCTTGCCCTCCTCGGGCGCCACCCCCCACAGCAGGTAGCACAGGATCAGCCCGGCGGCGCAGATCGACAGCGAGGCGGCGAGGTAGACCATGGTGCGCTGGGCATGCTTCACCTTGGGTTCGCGCATCAGCGGCACGCCGGTCGAGATCGCCTCGATCCCGGTGTAGGTGCCGCCGGACATGCTGTAGGCCTTGAAGAACAGCATCACCATCGCCCCCAGGCCGAGCGCCGACCAGTCATGCGCCGCGTCGCTGGCGATGGTGCTGGCGACCTGGCCGGTCTCGGGCAGGTGCATGAACAGGCCGGCCCCGATCAGGATGGCGTGCGACAGCACGAAGAGCAGGAACACCGGGGTCAGCACCATCACCGATTCGCGCACCCCGCGCAGGTTGAGCACGGTGAGCAGGGCGATGGCGATGCAGCCGGTCTCGAGCCGCCAGGCCGACCATTCCTTGGGGGCGAGCGCGAACAGCGCCTCGCAGGCAGCGGCGGTGGAGGCGGTGATGGTGAGCACGTAGTCGACCAGCAGGGCGCAGCCCGACACCAGCCCGGCGCGGCGGCCGAGCATGCGGGTAGCCACCACGTAGCCGCCGCCGGAGGGGAAGGCCTCGATCAAGACGCTGTAGGCAGCCGACAGCAGCAGCACGGTGCCGGCGATGGCCGCCGCCAGGGCGAGGGCGACGTAGGACTTGCCCTCGCCGATGGCCTTGAAGGCCTCGGACGGGCCATAAGCGGTCGAACTGAGCCCGTCCGCCCCCATGCCCACCCAGGCGAGGAACGGGATCAGCGCCAGCTGGTGGAAGATGCGGCGGTCGTGCAGGTCCCGCGCCCGTCCCAGCACCATGCGCCGCAACCGCCCGGCCAGACCGGTGGTCTCGGCGCGTTCGATGCGCCCGGAAGGGCCCGAGGAAGGCAGGTCAGCCATGGGGCGCGGCACGATAGGGCGATGCCGCGGGGCGGAAGGGCGGAACCGCTGGCAGGAGCCAGGTGGGGCGCTGGCATGGTCAATTCAAGTCTTTGCGTCAAAATATCTTAGGCGGTCCGATTGGCGTTAGCCGGCTCCCTCGGCGAAGTCCTAGTTGCTTGCATCATAATGTATTACGACTTTCCCGGTAGGGCCATGCCACCACCGGAGGGTGGCTTGGCTAGCCCGATGTCAGGAAACCGGCAGCCAGCATCCTCGTGTCGGTCCCGCGCCGACATCGATCAACCCCCTTGCCAAAACACAGGAGGCCGCCATATTCCCCGCCCTCGCAACCAAACGGGCCACGGGCCACCCCTTCGGGGTCTATGCTAGCGCTTGGGATCGAGACAATTTGGGCGGTTAGCTCAGCGGCTAGAGCATTCGCTTCACACGCGAGGGGTCACAGGTCCGAATCCTGTACTGCCCACCACAGATAAACCCATGCGAAAGCATGGGTTATATCGTTTTAAGTACATCGCTGGTGTCTACCCAGACCCGCATCTCGCCGATGCGTAGGGCGGCGCGCATGTCCCTGTCATCAGGTCGCTCAGCCGCGCACCCGCTCCCAGTCGAGGTCGAAGCGGGCGAGGTACTTCTGCAGACGGTCGGCGTCGTTGGCGGTGCGGCATACACACCAGCAGCGCCTGCTCCACGGCCTCATCGACCCGGGCGCGCAGGTCATCCCGCCCCTGTTCCAGCAGGTGCGCGACTGCGCGCCAGACGAAGCTCTCGATCTCTTGCTTCCACAACCGCCCACAGCCCGGCGCAGCCGAACCTTCCGCGGCACTGGCCCGTCGACCGGAACATACAGGTCGCCATGGATGATGGCGGCACAGCAGGGTGCAGGTAGTGGAAGCTAATTTATCCCATTCAATTTCTCCACGTACTCCTGCGCTAGGCCTGCCAGAATCGCGCAGACGAACAAGGTTTGCACTCCCGCCGTCTCAATGCGGGTATTTGACGTTCCGCTTCCCACGGCCATGAAACCATACCCTTTCTTTTGTTCCAACATGAGTGCGTAGTCGGATATTCTCGGTGTAAGTTGTGGATCATACAATGACGCGACTGGCTTGATGACGTTCACTAATGCCGACGACCAGAGCAATGCGCAGGCCGAATACGGGCCCTGAGGCAGTTCCGCCAAGGCGCGAACAATTTCAGGCTGGTCCAGAAACCCTCCACTGCGGTCAATGGCGTCGACGCCAGCAGGATTGGTGGTGAACACAGAACGCCCATCCCTCCATGCGATAGCAATAGATACCGGACCGGCGAAAAAGGAGAGCGTGCCATCGGAAGGCTCGGCCATCCCTTGGTCGGCGGCCAAGGCCGCGATAAAATGGTCATGTGCGGAGCGCGGCAGGTCTAATTCCACAATGGCGACCGGCAGTGGACTCCCTGTTTCGACCCAGGCGACCAGATTTCCGTTGGCGTTCTCAAGTGCGGAACATATTGCATGGAACCAGATTCCACCAGGACGTTTGGCGGCCTTGTCAACCTGAAGCAGAGGCTTAACGAGGCCATTCCAGAATGAGGATTTACTTGTGGTCAGCGGGTTGAGGGCAACACCTCCTGCAATCAGAGCTCTTCCAGGTATGGAGGCAAAACGGCCGGCCTCAATGTTCGGACATGGGGTGTCGAGCTTCTCTGCTTCTGTATCCCACTTGGGGATTTGGGCGCTCATGCGTAAGCCGTTTGGCGTCACCGTGAACTGAAGATCGAATTCGGGACGCTGAGGACTGCCTGGGATGCCTGTATCGAGGATTATTCTAAATTCGAGATCGGCTTCCTGATGTTGCGGTTGTCGGAGTTGAAGCAACATAGCTGTGAGGCCGGGATCCGCCACATCAGAACCGACTATCAAACGCGTAGCCTTTTGCATCAACCGAGCAGATCCAAGGGATGGGCTGCGTACTTCCCACCCGTCGGGCATTGAGGCCAGGCTCAGGCGATTGTCTGCGATCGGACCCGGTTCCGTCGCAGTCAGGGCCCTGAGGGTGGCAAAGACCATGGCCTCAGGGCCGGTGTTATCCACCCATCCGCGCAGTGCCCCAAGAAGCGGCGGGCAGAGAAACTGTGGCTTCTCCGATGGTTGTCTTTTTGACCTTCCTGCTCTGCGGCCAAATTCGAACTCGACCAGCTTATTGCCCACGGTCATATGGAACCCAGGCAAGCATTCCCGCGCCAGCGCCAAGCGTTCGGACGGGGGAAGTGTTTCATCCTCCAACTGATTGCGATACCTGGAGACTATGTCTTCATGGTTGCCGAAGGCCCATTCGTCGATGAGGAGGGCAGCTTCATGCACCGTTGCCACCTTGGAAATTGCCCGCTCTTTCTCCCCTTGAGAGAGGAATGCCATCTCTGGCAGTGAGAGCATGCGCGCGGAAAGCCTTCTGCCATCATTCACCCGCAGCAAATACCAAGTGCGGGCGCGTTCGGGGACCAAGGTCGGGGGAGTCGGGGGCGTGTTTCCCGGAAGCGGTGCGCCGGCCTCCAAAACTGGCAGACGGGGCACACGGGGATACAGGCCGGCTTCCGCCGACCAGTAGGTGGTGGTGAGGGCTCCTGCGACCAGGAGCAGGGCGGCGCCGCCGAGGGCGATGCGGGTCATGGATGATGTCCGTTGGCGCGACCAGCGGAGTGCGCGGGGGGTGGGTCCGCCGGTCGCCCCGGCCCCATCCCCGGCAGGAGCCAGATCACGCAGATGGCCCAGCACCTCGCCGGGCACCGCCGCCTGCCCCTCTGCCGTCAGGCAGGCGAGCAGGGCGGTGGCGCCCAGCGCCACCCCACGGGTGGCCAGCGACCTGCGCAGCCGATCCAGACCGCGTTGGATGCGGTCCTTCACCGTGCTCAGGCCGGCTCCCGTCAGGCGCGCCACCTCGGCCAGGCTGTGCCCGGCGAGGTGGTGCAGGGTGATCGCGTCACGTTCCGCCGCCGGCAGCTCCGCCAGGCTTGCATCGAGGTGGTCCTTGAAGCCGTCCATGGGTTCGCGGTCCGGGGTTGGTGGCGGGGGTGGCAGCGAGCGCTCCGCGCGCCGGCGCCGCTCCCGGTCGCGCAGGGCGTTGCAGACGACATGGTTCGCCACCGTCAGCAGCCAGGCCGCGAGGACCGGGCTGGCGGTGGCCTGGTCCCGCTTGCGGGCGAGGATCAGGAACACCGCCTGGGTGGCGTCATCGGCGTCGGCAGCGCCCAGGGCGCGGCGGCAGCGGTGGTAGACCAGGGGCGCATAGCGGGTGACGATCGACTCGTACCCCCGCTC
>JAKLKR010000166.1 GCA_023150565.1 Planctomycetota bacterium
GGGCCGGCGCCCCAGGCCACCTGTTCGCGCACCCACGCCGGGGCGTCGGGGCCCGGGCGGCTGGCGCGGCAGAGGTCGACGGCGTGGCCGACCGCCACCGGCGGCACCGGCAGGCGCGCCACCAGCTCGATCAGGCGGGTGAACTCCTCGGCGCTGGCCAGGGGTTCGAGCGCCGGGCGGTGGCGGGTGTCGAGGGCGGCGATCGCCAGCTCCTCGTCGCGGCTGGGGTAGCCGACCCGGATCGAGACCAGGAAGCGGTCGAGCTGGGCCTCGGGCAGCGGGTAGGTGCCCTCCTGCTCGATCGGGTTCTGGGTAGCGAGCACGAAGAACGGCGCCGGCAGGGCGCGGGTGGCGCCGCCGCTGGTGACCGCGCGCTCCTGCATCGCCTCCAGCAGCGCCGCCTGGGTCTTGGGCGGGGTGCGGTTGATCTCGTCCGCCAGCACCAGGTTGGCGAACACCGGCCCGGGCATGAAGCGCAGCTCGCGCGCGCCGCTGGCGCGGTCGTCGTGCAGCACCTCGGTGCCGGTGATGTCGGCGGGCAGCAGGTCGGGGGTGAACTGGATGCGCTTGAAGCTCCAGCCCAGGCTCTCGGCCAGCGACGACACCAGCAGGGTCTTGGCCAGCCCGGGGGCGCCGATGAGCAGGGCATGGCCGCCGGCGAACAGGGCGGTGAGCGCGGCCTCGACGGTGCCGGCCTGGCCCACCACCCGGCGGGCGAGGCTGTCGACCAGGCGGGCGCGGAGGGAGGCGAGGCGTTCGAGTTCGGCGAGGTCGCTCATGGTGGTCCGTCGGGGGTCGGGGGTTCAGAACAGCGACTTGGGGGCGTCGGCGGGCTTGCCGCCCAGGGGCGGCAGGCCGGCCTCCTCCAGGGCGGTGGCGGCCTTCTCGGCCACCAGTTCGCGCAGCTCCTTGAGCTGGAGGTCGCGTGCCGCCAGGGCGGCGGTGAGGTCGAGCGGCGCGGGCTGCTGGCCCTGCTCGTGCAGGCCCAGTTCCCAGGGATTGCTGAACGCCCCCCAGCCGGCGAGGTCGCACCAGCGCAGGTCGGTGGCGGGGGCGGCCCCAGCCGGCTTGGCCTGGGCTCCGGGGCCGTGCTGGTTGCGCAGCTGGCGGCCCTGGCGCGTGCCCTTGCCGATCTCGACCATCAGGTGCTCGCCGTCGATGGTGACCAGGCCCTCGGGAAGCGGGCGCTGGTCGTCGAGCACCCGGGCGAGGACGGCCAGGCGCAGCGCCTTGCCGCCCTGCTGCTGGTGGCCGGGTCCGCGGATGGCCTCGATCAGTGGGCGCAGCTGGTAGCTGCCACGGCCGGAAAAACCCGCCGTCCACAGCGCCAGGGCGCGGTAGCCGTCATCGTCGGGGTGCGCCAGCAGGCCCTCGACCAGTTTGAGCCGGGCCGGGGTGGGCAGCTCCTCGGCCAGCGCCAGCACCGTCCACAGGGATTCGCTGTCGGCCTCCTTCATCACCGTGGTGAAGGCGGTGTCGAGCGCGGCGGCATCGCCGCGCAACTGCTTCCAGGTGGCGATGGCGAGGATGGTCTGGGGTGCGCTCGGCTTCCAGGCGGAGAGCGCGGTCTCGACCTCGGGCACCGCCTTGGCCGCCACCAGGAAGGTGCAGAACTCCTGCAGCGACTGCTCCAGCTCCTGCTCCTTGGGCGGGTGTGCGCTCCAGGCGCGGCCGAGCGCGGCCTGGAGCCTGGCGCGGGTGGCCGGCCTCTGGCTGGCGACCAGGGCCAGGGCCTGGGCCAGCGGCAGGGTGGGCAGGGTCTCCTCCAGCACCCCGGCCAGGCCCTTGGCGCGGTTGGCGTTCCACCAGGCGGTGATGGCGGTGGCGCAGGCGGTGCGCTCGGCGTCGTTCCAGGCCGCCTTTGGGTCGCGCCCGGCGAGGGTGCGCGGATCGCTCTGCAGCAGCCCGGCGAAGGCGCGCAGGGCGTTGTCGCCGAGGGTGCGCGGGATGCCGCGGTCGATCCAGCGGCTGGGGCGGCGGTCGTCGAGCAGCTGCACCAGGGCGTCGGCGTCGGCCTCCCGCACCAGCGAGGTGGCGCCTGGCCTGCGGACGGGGGACAGCCGCTGATCGTCGTCCAGTTCGTCGGAAGACAGGCCGGAGTGGGCGCCCATGGCCATGTTGCGGCCCTGGGCCGGCCGCCAGGCCGCCACCCGTTCCGCCAGCGGGGCCTTGGCCGGCGGGTTGGCGGGCAGGGCGCGGCCCTCGGCGATGCGGCGGCAGTCGGCGGCGGATTGGTCGCCCGCCACCGCCAGGGCCGCCGCCAGCGCCGCCGGGCGGCCATCGTCATCGGCGGCGATCAGGCGGGCGAGGGCCCAGGTACGCAGTTCCCGCCGCACCGCCTCCTCGGCGGTCGGCAGCTTGAGGGTGCCCTTGCCGCCCATCCGTCCCCCCTGGATGCGTTGGCCGCTGCCGGCCAAGCCGACATCGAGGGTGGCGTCCGGCGCCGGCTGGGTCCACGGCCCCACCTGGGCGAGCAGGGTGAGTGCTCGTTCCAGGTCGGCAGCCTGGGGGGCTCCGGCCCGGCGCAGATGGATGGCGGCCAGCGGGGCGAGGAAGCCATTGCGCGTGGCCGGCATCACCGCCAGCCCGCGCTCGACCGCGGCACGGTCATCGGGGTCGAGCCGGCCCAGCTGGCTGCGCAGATAACCTGCGAATCCGTCCTCCTTATTGCCTGGCGGCAGCCCGGCGGTGGCGGGACCCAGCTCCTTGCAGTCGCCGGTGGTGACGGTGAACCCCCCGCCGGCCGGCAGGTGGCCGCCCAGACCCACCAGCCACGAACCGTCGCTCAGACGCAGGTGCAGCCCCTCGACCTCGCCGCTGGCGGAGGCCTCCTGGTCGGAGCGCGAGGTCGAATTGAAGAGCAGGCGTTGCGAGACCGGCATCCTGACCAGTTCGTCGCTGGTGCCCTTCCAGGCCAGCGCCAGCTTGCCGCTCACCAGCACCGCGCCGCGGGCGTCGGGCAGGCCGTGGCGCACCGCGGTCTCGATCAGGGCGTCGATCGCCGCGCGCTGGCCGTCGGCGCTGACCGTGGCCGCGGTGGCCGCGCTGGCGGCGGCGGTGGCGGACTCGGCTGCGCCCAGCGGCGCGGCTCCGCCGCTGCCCGCCAGGGCGAGGGTGATCAGGGTGGCAAGACGGGTGGCAGCCATGGCGATGCCCTGGGGAACGTGGAGACCGGCGTGGAGGAGACCGGGAAGGGGTACGTAGGTAGTGGTTGGCGGGCCGTTGCCAAGGACCTGGGGGATCGCACTCAATAGAGCGCCTCAGCTGCACCGGTCGAGGCGGGATCGCCCAGGCCGGCGTCCACCAGCGCCGTGGTGGCCAGTTCGTCCACCTTCGCGCGCAGGAGGTCGAGGGCACGGTCGCGGTCCTCGATCGCCGCGGTCGGGTCCATCGGCTGGTCGGATGAAGGGTCGACGCCACGGCGGCGATCCTCCAGCGCCAGGGCGGCCAGATCGCACCAGCGCAGATCGGCGGCCGGTTGGATGACCGTGACCGTGCCGGTGCCCTCCTTCTGCCAGCCATGGGTGGATAGGGTCAGGTGGTGGTCAGGACCGAGTGCGGCGCGCAGATCGCCATCGACCAGGGTGACCATCCCGGCCGGCAGCGGGCGCTGGTCGGCCAGCAGCCGACGGGCCAGGGCCAGGCGCAGGGCGTGGCTACCATCGCGCTGCTCCTGGGCGGGGTTGGCGCGCAGCAGCATGCGCAGCGCGCCGTCCTGGTCGCGTTGGCTCCAGGCGCCCAGCGCCACCGCGGCGGCGGTGCGGAAGGCCTCGTGGTCCTGGTCGCGCTCGAGCAGTGCCACGGCGGCGGTGAAGCGATGGGCCTCGGGGCGCAAACCGCAGGCGGTCAAGGCTGCCCCGGTGTCGCCCGCCCCCGCCAGGCCAGCATCGATCAAGGCGGAAAGCGGGCCGGGATCGCCGTGCCGATCCTGCCAGACAGCGAGGAACACCGCGGTACCCGGCGCCGTGGGCAGGCGCTCGATGCCCTGGCGCAGCTCGGGGACCTCCTCCATCGCGACCGCCACCCTGGCGAGCAGGCTCAGCTGCCCTTCCAACTCGGCCAGAGCCGGTGGGCGGGCGGCCAGGCGGCGGCCGAGGGTCGCGCCCAGGCGGCGCTGCTGCGGACCGTGGCGCTGCTGCACCAGGTTCAGCGCGCGTCCCAGCGGCAGCTCGGCGACGGCGCCGTCGAGCACCCCGGCCACGCTGGCGCCATGGCCGGTCCACCAGGCGGCGAGGGCATCGGCGCAGACCTTGCGCTCGGCCGCATCCCAGCGCGGGGCGATCGTCAGTCCGGCGAGTTCGCGCGGGTCGTTGCCGATCAGTTCGGCGAGGGCGCTGAGGGCGCTGTCACCGAGGGTGCGGGCCACCCCCTGGTCGATCCAGCGGCTGGGGCGGCCATCGTCGAGCAGCCGGACCAGGGCGCCGGCGTCGCGTTCGCCCACCAGCGGGTGGCCCTGCCGCCGCCCCTGCCGCAGCGATTCCCCCAGGCCATCGTCGCCCGCCGCCAGCCCGAGCGGATCAAAGGATGAACCCTGCTCGTCGTCTGGCCGCCAGACCGCCAGGCGCGCGCTGAGCGCGGCATCGACGGCGGGTTTGGCAGGCAGGGCCAGCCCGGCGGCGATGCGCAGCAGGTTGGCCACCTCGGCGGGGTCGCCGCCCGCCAGCGCTCGTGCCGCCGCCAGCGCCGCCGGCCGCCCGGCATCGTCGGCCTGGATCAGGCGGGTGACCGCCCAGCGGCGCAGCAGGCGCTGCACCACGGCGGTCGATTCCGCTGGCGCCAGCGGCTGGTCGCCGCCGCCGGCGAAGCCGCGGCGGCGGCCAAACCAGCACCCGGACCTGGATCGGGGGCGCAGGTCGAGGGGGGCGTCGAGGGCCTTGCCGGGGGGCGGCTCGAGGACGGCGCGCATTGCCTCCAGGCGCAGCAGGTCGCTGCCGGCGGGATGGCCGGCCCGCATCAGCAGCAGGCTGCCCAGCGGTGAGCTGCGGGAAGCCAGGGCCGGGTAGAGGGCGGTGAGCCGCCGGTAGGTCTCGGCATCGGCGGGCGGCAGCCGTTTGCCGATGCTAGCGGATTCATCCTCGACGCGGTCGCCGGGTTCCCGGGCGCACACCAGCGCCAGCGGCACCGCCTGGGCGCCATCGCAGGCCACGGTCAGGCCTTCGCTGGCCGCCACCGGGGTGGTGAGCCGTACCAGCCAGGTGCCGTCAGCCAGGCGCAGGTGCACGCCGGTGACCTCGCCGTTGGCCTCGGCCTGGTCCTGGTCGGCCGAGACGGCCCTGAACAGGTGGCCGATCCGCCGGCGCACGCCGGCGAAGGCGGCGGCGCTGCCCTGGAAGGTCAGCGACAGGGTGCCGCTCCAGGCGGTGGCGCCGCGCCCTTCGGGGAAGCCCAGCTGCACCGCTTGGTCGAGCAGGGCGTCGATGGCGGCCAGTTCGCGGCCGGCGTCGCCGGCGACCGCCCCGGTGGCCTCGGTGGCCGGGAGCGCGACCGGCGCCGCCCCGGCCAGGGCCAGCAGCAGCAGGGTGGCGGTGCAGGGCAGGCCCATGCCGGGGTGAACGCGGCTGGGCGGTGCCGGTTCGCCGGGATTCAGCCGCCGCCCCGCTTGCTGGTCTTGAGCAGGCTGCGCAGCCGGAGCGGCGGCAGGCGGTGGCTGGCGCGGGTCCAGCGCGCCAGGCGGTGCAGCGAACCGGCGCCGCAGCGGCGGGCGACCTCGGCCATGGACAGGTCGGTGTCGCTGAGCAGGGCGAGGGCACGCTCCTGGCGGCGCTGGCGCATCCATTCCCCGGGCGGGACGCCGATCTGCTCCTGGAACATCCGGCCCAGGTGCTCGCGCGAGCAGCCGCAGCGCTCGGCGATGGCCTTGAGGTTGTGGTCGAAGCAGGGGTCCGAGAGGATGGCGTCGATCGCCTGCGCCACCGGGCTGCGCTCGGCCCCGGCTGCGTCCTCGACCACCCCGGCGAGGGCGTGCACCAGGGTCGCGACCCGTTCCGGCTGCGGTCCCAGCCCCGGCTCGGCCGCCGCGCGCATGGCCCCCAGGAAGGGCGAGCGCGGCGGCAGGCGGATGACGCTGCCCTGGCGGGCGCGCAGCAGGTCCCAGTGCGCGGCCAGGCCGGCGCCCGCCAGCACCACATGGTCGGTGACCAGCAGTTCGGCCCCCGGCACCGGCAGGTCGGGGCGGTCGGGCGGCCAGCCATAGCCGCTGTCCTCGCCGAAGGCGAACAGGAAGAGGTCGCCGGAGCGCAGGGGATGATCGCTGGCGCCCTCGCGCAGCACCGCCTGGCCGGCATGCAGGTACTGCACCACCACCGTCCCGGTGGGCTGCCGCACGCGGTTGTCGTTCCACCAGCGGATGTGCGGCGGGCAGCGCTGGCCGAAGCCATGGCCCTGCACCGACCACATGGTGAGGTCGCGCTGGCGATGCCAGGTTAGGGCGTCCATATCACCGAATGTACACTTCGGGTTCCGGAATGCACGTCAGGGATGGCCGGACGGCGATTAGGATGTCATGGAACATCCATCCGGAGGAACCGATGGCCACCAGCCCCGCCACCAAGCCCAGCCTCAAGGACAGCGGCCACGTCGCCCACACCAAGGACGCCGACGTCCTCGGCCTGCCCGGCACCATGCCGCGCCCGATCAAGGTGGTGCTGCTCGGCGCCGGCTCCGGCTTCACCCCGCGGCTGTGCAGCGACATCATCCAGACCCCCAACCACGCCGGCGGCGAGATCGTGCTGGTCGACATCGACGCCGGCCGCCTCAAGCCGATGCAGGCGATCGTCGCCCAGGTGGCGGCGGCGGCCGGCGGGGCGCCCTGGACGGTCAGCGGCAGCACCGACCGGCGCACGGTGATGGCCGGCGCCGACTACCTGATCTGCTGCATCGAGGTCAGCGGCCTGGGCTGCGTGCGCTTCGACAACGACATCCCGGCCAAGTACGGCGTCGACCAGTGCATCGGCGACACCGTCGGGCCCGGCGGCCTGTTCAAGGGCCTGCGCACCATCCCCGCCTTCCTCGACATCCTCAAGGACGCCGAGCGCCTGTGCCCGGGCGCCCTGGTGCTCAACTACACCAACCCGATGAGCATGATGTGCCTGGCGGCGGCGCGCTCGACCACCCTGCCGGTGGTCGGCCTGTGCCACTCGGTGCAGGGCACCAGCAAGCTGATGGCCAAGCGCGCCGGCATCCCCTACGAGGAGATGGAATGGGAATGCGCCGGCATCAACCACCTCGCCTGGCTGACCAGGCTGGCGCACAAGGGCCGCGACCTCTACCCCGACCTGATGGCCAAGGCGCGCGCCGACCTTGCCGGCACCCCCGGCGACCCCGAGGACGCCGCCGACCTGGTGCGCAAGGACATGATGCTGCACTTCGGCGCCTTCATCACCGAGTCGAGCGGGCACCTGAGCGAATACCTGCCCTACTACCGCAAGCGCAAGGACCTGATCGCCAAGTACTGCCGCGCGCGCTATGACGGCGAGTCCTCGTTCTATGCCAACAACTGGCCGGGCTGGCGCGCCGACGCCGACCGCAAGCGCGGCGAGATGGTGGCCGGCAAGGAGCCGATCGGCTGGGCGCGCAGCCACGAATACGCCGCCTTCATCATCGAGGCGCGCGAGAAGAACTCGCCGTTCACCTTCCACGGCAACGTGCTCAACCGCTGGCAGGGCGGCGGCCCGCTGATCAGCAACCTGCCCCACGATGGGGTGGTCGAGGTCAAGACCCTGGTCGACCGCAACGGCCTGCAGCCGGTGGTCTACGGCCGCCTGCCGCCGCAGATGGCGGCGATCTGCGCCGCCAACATGGCGGTCTACGACCTCGCCGCCGAGGCGGCGATCCGCCGCAGCACCGAGGCCGCGATCCACGCCCTCACCCTCGACCCGCTCACCGCCGCCTGCTGCTCGCCGGCCGAGATCCGCGACATGACCCTCGAGATGTTCGCCGCCGAGAAGGAATTCCTGCCCGGGTTCCGCTGAGCGGAGAGACGGGAAGAGGAACGCCAAGGCGCCAGGGCGTCAAGGTTGGCAATCGGGGACGCCCTTGGTGGGTGTCTCCGATTGCGTATGCGGGCGGGCAGGCAGCGGATGAACGGTGGGACGGGACGATCGCTAGGTCGCCAGGGGTGGCACTCGGGGACGCCCTTGGCGTCTTGGCGAGGCCTCCTTCCTCACAATTCCTACCGGTCGGTGAAGAACCCCCCATCCCCGGCCTGGCCGAGGGTGGCCAGCACCTCCTGCACCAGCAGGCGGTTGGTGTGGCCGGGGGCTTCGACGTGGGTGTCCATGCGGTTCTTGGCCAGGCCGATGGCCAGGCCGAGGGCGCGGTTGGCCAGGCCTTCCGAGCCGCCTGCGCCGCCGTGGCCGAAGGTCGCGCCGGGGTCGCCGGCGGGGCCCTTGAGGCACCAGCCCAGGCCGAAGCCGTGGCCGAAGCAGGCCGGGGTGGTGCCGGGGACGGTGGCCAGGGCGGTCGCCGCCGCCAGCCGCGCCGGCGGCAGCAGGCGCACGCCGTCGACCGGGCCGATCAGCGCGGCGTAGTGCCGCGCGATGGCGCGCGCCGACATGATGCCGTTGACCGCGGGCATGCAGCAGCGCCGCACCGTGGGCAGGTTGACGAAATCCATCAGCGGCAGGGCGAGTTCGCCGGCGCTGCCGGGCGGGGGCGGGGCCGCGGTGCTGGGGGCGGTGGTGATCTGCGCCTGCTGCACCGGCTGGGCCACGAAGGGGGCCAGGCGCGCCTCGGCCGCGGGGTCGATGCCGAAGAACAGTTCGCCTGCCAGCCCCAGGGGCGCGGCGATCTCGCTGCGCAGCACCTCGCCCAGCGGCCGGCCGGCGACCTGGCGCACCAGGCCGCCCACGATCCAGCCGAAGGTGCGCGAATGGTACTGCATGGTCGAGCCCGGCGCCCACACCAGGGGTTCGGCGGCCATGCGCGCGCAGGCGGCGTCGAAGTCGCAGGCCTCGGCCAGCGAGGCGAAGGTCGGCACCTGCGGCAGCCCGGCCTGGTGCGACAGGGCGTGGCGCACCGTCACCGTGCCTTTGCCGTGGGCGGCGAAGGCCGGCCAGTAGTCGGCCAGCGGGCGGTCGTAGGCGATCAGCCTGCGCTCGGCCAGGATGTGCACCAGGGTGGCGAGGATGCCCTTGCCGGTGGAGCACACCGGGAACACGGTGTCGGGGGTCACCGGCCGGGTGCGGGCGGCGTCGGCGTGGCCGACGCAGACCTCGGCCACCGGTTCGCCGTGCAGGTAGACCGCGGCCTGGATCCCCAGTTCCCAGCCGCCGTCGACCAGGCGGGTGAACAGGCGTTCGATCCGTCCCTGCAGGTGGTTCGCCTGCTGGGCGCTCAGGTTCGGTATCATGGCATCCCTACGCTGGTCTTAGGCATTCTCCCGGGTGTTGGTAAGGCGCCGGCGTGGATTTCCAGGGGCAAGGGGGCGGCTGCCGGCGTCGGTCGAGGCCGCCGGAGGTGGGGCTGGCCAGCGGCCGTCAGGTCGCATGATCCCGGCGATGCCCCCCGTCCCGACGCCCAACCCGCGCAGCCCGCGGCCGGACGACCATGACTATCCCATGGCCGGCGAGACCCTCGGGCTGTGGCGGCTGACCGCCGGCATCGGCCGCGGCGGCATGGGCGAGGTCTACGCGGCGGAATACGACTACGGCCACATCTTCGCCACCCACGCCCCGCGCGAGCGGCGCGACGAGGTGCGCAAGGAGCTGCTGGCGCTGCCGCGCGGCGAGCAGGCCGGCCTGGCCGGGCAGCTGCTCGGCATCTCGCTGCCGGCCGAGGCGCGCTTCGCGATCAAGATCTGCAACGCCCGCAGCGGCACCCCCGGCTACCGCCGCTTCCTGCAGGAGGCCCAGCTCGCTGAGCGCCTGGGCGACCACCCCTACATCGTCACCGTGCACGCCATCAACGGCGCCGCCGAGGACGCCGCCGCCGCCGCGCCCACCCCGGGCACCAGCGTGTTCCGCCGGCTCGAGCTCGACCGCGGCAAGTACCGCGATCTCGCCTTCATGGTGATGGACCTCGCCAACACCACCTTCGACCGCACCCAGCTCGCCATCGGCGAGGCGGTGCACATCGTGCGCTGCATCGCCATGGCGCTCGACCACGCCCACGGCCAGGGGGTGGTGCACCGCGACCTCAAGCCCGAGAACATCCTCGGCACCATCGACCATCCCCTGCTGACCGACTTCGGCATCGCCAAGGAGATCGACGCCAGCGAGGGCCTGACCCGCACCGGCCAGATCATCGGCACCCTCGACTACATGTCGCCCGAGCAGGCCACCGACGCCAAGCACGTCGACCACCGCAGCGACATCTACAGCCTGGGGGTGGTGCTGTACGAGTTCGCCACCAACGGCGCCCTGCCCTATTCGCACAAGAACGACCGCGACAGCTGCCTGGCGGCGATCCGCAGCGAGGGCAGCGACCCCAAGTGGCCGCGCGAGCAGCGCGCCGGATTCCCCGCCGGGCTGGAATACGTCATCCTCAAGGCCATGGCCTTCCGCAAGGAGGACCGCTACCAGTCGATGGCCGAGTTCATCGCCGACCTCGACCGCTTCACCCGCGGCGAGCGGGTGGGCTGGATCGGGCGGGTGCCGCTGCGCGGCATGGCGCGCTTCCAGGTGCGCCACCATCCGCGCCTGGTGTGGGGCACCGCCGCGGCGGTGGCGCTGCCGCTGCTGGCGCTGGGGGTGGTGTGGTTCTCGCGGGTGATCGACCGCGAGCGCCGCGCGCACGAGAAGGACCTCGAACGCCTCGACGACGCGGTGGCCGAGATCCGTTCCGGCGCCCGCGCCCAGTTCGGCCGCGACGACCTCGACCGCCTGGGGCGCCTGCAGGCGCTCAAGAGCGACGCCTCCTACGAGCTGCTGCGCGAGCGTCTGCTGGCGGCCGAGGACCAGCTGCTGGCGGTGCGCAGCCTGCGCGCGGTGTTCCGCCCCGACCGCGCGCGCGGCGAGAAGCCGCAGGGCGACGCCCTCGACGAGCTCAAGCTCGCCGCCGGGGTGGCGAGCGCGCCCTGGCACCCCACCGACGAGGGCCTGCGCGTCAGCGACGCCTCGGCCATCCAGCTCAGGCCCTACGGCAAGGGCACGGTGTTCGTGTGGGTGGTGGCGGCGCTGACCCCGACCAACGGCACCCTGCTGCGCCTGACCGAGACCTCCTATCCCAGCCACCAGACCTGGATCAACCTGGTCGGCGACCAGCTCCAGGTGGTGTGGCGCGAGGACGAGAAGCCGCCGGTGGTGCTGCGCCAGGAGCGTCTGGCCTCGCCGCGGGTGTCGTTCGCGGTCGAGCTCGGCCCCGAGCGCATCCGCACCTGGATCGGCCGCGGCGAGCAGGTGCACCGGGTGCGCGGGCTGGCCGACCGCGCGCCGGCGGCGATCACCCTGCAGCTGCCCGCCAACACCGTGCTCGAGCGCCTCGAGGTGCAGCCGCGCGAGTGGAGGTGAGCAGGGTGCCGACCCCCAGCCTGACCACCATCGCCCGCGAGGACGGCCGCTACGCGGTCGAGGCCTTCGCCTTCGTCGGCGAATCGCTGCGCCACCAGGTCGAGCGGGTCTCGGGCGGCGACCCCGCCCACCGCCGCCACCTCAGCGCCGCCGAGCTGACCGAGGGCGTGGTCGACCTCGCGGCGCGGCGCTGGGGCACCCTCGCCGACCTGGTGCTGGCGCAGTGGGGCCTGCGCAGCGGCAGCGACGTGGGCGAGGTCACCTTCCTGCTCATCGGCCACGGCATCCTCAGCAAGCAGCCGGAGGACCGCCGCGAGGACTTCGACCAGCTGCCGGCGCTGGGGCCGGCGGTGGCGGCGCATGCCCGCCAGCTCACCGGGCGCGGCACGGGGGCGGAGGCGTGAAGGAGCTGCTCGCCAGCCCGTGGGTGCGGGTGCTGATCATCGCCACCACCATCGCCATGTGCAGCTTCGCGCTGCGCGAGACCGCCAGCATCACCCGCCCGGTGGTGGTGGCCCTGGGCGACGTGCTGGTGCCGGTGGCGATCGGCTTCGCCATCGCCTACATCGTCACCCCGGCGGTCGACCTCCTGGCGCGGCGCATGCGCCGGGTGATCGCCGCCGGGCTGCTGTTCGGCGCCATCACCCTGCTCTGCGCCGGGGTGCTGGTGCTGGTGGTGCCGGCGGCGATCAAGCAGTCGGTCAACCTCACCCTGCGCGCCTTCCAGGGCGAACCCTACACCGACCTCAACGGCAACCACCGCTGGGATCCGGGCGAGCCCTTCGACGACCTCAACAAGGACCGCCGCCGCGACCCGCCGCTGCTCGCCAGCGCGCTGTCCTGGGCCGAGGACAACCAGACCCGGCTCAAGGTCGGGCTCGGGCTCGGGCTCGACGACCGCGCGCTGGTGTTCCTCGACGCCTACGAGGCCGATACCCGCAGCCTGCGCGAGCACCTGGCGGCGCTGGTCGAGGCCGCGCGCCAGGGCCGCCCGGCCGCCGCCTGGC
>JAKLKR010000167.1 GCA_023150565.1 Planctomycetota bacterium
GAACGCACCCTGCTGACGGCGGTGGCCGAGGTGCTGCCGGGGCGCAGCCCGCGCCCCGGCGACGACTTCTTCGCCGATCTCGGCGGCCATTCCCTGGCCGCCGCCCGCCTGGTGTCGCTGCTGCGCACCCGCGGCCATGCGCGCGCGGCGGTGCGCCTGGTCTACGCCCACCGCCGGCTGGGGGCGATCGCCGCCGCCCTCGCCGCCGACGCCGCTCCGGCGCCGGCCCCCGCCGAGGCGGTGCGACGGCCGTCGCGCGTCCGCCGCGGCTGGTGCGGCCTGGCCATGCTGCTGCTGCTGCCGGTGCCGGTGTGCCTGCACCTGGCCGGCTGGCTGGCGCCGTTCTTCACCTACCACATCCTCACCGGCGACGAGGGCGACAGCGTGTGGCGGGCGGCGGCGGCGGCGACCGCGGTGTTCGCGCTCGCCCAGATCCTGCCCTTCGCCGCCGCCCTGGCCGCCAAGTGGCTGGTGCTCGGGCGCATGCCGGCCGGCCGCCACCCGCTGTGGGGGCAGGTGCACCTGCGCTGGTGGTTCGCCGACGTGATGCAGCGCGCGGCCCCGGTCCATCTGCTGCACGGCACCCCGCTGCTGCCGGCCTGGCTGCGCGCCCTGGGCGCGCGCGTCGGCCGCGACGTGCACCTCGCCGGGCTGGAGGTGCGCGCCCCCGACCTGCTCACCCTCGGCGACCACGCCACCGTCGGCGCCGGGGTGCTGGTGGCCAACGTGCGCTTCGCGGGCGGCTGGCTGGTGGCCGGCAGCGTGCGCCTGGGCGCCCAGGCGGTGGTGGGCTCGGGCGCGGTGCTGGAGGGGCCGGCGACCATCGGCGCCGGCGCCGAGCTGGGCGACCTCGCCTCGCTGCCCGGCGGCCGGGCGGTGCCGGACGGGGAGTGCTGGCAGGGGGTGCCGGCGCGCCCGGCCGGGCGCGCGCCCGCCCCCGATCCGGCGCCGGCGCCCGGACCCTGGCGCCGGCTGGGCGAGGCCGCGCTCTATCCACTGGCGGCGCTGGCGCTGGCGGCGCTGTTCTTCCTGCCGGTGTTCCCCGCCTTCGTGCTCATCGACTGGCTCGACGGCGCCTGGCTCGACAGCTACGGCGGCGCCGTGCACACCACCGTCGCCACCGGGGTCTACCTGCTGCTGGGGGTGCCGGCGGCGGCGGTGCTGCTGGCCGCCACCCTGGCGGTGGCGGCGCTGCTGCGCCGCCTGCTGTGCGGCGGCCTGCGCCCCGGGCGCTGGCCGGTGCACGGCGCGATGTACTACCGCAAATGGGTCTCGGACCAGGTGCAGGAGAACTCGCTCCAGCTGCTGCACGGGCTGTTCGCCACCGTCTATGCCCCGCACTGGTTCCGCCTGATCGGGGTGCGGGTGGGGCGCGGGGCCGAGATCTCGACCGCCACCGGCATCACCCCCGAGCTGCTCGAGCTGGGCGACGACAGCTTCATCGCCGACGGCGCCCTGCTCGGCGACGAGCAGGTGCGCGACCGCCGCATGGTGCTGATGGGCACCCGGGTGGGGGCGCGCGCCTTCGTCGGCAACGGCGCCTGCGTGCCCGATGGCAGCGTGCTGCCGGACGGGGTGCTGATCGGGGTGCAGACCCTGGCCCCGCCCGCCGCCGCGCTCGCCCCCGGGCAGACCTGGATGGGCAGCCCGGCGCTGCTGCTGCCGGCGCGCGAGCTGCACGGCGGCCACCCCGAGGCGCTGACCTTCCGCCCGGGCCGGGCGCGCTGGTGTGCGCGCGCCGCCATCGAGCTGGCGCGCATCGTGCTGCCGCTCGCCTTCATCATGGCCTATGGCTACCTGGCGGTGCACCTGGTGATGCCGCTGCTGGAGGCCGACGCCTGGCTGCCGGCGCTGGTGGCGATGGCCGGGCTGGGCTTCCTCTACGGCCTCGCCTCGGTGGCGGCGGTGCTGGCGGCGAAATGGCTGCTGATCGGCCGCTACCGCCCGCGCGCGGCGCCGATGTGGACGCCCTTCGTGTGGCTGAGCGAGGCGGTGACCTCGATGCACGAGTCGCTGGCGGTGCCCAACCTGCTCGACTTCCTGCGCGGCACCCCGCTGCTGCCGGTGTTCCTGCGCCTGTACGGCGCGCGCATCGGCCGCGACACCGTGCTCGACAGCACCGACCTCACCGAGTTCGACTGCGTCGAGATCGGCGACGGGGCGGTGCTCAACGCCGACTGCGGCCCGCAGACCCACCTGTTCGAGGACCGGGTGATGACGGTGGGCCTGGTGCGCATCGGCGCCGACGCGGTGCTGGGGGCGCGCACCATCGTGCTCTACGACGCCGAGGTCGGCGCGCGCACCTGCCTCGGCCCCCTCACCCTGGTGGCCAAGGGCGAGCGCCTGCCCGCCGACGGCGCCTGGTGCGGCGCCCCCGCCGCCCCGGCCTGACCATGGCCGCCCTGCTCCTGCCGGTGGGCGCGGACGGGATCCGCCTGGGGCTGGTGGCGGCGCCGGATGGCGGCGACCGCCGGGTGCTGGCGGCAGAGGCGCGCGCGCTGCTGGCGCGCCTGGCCGCCGCCATCGCCGGCCCCGGCGGCCGCCTGGAGGAGTGCGCCACCGGCCCGCGCGGCGCCGGCGGCTGGGCCGGGCTGGGCCTGTCGCTGGCCTATGCCGGCAGCCGGGCCCTGGCCGGGGCGGCGCCGGGCGGTGCCCTCGGCGTCGACCTGGTCGAGGACCGCGCCCCGCCCGGCTGGCAGGCGGTGGCGGAGCTCTACCTGCCGCCGCGCTGGCGCGCCGGCCTCGACGCCGAGGACTTCCCCGCCGCCTGGGCGCGCTGGGAGGCCTGGCTGAAATGCCGCCGGCTGGCGCTGGCCGAGCACCCCGCCGATCCGCCCGAGACGCCCACCTCGGTCCGCCTGCTGCGCCCCGCCCCCGGCCTGGTGGCGGCGCTGGCCACCGCCTGATTGCACCCGCCCGCCCCCGTCCACCCTTTCCCCGCTCTGGAGAACCCGTCCATGCGCCTGCTCCCCACCCTGCTCCTGCTCGCTTCCGCCACCCTCGGCTTCGCCGCCGACGGCGCCGTCCCGGCCAAGGACCCCAACGCCGGAGTGGTCACCGACCCGGCCGCGTGCGAGACCTGGACCACCGAGAACGGCACCAAGTACCACACCAAGGACTGCGCCAACGCCAAGATCAAGACCACCCTGGCGCAGTCGCTGAGCGAGGGCGACGAACCCTGCAAGCAGTGCCAGCCGCCGGTCTACGATGCCGCCAAGGTGGTGGTGTTCGCGAGCGAGAACGGCGGCAAGTACCACCTGTTCTCCTGCCGCTTCGCCAAGAAGCAGACCACCCTGGCGCAGGCGGTGAAGGACGGCCTCGCCCCCTGCGCGGTGTGCAAGGCCCCGGCGCTGTGGACCAAGCCGGCGGCGCCGGCCACCGCCCCGGCGGCCAAGTAGCTCAGCGGGCGGGGGCGGCCGAGGCCGCTCCCGCCGGCAGCACCTGCACCACCGGCCCCGGGTGCACCCCGGCGGCGCTGGCTGCACCCAGGCTGGCGCGGCGGGCGGTGGCGGCCTTGTCGTATTCGGCCTTGAGGTCGGCGTAGCCCTCCTGCTTGGCCTGGAAGGCCTGGAGCTTGTCCTGGTAGGCCTTGGAGGCCTCCTGCGCGGCCTTGCTCGCCGCCTCCAGGGTCTTGCGCGCCTCCTCGTCGGCCTTCTTGAGCGCCGCGATCTCGGGATCCTGGTCGGCGGCGCGGCGGATGGCCTTCACCTTGCCGCGCAGCTCGCGGTAGTGCGCCTCCTCGGGGGTCAGCACCGCGGCGCTGGCGGCGCCCGCGGGCAGGGTCACCAGCAGCGGCGCCGGCGCGGTGGCGGGCTGGGCAGGCGGGGCCTCGGCGGCCGCGGCGGCGGCGAAGGCGGCCAGGGCGAGGACCAGGGCGAGCACGACGGTCGGACGCATGGGGACTCCGGTGTGGCGATAGGACGCCGACGGCGGCCCGGGCTTACCGCGGTTCCACCACCACCTGCTCGCGCAGGCGGTAGCGGCCCTCGCGATACAGCTCCTCGGCGGCCTGGAAGCCGGCCACCGCATCCGAGCGCAGTTCGCGCAGGCGGGGATCGGCATCCACCGCCGCCGGCGGGATGCGCTCCAGGGACAGGCCCTCGGGCCCGCTGCGGCGGTAGCAGTCGATCTGCTGGCGCAGCCCCAGCACCACCAGCTCCTGTTCGGTGAGCAGGCCGATGTCGCGGTTGTGCTGCACGAAGGCGCGCCCGGGGGCGCCATCGCGGGTGAGGTCCTGGCCGAGGAAGGGGGCGAGGCAGCGCACCCCGGCCAGGCTGAGCAGGGTGGGGGCGAGGTCGATCTGCGAGCACAGGCCGTCCAGGCGCACCCCCTGCCAGCGCGGATCCGGGCTGAGGAACAGCCCGGGCACGCGGTAGCTGTCGAGGGGGAACTCCTCGGTGCCGAACACCCGCGCGCCGTGGTCGCCGACGATCAGCACCACGGTGTGGTCGAGCACCCCCGCCACCTTGGCGCGGTCGAGGTAGTGGCCGAGGCTGAGGTCGGCGTAGCCCACCGCCACCTCGCGCATGCTGGTGGCGCCGATCTTGTGGAAGCCGTAGCCGCCCCACAGCGCCCAGCCCAGGGCGAGCACGGCCAGGGTCGGCAGCCAGCCGAAGCGGCGGTGCCAGCGCCACAGCGCCAGCACGGTGAGCGCACCGAGCAGCACCGCGGCCGCGATCCAGCCGATCAGCCGCCCGGGCTTGGTCCCCCATGACACCCCGCCCGGCACCAGGAAGGGCTGGTGGTTGCTCACCGTCAGGCCGGTGATGAACAGCCGTTCACCGCTGCGCTGGGCGGCGAGCTGGCGCGCCAGGATGGCGTCGAAGAGATGGCCGTCGGCCACCCCCCAGGCGGTGCGGAAGGCGTCGGCGGGGAACACCCCGCGCTGGCCGGGCAGGCCGTCGTCGCGGAACTCCTGCCAGCCGGCCTCGCGCGCGAAGGCGGCCATGCGGTCGAAGCCGCCGGCGCCGCCATAGAACCATTCGGTGCGGTAGCCGGCCGCCGCCGCCACCCCGGCGATGGTGGCGAAGCCCGCGCTCTGGTCGCGCTTCACCACCGACTCCGGCGGCAGCGGCAGGAAGCTGCCCAGGCTGCCCTCGATGCCGCGCACGGTGCGGTTGCCGGTCGGCACCAGCCGGGTCAGCAGCAGCCCCTGGCGCGACCAGCGGTCGAGCTGGGTGGTGACCGCATGCTCGCCGCCCAGGCAGCCGCAGAACTCCTGGCCCAGGCTCTCCTCGAGCACCACCAGGATGTCGAGCGGGCGGGTGGCGGCGGCGCTGGCGGGCGGCCCGATGAGCTTGGCCGGGCGGCCGCTGGCGGGCAGGGCGTCGGCGAAGCCGAACAGGCGGCCGGCACGGACACGCGCCTCGGCGGGGTCGAGGGTGGCGTAGAAGGCGCGGTAGTCGAGGTGGGCGCTGGCGAAGGCGCGCGCCATCTCGACCAGGCCGTTCTGGCCGATGCCGGCCACCATGCGATCGTGCGACGGCACCGCCGGCACCAGGCGCAGGATGCCGGCCGCGCCCAGCGCGCCCAGCGCCAGCGCCGCCAGCGCCAACCAGCGCCGGGGCGCGGCGGCGGCGGGCGCCGACCAGCGCACCAGCGGCCAGGCCGCGGCGAGCGACAGCGCTGCCAGCCCGGCGAGGATCGCCGGCAGCGGATAGCTTTCCCAGATGTTGACGAACACCTCCTGCGGGTAGAGCAGGTAGTCGACCACGATGTGGTTGAAGCGCGCGGTGAACTCCGCGAAAAAGAACCATTCGGCGGCAGCCAGGAAGCCGCAGCCGCCGATCCACAGGGCGGCCAGCCCGAGGCGCACCGCGCGCGCATCCAGCCAGGGCGCCCGCGACAGCAGCAGGATGGCGGTGATGGGCAGCAGCACCAGCCACGCCACCGCGAGGTCGAGCAGGGCGCCGCCGGCGAAAACATGGGCCTCGGTCGCCAGGCTGGTGGCGGCATGGGGATAGCTGGCGGCCAGGGCGATGCGCAGGCCCAGGCCGGTGAGGACGGGCACCAGCCACAGCGCCAGCACCAGCCGCCAGCGGTGGGAGGCGAGGGCGGCGGGAGGCGGAACGCCGGTCGGGCTGGCCATGGGCGGGCACTGTGGCGACCCACCCGGGCGGTCAAATGTACTTTCGTACGGTCGGCGCGCCGGGGCCGGTCAGCGCCGCGAACGCTGGCGGAAGGCCCCCGGCGGAACCCCGGCGATGCGGGTGAACACGCGGGTGAAGTGGTAGCGGTTGGCGAACCCGCACTTGCCGGCGATGACCTCGATCGGGTCGTCGGAGGACAGCAGGCGCTCCTGGGCGCGGGCGATGCGCCGCTGCTGCAGGCAGGCCAGCGGCGAGGTGCCGCTGGCGCGGCGGAAGATGCGGCAGAAGTGCGACTCGCTGAGACCGAAATAACGCGCCAGGACGCGCACATCGATGGGCTTGTGCAGGTGCTCGTCGATGAACTGGTGCATACGCGCCACCAGGTCGCCGTCCGCCAGCTGGCGTTCGTAGCGCCCCAGCTCCTCGCCCGGGCACTGCTCGAGGCAGCGCAGCAGCACCGCCGAGGCCAGCGCCTGCGCGCGCAGCGGCCACAGCCGCGAACGCACCGCGGCGGCGAACAGCGCGCGCATGCGCTGCTCCAGGTCCTGGTCGGCGGGCAGGCGCAGCGGGCCGCGGAAGGCCGCCGCCAGGGGATCGCCGCCGCGCAGGATGTCGCGCAGCGGCTCGCCGGGATCGACGTGGAGGTAGTGGTGCCTGACCGGGTTGGCGCAGCGGCCGTCGAAGTCGCCCCAGGCCGCCAGGACATGGATCCGCCCGGCGACGAGGTCGCAGCGCCCGCCCGGATGGAGGATCCACGCCCCGTCGTCGTCGTTGAGGTAGATCCGCCAATAGGGGCTGCACAGCCGGGTGCGGCGCCACTGGGTGCCGTCGATGGTGCGCAGGTCGCCCAGCAGCACGCGCAGACCGGTGTCGCCGGCGGTGGGGGCAGCCATGGGAGGCTGGTACCACGCCCCCACCCGGGTTCAACCCGGGCGCGGGCGATCGCCGCCGCGCGCCCAGGAGCAGAAGGCCGGGGACGCGACGGACGCGCGGGATACACCGACGATGGCGCCGCATCGACGGCAATGGCCGGCGGAAACGCAGAAATACCCCGCCGTGCCGCGCCACCGGGGCAGGCGCCTCCGATCAATCCTGGATACAGGAGCGTCCAAGCGGGATATTGCCGGGCGACGGCCCGGTCGCTAGGCTCGGCCAGCTGCCGTTCCGGCATCCGCACGAGGTGACCATGCCCAGCACCGCCCGCCCCGCCGCCGGATTCACCCTCATCGAACTGCTGGTGGTGATCGCGATCATCGCCGTCCTCGCCGGCATGCTGCTGCCGGCCGTCTCGCTGGTGAAGACGGCGGCCGGCAAGACTGCCTGCGGCAGCAACCTGCGCCAGCTGGCGCTGTGCGTGGCCGCCTACACCGTCGATGCCGAGGGCATGCTGCCGGTGTGCAGCGAGCCGGGGACGACCAGGTTCTGGTGGAACAAGCTGCATGACACCGGCCTGCTGG
Organism: Planctomycetota bacterium; assembly: GCA_023150565.1. Taxonomy (GTDB): domain Bacteria; phylum Planctomycetota; class UBA11346; order UBA11346; family UBA11346; genus JAKLKR01. The sequence goes on from JAKLKR010000167.1 coordinate 7,547, forward strand.
AGGACGGCGACACCCTCACCACCCTGTCGAAGAAGCGCAAGCGCATCACCGTCTGCCCGGAGACCGGCCGCAACGAGGTGGTCGGCCCTACCGGCCGGATCGACAAGCCCTCGGCGCTCTCCGAGGCCAACTACCTGCCGACCAGCTACGGCACCGCCTCCTTCATCCTCGGCTCCTCGAACCTCACCTTCCGCCAGCGCAGCCTCGCCTCGCTCCCGGGCCCCTCCGGGGCGATGCTGCTCGCCGACGCCCTGCTGCGACCGACCGCACCCTTCGAGGGCCAGTCCGAATTCGTGGTCTGGGATGCGATCTCCTTCCTGACCATCGGCACCGGGCTGCTGGACTTCTCGCCCCGCCACCGCGGCCGGGTCGGCATCGCCTTCGCCGACGGCCACGTCGGCGCGTTCCAGCGCGACTACTCCGCCTTCACCACCGCCGAATGGCAGGCGCTCCTGCCCAAGGCCTGAGGCGGCACCATGGCCGCGCGTCCACCCCTGCGCATCGCCGTCCTGCTCGCCGTGCTGGCGGCGCTGCTGGCGGCGGCGGTCCTCCTGCTGTGGTCGGAGCGCTCGCCCATCCCTCGCGCCAGGACCGCGGCCGAGCTGCTGGCGCTGCCCGACGATGACCTCGACGTGCAGGTGGCGGTCGACCTGTCGCGCCGGGTGCAGGCCGATCCCACCGCCTGGCGCCGGTTCAAGCCGCCCGCCCGCGCGGTGTGGGCCACCAACGTGGTCAGCCGTCTGATCCTGCTGCAGGGCTTCCGCGCCCTCGCCCCGGGTGGTGGCGACCAGCCGGACCTGGCGGACGCCCAGGAGGGCTACGCCGCCATGGGCCTGGCCGAGCTGGAGCGGATCCTCGCCGAAACGCCGGGAGCGGGCCAGCGCGAGGCCCGCTTCGGCGCCGCCCTGGCCAGGGCCGGCAACCACGCCCGGCGCCTGGCCTACCTGCGCGAGCACGTCGGCGACCTGGCCGATCCCTGAACGGCGCCCGCCGCCATGCCGCCGCTCCATCGCGGCGGCATGGCGGGCTGATCCCGCTCAGCGCACCCAGGCGCGGGTGGTGGAACCGTTGCCGGGGCTGTTGCCGCCGCCGTCGCCGTCATCGCTGTAGATGTTGTCGTTGTTGGCGTCGCGGTTGGCGAACCAGCCGGCGTAGTCGGCGCCGGTGAGGTCCTTGGTCTTGGCTCCGGCGGGAACACCCAGGCCCTTGGGGATGGTGCCGCTGTGGCCGTCAGCGAAGGTCACCGGGGTGGTGCCGCCGCGGTGACCTGCGCCCTGCAGCGCGCTCACCGGCCGGTCCGCCAGCACCACGCGCATGCTGGAAGCGTTGGCCGGCACCGTCCAGTCGTAGGCGTAGGCCGGTTGGGAGCTGCCGCTGCCGGGGGCCCAGGTGGCATTGCCGCCAGCGATGCTGGCGGCTGCTGCGGCCGCGGGTTTGACAGTCGGATTGCCGGCGCAGGTGAAGATCGCCGGCATCAGGTCGCCACCCATGGCAACCGCCAGCAATTCGAGCGAAGCGGGACCGGTGAAGGGGTCGGTGCCGGCGTTGGCCGCCACCTGCGGTCCGTTGGCGGCCGCGGTCGGGCGCGCCGGCCAGGCGCCGTCGTAATCGTTGGCATAGGCCACCATGGCGAGCACCAGCTGCTTCTGATTGCTGGCGCAACGCGCGCGGCGGGCGTTGTCTTGCACGATGCCGAGCACCGGCATGAGCATCCCGGCGAGGATGGCGATGATCGAGATCACCACCAGCAGTTCGATCAGGGTGAAGCCGGGGGAGCCGGCGTGACGGGAATGGATGAGGGAATGCATGGAGCCTCCGTGGAAACGGGGGTGGATGCCGGCGCCGGGGGGATGGATGGGGCGTCGGCGGCGGGACCGGAGGGACCTTCCCCCCGGTCGGAAGCGATGGCGGAACGGCGGCTGGCGACCGCGCCGGCGGCGAGCAGCAGGAAGGCCCCGCCCACCACCAGCCAGCCGCGGTTGTCGGGCAGCAGGGCGATCAGCGCGGGCAGGTGCGGAACCAGGAACACACCCAGGGCAAGGGCGGCGGCCAGGCCGGCGAGCGGCCAGGAGCGGCGACGGGCGGCTTCGAGCACCAGCGCCGCCAGCAGCAGGCCGCCCATGGTCCACCCGCCCGCGCCCAGACCGAACGCGCCCAGGGCCAGCCAGCCGGCGCCGAGGACGGCGCTGGCGCCCTGGCCGCGCCACCAGGCGGCGGCGGTGAGCAGCAGCCCGCCGGCGAGCAGGATCAGGTGGGCCGGGGCCAGTCCGGCGACCGCCAGGTGCCACTGGCCGCGGCCGCCGGCGGCCGCCAGCAGCAGCGCGGCCAGGCCCAGCACCACCGCGCGCTCGCGCCCGGCGGCGGCGCCGAACCAGCGCCAGACCAGCAGTTCGCCCGCCCACAGCAGCAGGGCGAACAGCGGCACCAGGTCGCCCCAGTCCACCGCCATGCCGAAGGCGTAGGTGAGGAACCACTGGTGCAGGCCGACGGTGGCGGCCACCACCAGGCCCAGGATCCAGCCCATGCCGCGGCGCAGCACCGCCGGACGATCGGCGTCGCCGGGATCCGGGGCGGCCCTCCAGGCCAGCGCCACCAGCGCCACCGCGGCAATCAGCAGCCAGCCCCAGCTGAGCAGCCAGCGCAGGCAGGCGAGTTCGGGATCGGCGGCGCTGGCGCGCGCGCCCAGGCCGAGCAGGCCGGGCATCAGGTGGTCGGCGGCGAGCAGCGCCGCCAGCACCCACGGCAGCCCCGCCGGCCAGCCGGACAGCACCCGCCGGCCGAGGGCGGCGCCCGCGCCCAGGCACAGGGCGAAGCCTACCAGCCCGAGCCCGAGCGCGGCCCAGGGCAGGTGGTAGGCCACGGTGTCGAGGGCGGCGGCGCCGCCGCCGGCGAAGGCCGCCAGCAGCACCGCCAGAGCGACCGCGTCGTCGTGCCCGCGCCGCCAGCGGCACACCAGCAGCGCCACCGCCAGCAGCGCGCCCTGATAGGCGATCACGGTGCCGATCATGCCCAGGCGCTCGCCCAGGCGGGACTCGTCGCCGGAACCCGGCGCCAGCACCAACGCCGCCCCGCCCAGGAACAGCGCGGCGCTGAGCAGGTAGAGCAGGCTGGCGCCGCTCGGCCAGGACAGGAACAGACCGGTGGCGGTGGTCGGCTGATGGCGGCGCATGGCGGGCTCCCGCCGGCAACCTACCTCCCGAGTCCGGCAACCTGACCAGTCAATCGCATGCCAGAGTTGTCAATTGCCGGCAATTTTGCCATGGACTGTCCTGCCTTGCCATTGCGATTTGCCAGCCGATCGCGAAATTATCGTCGTAATCCAGCTGCAACGGCCCTGAATCCCCGTCTTGAAATTGCCAGGAAACGCCATGCCGACCGCCACCTTCGCCGACCTGATTGCCAGCCATGCCCGCCGCCACGGCTGGACCCTGGGCGAGCTTGCCGGCCATGCCGGGCTGGCGGCCTCGACCGTGTCGCGCCTGCGCAGCGGGGCGCGCCGGCCCAATGCCGCCCAGGTCGAGGCCCTCGCCGACGCCCTCGCCCTGGGGCGCGACGAGCGCACCGCCCTGCGCGACGCCGCCGCCCTGGCGCGCGCCCCGCGCGAGGTGCTCGACCGCCTCGACCAGGCCGAACGCGATGCGGTGCAGGAGCAGGCGCGGCGCACCCGCCTGGAGGAGGGCTGGACCGCGCTGCGCCAGGCCCAGAGCTGGTACGACGGCTGGTGGCTGACCCTGAGCCGGAGCTTCCACCACGACGGCCGGGTGCAGCGCAGCCTGCTGCGCATCGAGGGCGAGCGCGCCACGCTCCAGGTCATGGAGGCGGCGCGCCTGCACTTCACCTACACCGGCACCTGCGAGATCCTGGGCGACAAGGCCTTCATCCGCCTGGCCGAGGACCGCGGCGGGGCCGAGTACGTGCAGATCACCCTGCAGACCCTCTTCGACCTCACCGAGCCGACCTTCCTGTTCGGGCTGGTGTGCGGGCTGTCGGGCAAGGACCTGCGCCACCCGGTGTCGTACCCGGCGGCCTCGCGCCTGCTCATGCTGTTCGCCGGGCGCGAGGGCGGCAAGCGCCTGGAGCCGTTCCTGGGCGCCTACGCCGAGGCCGCGCTGCGCCCGTGCTGGCCCGAGGTGCTGGGCAGCGACCGCCTGCTGCGCCAGGCCTTCGCGGTGGAGGACGGCGGCGACCTCGACGCCGCCATGCTCGCCCTGATCAGCAACGGCATCGACCGCCCCGACGGGGTGCTGCGCGCCGCCTTCGGCGGCTGATGGTCACCCCAGGTAGTCGCCCACCACCACGGTGATGTCGTCGCCCTGGGGGGCGCCGGCACCGTGGCGGTCGATCGCCGCCAGCAGGCGTTCGATCGCCGCCGCCGGTCCGCCCGCACCGCCAAGGGCGTCGCGCTGCGCCTGCGCGGGGAGGAACGCCCCCGCGGGGTCGCTGCTCTCGGTCACCCCGTCGCTGAGCAGGCACAGGCGGTCGCCGGCACCCAGGCGGACCTCGGCGGTGACCGCCCGGCGACGCAACACCGCCGGCGGCATCAGGCCGATCATGCCCGGCTGGGATTCCAGCTCCTCGCAGGCGCCGCCGGCGCGCAGCAGCAGGGCGGCGGGATGGCCCAGGCCGCACCAGCGCAGCAGGCCGTCGGCTGCCAGGTCGACCGCCATGGCGGTGACGAACATGGTGCCCGGCATCTCGCCGCGCAGCAGGCGGTCGAGCCCGAGCAGCAGCTCGTGCGGGGGCAGGCCGCGCGGCTGCAGCTCCTTGCAGGCGATGCGCAGCATGCTCACCACCAGCGCCGCCGGTAGGCCCTTGCCGCTGACGTCGGCCACCACCCACGACACCCGTCCGTC
>JAKLKR010000168.1 GCA_023150565.1 Planctomycetota bacterium
CCCGACCCGGTGCTGTCCGGCCTGGCCGCCACCAGCCAGGCCCCGGCCGGGGTGGTCGAACTGCTGGCGGCGGGTTCGCTCTGGTGGCGGGCGGTGCACACCGGCGACGGCTACCCCGCCGCCCAGGCCCGCTTCGAGGCCGCCCTGCGCGCCGCCGCGGCGCGCCGTGAGGGCGAGCTGCGCGCGCGCGGGGTGGGCACCGAGCAGGTCGCCGCCTACCCCGCCCCCGGCCTGATCGCGCTCGAGCTCGCCTACCACCGCGCCAGGCCCTTCACCTGGGCCTGGCTGGCCTGCCTGGCCGGCGCCCTGGCCCTCGGCTGGGGCGCGCGCAGCGGCGCCGGCGCGGCCTGGCGGCGCATCGGCACCGCCGCCAGCGTCCTCGGCCTGGCCTGCATCGCCGCCGGCCTGGCGGCGCGGGTGGCGATCACCGGCCTGGGCGCGGTCAGCAACCTCTACGAGACCCTGGTGTGGGTGGCGTTCATCGCCGGCGCCCTCGGCCTGGCGCTGTGGCCGGCCACCGGCCGCATCGGCTACGCGGTCGCCGGCGCCGCCACCGCCGCGCTGTGCGCGCTGGTGGGCGAGGCCATCCCGCCGGAATACGGCGCCGCCATGGGCCAGCTCCAGCCGGTGCTGCGCAGCCGCTTCTGGCTGTGGCTGCATGTGAAGGTGGTGGTGGCGGCCTACGCCCCCTTCCTGCTCGCCTGGGCGCTGGGCAACTGGGCGCTGTGGAAGGCCTGGCGCAGCGGCGGGCGGGTGGGCAACGGCGAGGCCCTGGCGCTCTACCGCTGCCTGCAGGTCGGCACCGTGCTGATGGCGGCCGGCACCCTGCTCGGCGGGGTGTGGGCCGACCAGGCCTGGGGCCGCTTCTGGGGCTGGGACCCCAAGGAGGTCGGGGCGCTGATCGTGGTGCTGGTGTACCTGGTGCCGCTGCACCTGCGCTACGTCGGCTGGGTCGGCCCCAACGGCATGGCGGCCTGGTCGGTGCTGGGCTTCCTGTCGGTGCTGTGGAGCTGGTACGGGGTGAACTTCATCCAGGCCACCGGCCTGCATGCCTACGCCTTCGGCAGCTCGAGCCGCCTCGACCAGATCCTGGTGGGCGGCGCGGTGGTGGCGCAGATCGTGTTCGCCGGCGCGCTGCTCGCCGCCCTGCGGCGCAGGGCGGGTTGATGGTTGGTGGTTGGTGGTTGGTGGTTGGGGACAGCCCGCTGACTTCGCGCTGGTCGACCATCAACCATCAACCGATAACCAACCTCACCCCGCCAGCACCTGCACGATGGCGGCGGGATCGCCCGGGGCCAGCCGGCGCACCCCGGCCAGAATGCCGCCGGCAGGGGCCAGGTCCGACACCAGCGCATCCACCGGGGCGGCCAGCACCCGCACCAGGCCCTCGGCCATGGTCAGATCGTCGCCCACCAGCACGGTGGCGCCGGCGCCGGCGAGGTGGCGTTCGAGATCCGCGCGCAGCTCGCCGTCGGCCACCACCAGCACCAGGGAGCGCCCGGCCAGCACCTGGCCGCCGCCGCTCGCCGGCAGCTGGCAGGCGAAGCGCAGCAGGCCGCCATCAGGTCCGGTGGCAGGCTCCAGCGCCCCACCGGCCAGGCGGGCCAGCTCGGCCGCCACCGCCAGCCCCAGGCCCCCCTTCAATCCCGGCCCGGCGGAGCGGTAGGGTTCGCACAGGGTGGCGCCCGCGGCCGCCGGCAACGGCGCCCCCAGGCGCAGCTCCAGCGCCGGCCGGGCGGGATCGAGCGCAAGGGTGAGCAGGCCGCCGTGGGGCAGGCAGCGGCGCACGTGGGCGATGGCGTTGGCCACCGCCTCGACCAGCAGGTCGGGATCGGCGTGTACCGGGCAGGCGGCGGCGGGCAGCGCCACCGCGGGCGGAACCTGGCCGGCATCGACGCAGCGCGGCAGCAGCAGGGCGAGATCGGTCGCACGCAGGCGCGGCACGATGCGCCCGCCCAGCACCGCCAGCTGGCGCGACAGCCCGGTGCCGCGCCGGCTGGCGTCGACGATGCCCTCGGCATAGGGCAGCAGCTCGCCGTCGGCGGGCAGCGCCGCGCGCAGCAGCTCGCCATAGCCGACGAAGGCGTTGAGCAGGTTGTTGAGGTCGTGGGCCAGCCCGCCGGCCAGGCGCTGGAGGCGCTCGGTTTCAGCGCTGGAGGTGGTCATGCGGCTGTGGTAGCCCCTTCCGCGCCGGTGCCACCCCCTAAGGTGCGCCCCCCATGTACATCGTCCATGTCGACATCCAGGTCCAGCCCGGCCACGAGCAGGCCTTCCTCGCCGCCTCGATCGAGAACTCGCGCAACACCCGCCAGGAGCCCGGCAACCTGCGCTTCGACGTGTGCCGCCACGAGGAGGACGCCGGCCGCTTCATGTTCTATGAGGCGTACCGCACCAAGGCCGACTTCCAGGCCCACCAGCAGACCGAGCACTACAAGCGCTGGCGCGCCGCGGTCGACGGCATCATGGCCAAGCCGCGGGTCGGCAGCCGCTGGAGCAACGCCTTCCCGCTCGACGCCGATTTCGCCTGACGCATGGCCGCCCGGCCCGGTTCCGATTCGCCCGCCACCCCCAGCCGCCCCAGCATCGCGCCATGACCCTCACCTCCGACCAGTACCTGCGCTACGCCCGCCACCTCACCCTGCCGGAGTTCGGCGAAGCCGGGCAGGAGAAGCTGCTGCGCGCCTCGGTGCTGCTGATCGGCGCCGGCGGGCTGGGCTCGCCGCTCGCCCTCTACCTGGCGGCGGCCGGGGTCGGGCGCATCGGGATCATGGACTTCGACGTGGTCGACCTGTCCAACCTGCAGCGCCAGATCATGCACCGCAGCCAGGACGTGGGCACGCCCAAGGCCCGCTCGGCCAGGCGCGCGATCAACGACCTCAACCCCGGGGTCCAGGTCGAGACCTACGAGGAAGGCATCACCTCGGCCAACGCCCTCGACATCATCCGCAAGTACGACGTGGTGATCGACGGCACCGACAACTTCCCCACCCGCTACCTGGTCAACGACGCCTGCGTGATGCTGGGCAAGGTGAACATCTACGGCTCGATCTACCGCTTCGAGGGCCAGGCCACGGTGTTCGACCCGCGCAACGGCCCCTGCTACCGCTGCCTCTACCCCGAGCCGCCCTCGCCCGGCGAGGTGCCGAGCTGCGCCGAGGGCGGGGTGCTGGGGGTGCTGCCGGGGATGATCGCCATGATCCAGGCCACCGAGGCGATCAAGGCCATCACCGGCATCGGCAAGCCGCTGACCGGGCGCTTCCTGCGCTACGACGCGCTCAACATGAGCTGGCGCGAGCTCAAGCTGCGCAAGGATCCGGCCTGCCCGGTGTGCAGCGCCAAGCCGACCATCACCAAACTGATCGACTACGAGCAGTTCTGCGGCCTCAAGCGCGGCGACAGCGCGGCGGCGCCCGCCGAGGACATCGGCCTGAGCGTGGCCGACTACGCCCAGCTGCGCGCCGCCGGCACCGAGCACCTGCTGCTCGACGTGCGCGAGCCCTTCGAGCTCGGCATCTGCCAGATCGAGGGCAACCTCAACATCCCCCTCGGCCAGGTGCCCTCGCGGGTGGGCGAGCTGGCGGCATGGAAGGACAAGCTGGTGGTGTGCCAGTGCAAGTCCGGCCGGCGCAGCATGAAGGCGCTGGAGACCCTGAAGAAGCACGGCTTCCGCAAAGTCCGCAACCTCGACGGCGGCATCCTCGCCTGGGGCGAGGAGATCGATCCGGCGATCACCGCCTATTAATTGACGTCCCAGCGGCGCACTGCGCCTGCGCAAAAGTCAGAAGGAGGAAGTAGGAAGGAGGAAGGATTGCCCACCCGTATCCACAGCCGGGGATCCATCCCACGCGCCGGATGCGAGGCAGCATTCCTTCCTCCTTCCTCCTTCCTCCTTCCTCCTTCCTCCTTCCTCCTTCCTCCTTCCTCCTTCTGACTTCTGACTTCCGACTTCCTCCTTCTAACTTGGCGAAGTTTGCGCGAGCGACCCGGCGCGTAGCGTGAGCACCTCGCCCATGCTCCTGCTCCACACCCTCGCCCCGGTCTTCCTGCTCATCGCCGCGGGGGTGGCGTTGCGCCGCTGGTGCGGCTTCTCGGACGGGGCCGAGCTGTCGCGGCTGCTCTACTGGGTGGCGCTGCCGGCCCAGCTGGTGTGGCTGACCAGCCGCACCGACGTGAGCGCCAACCTGCCCCTGGCCGGGCTGGCGGTGGTGGCGCTGGCGACCTTCGGCGGCATGGCGGTGGCGCTGCTGCTGGTGCGCCGGCTGCCGCCCGCCGAGCAGGGTTCGCTGATCAACGGCGCCACCCGCCCCAACGGCGCCTTCATCGGCCTGCCCATCGTCGGCCTCGCCGCCGCCCACCTGCCGGCCGAGGCGGGCGCACGCCTGGCCGGCTCCTACGCGGTGCTGCTCGGACCCTCGGTGGCGGTGTTCAACATCGGCGCCGTGCTGGCGTTCCGCCTGCCCCACCACGGCGGCGGCGCCGCCGGTACCCTGCGCAGCCTGGCCGACCTGCCGAGGAACCCGCTGCTGATCGCGGTCGCGCTCGGCACCGCGCTCGGCCTGTGGCGTCCCGGCTGCCTGGAGGGCACGGTGCCGGGCACGGTGCTGGGCATGCTGGCGGCCGGTGCGGTGCCGCTCGCCCTGCTCGCCGCCGGCCTCGGGCTCGACTTCGCGGCCCTGCACGGGCGCTGGGGCCGGCTGGGCGCGGCCCTGGCGGCCAAGCTGGTGCTGGTGCCGCTGGCCTGCTGGGGCGGCTGCCGCCTGCTCGGCCTCGACCCGGTCGCCACCGCGGCGGTGACGGTGCTGATGGCCAGCCCGGTGGCGATGGCCTCGGTGCCGATGGCGCGCGCGCTCGGCGGCGACCCCGCGCTGATGGCGGCGTTGGTCACCGCCACCACCGCCGCCGCCCCGGCCACCATGCTCGCCTGGCTGTGGCTGGTGCTGTAGCGCTGGACGCCCCTTGCCGGGCCGCGCTCCGGCTGCGATGGTGGGACCATGGCCGGATCGCCAGCGGACGACTACGAACGGGCGAAGCGGCTGCTGGGCGGCGGCGACCCCCGGCAACGCGGGGAGGCCCGCGCCCTGCTCGAATCCGCCCTCGCCGCCGGCCACCAGGCGGCGGGCTTCCGCCTCGCCGAGCTGCTGCTGGAGCCCGGCGGCGACCACCCCCGGGCGCTGGCGCTGCTGCGCGCCGCGGCCGGGGCCGGCCATGCACGCGCCGCCTTCCGCCTCGGCCTGCTGCACGCCCGCGGCGAGGCCGGCGCGGCGCAGGATCCCGCCGAGGCGGCGCGCTGGTGCCGTTGCGCCGCCGAGCGCGGCCTGGCGGTGGCGCAGTTCAACCTCGGCCTGCTGCACGCCGCCGGCAGCGGGGTGGACAAGGATGACGCCGCCGCGGCGCGCTGGCTGCGCCTGGCCGCGGTCAACGGGGTGAGCGAGGCGGAAGGCTGCCTGGAGGTGCTCTACCGCGACGCGCGCGAACGCCCGCGCACCTGGGACGAGGCCGACACCCGCGCCAGCGTGGCGCTGGCGCGCACCGATCCCGAGGCGCCCAAGACCATGCGCTTCGCCGAATACTACGTCGACCCCTGCCTCGACCTGCTCGCCCAGCGCATGCGCCTGGAGCGCGACGAGCTCGAGGACATCGTGCAGCAGTTCTTCTGCGAGCTGGAGGAGCCGCTGGAGCGCGGCGCGCTGCGCGGCCAGGCCTGGAAGGACGCCCTGCGCCAGCACTACCAGGCCGGGCGCGGCGCCTTCCGCCCCTACCTCGGCCGCACCCTGGTCAACTTCGCGCGCGAATGGCTGCGCCGGCGCAGCCGCGACCAGGAGGGTGGCGCCCGTCCGCCGGCGGCCCCGCCCGAAAGCGAGGCCGAACGCCATGCCGAGCTGTGGCGCGCGCTGCTCGCCCGCTTCCAGGCCGCGGTGCCGGCCGGGCGCGCCGACGCCCAGCGCGCCGCCGGGGTGCTGCTGGCGGTGCTCGCCGACGGCACCCCGCACGCCGAGCTGGCGCGGCGTCTCGGCCTCAGCGAGCGCACCATCCGCTCCGACCTGCGCCTGGGCGGCGAGCTGCTGGCCGACTGGCTGGCCGCCGCCTGCGCCGGCCTGCCCGCCGACGACCCGCTGGCGGCGGCGCTGCGCGAGGGCCTGGCGCTGCTGCCCGCCTGGCTGCACCGCATCGGGGCCGAGAAGCGCACCCGCGCCCTGCTCTTCCTCGCCCTCGCCGAGCGGCGGCTGAGCGGCTGACGCTGGCAGATCGCCCTTCCCAGGGAACGCCGGGCTCCAGCCCGGCAGTTCATCCCACTTCGCCAGGCGAAGCAGGATGAGGACGGCTCGAATTGCCGGGCTGGAGCCCGGCGCTCCCAGGGGCGCGTCTGCCACTTCGTGCGGTTCGCGCGATCCCTAGCTAGTCGCCTTCAAGGCTAGCCCGGCTTCACCGCCACCACGTTCCAGGCGTTGCCCGAGACCCAGGCGCGCTCGATGCGGAAGCCGGCGGCCAGCACCAGGCCGCGGATCTCGTCCTCGGCGTAGGGGCGGTCGAGGATGCCCTTGGCCTGGCCCCAGCGGTTGATGCGCTCCGCCAGCGGCCGCCACGGCCAGCCGCCGCGCGGATGCAGCAGGACGTTGGCCGCCAGCCGCCCGCCCGGGCGCAGCACCCGCTGCATCTCGCGCAGGGCGGCGGCGGCGTCGGGGATGCAGTGCAGGGCGTTGGCCACCGCCACGCTGTCGAAGCTGGCATCGGCGAAGCGCATGCGGGTGGCATCGCCCAGACCGAGTTCGACGGCGCGGTCGCCGGCGAAGCGGTGCACCGCCCCGGCAAGCATGCGTTCGGCGTAGTCGAAGCCCACCACCCGCTCCGGCGCGCAGCCCAGCCGCCGCGCCCGCTTGAGGATCATGGCGAAGAGGGTGCCGGAGCCGATCGCCACCTCGAGGTGCTCGCGCCCCAGGCAGCCGGCGAACAGCCGCAGCTGCTCCCACAGGGTGGCGCGGTAGGTGAAGGTGAGGATGAAGAAGCCGCGCACGTCGTACCACCACGACGGCGAATCGTAGGCCTTGGCGATCTTGGCGCGCTGGTGGTGGTCGAGCAGCAGCTCGGTGGGATGCCCGGTGGCGGTGGTCATGATCTGTCCCCACCGCCCTTATGCAGCCGCCCGGCGAACCGGCGACGGAATGCAGCATCTTGCCCCTAAGGCAGATACACCAGACGCACGCCAACCTGGGCATGGCCGGTGTCGGGCTCCACCAGCCAGCGGTTGGCGGGCCGGGCGAGGCTGAGCGGGTCGGCCCAGCCGCCGCCGCGGGCGCTGCCGTCGGCGACCAGCTCGGCGGCGTTGCCGCACACGTCGTGCAGGCCCCAGGCGTTGGCCTGCCGCCCGCCCACCGCGCGCGGGGCGGCGCCGGATTCCCAGGTCACCGCCCACGCCGCGGCCACGCTGGCGCGGCGGTCCTCGCCCCAGGGGAAGCTGGCGGTCGAGCCGGCGCGCGCGGCGGCCTCCCACTGCTCGGCGGCGGGCAGCCCCAGGCGCGGACGGCCACCGGCGTTCCAGGCAGCCAGGGCCGCACCCACGCGCACGAACGACAGCCCGGTGGCGGGCAGGTCCTCGCCCGCCGGCAGGACCGGGCGCACGGCGTCCCAGGGGGCGTCGCCGGCGATGCGCCGCCACTGCGCGCGGGTGCACTCGCAGGCGGCGACGTAGACGGAGGCCACCACCGCGGTGCGCGCCAGCTCGTCGTCCTGGCGCGCGAAGGCGCCGCCGCCCAGCGCCACCGCGCCGCCAGGCACCAGGCGGAAGGCCATCAGGCGGTCGCGGTAGGCGGGATCGCCCGCCAGCCCCGGCAGCGCGGCGGCGGCGCTCACCTGCCCGCTGGCGAGGTCGACCACCTGCCACTGGGCGCGGGTCTGGTCGATCGCCGCCGGCACCCCGGCGGCGGCCGAGGACAGCCCGGGCGCGCCGCCGCCGCCGGAACCGGCGCCGCAGCCGGCGAGCAGCAGGACCAGGAACGGGACCAGCCGATTCATCCCCCACCCCCGGGCCGCGGCCGCACCAGCACCCGCACCGTGTGCACGCCCACGCGGTGGCCGGCGCGGTCCTCGGCCAGCACGGTGAAGGCGCGGTGCCCGCCCGCCGGCTGGTCGAGCGGGATGGTCCAGCGCAGCAGCGCCCGGCGCGGGCCGCCCGCGGACAGCACCAGGCCGGCGGGGGCGTCCTCGGCGGGGGCGAAGTCGAGCACCGTCTGCGGCCCCAGATCGGCGCAGTCGAAATCCACCTGCCACACCAGCTCCTCGCCCGCGGGGGCGCTGGCGGGCGGATCGCCGGCGGCGTGCGGGCGCGGATCGTCGGGGCCGGTCACCACCAGCGCCGCGGTCGCCGCCACCACCGGATTGACGCCGTCGTCGATGCGCACCGCCAGCGGCCAGGTGCCGCTGCGCGCCATCTCGACCCGCAGCAGGCCGGTGGCGGGGTCGAGCAGCGCCACCCCGGGCGGGGGGTCGGCCAGCGCCCAGCTGCGCGCGCCGCCGTCGGGATCGCCGGCCAGCAGCTGCACCCGCCGCGCCACCCCGGCATAGGCGCCGATGACGGTGGACGCCAGCACGGGCGGATCATCGACCGGCACCACCGTCAGCGGCAGGGAGGCGGGGTCGGAGGCGCCGCTGACCCCGTCGTTGGCCACCACCAGCAGGGTGCGCGGCGCCGCCCCGGGATCGTCGCCATCGTTGACATAGGCCAGCGCCGGCAGCACCCGCTGCACCGCCGCCAGGGTGGCGTTGGCGCCGGCGAAGCGCACCACCAGCGGCTCGCCGTTGCTGCCGCCGCTCCAGGCGCCGACCGCCAGCCCGCCCACGCTGACGGTGGCGCCATCCACCCCGACCTGGCCGGCGGCCACACCGTCATGGGCCACCAGCAGGCGGTCGGCGGCGGCCCCCCCGTCCGCCAGGGACACGGTCAGGCTGCCGCCGTCCCACGCCTCGCTGGGGCCGGTCACCTGACCGGCGGGGGCCAGGCGGACGGGCGGCGCCCCCTCGCGCCAGACCGGGGGCGCATCCAGCCACACCACCAGCGGACGCCCGGCGTCCGACACCGAGATGTCGATGGTCCGCGGGCCCTGCGCGGGAGCGACGCCGTCGCTCCAGGTGACCTGCCAGGAGCCGCGCCCGGTGGCCGCCCCGGCCGCGAAGTCGATGCGCCCGGCGTTCAGATCGGCCTGGGTGAACGCGTCGCCCGCCCCCAGCGGGACGCCGTCCCGGCGCAGGGCGCCGAGGGTGGGGGCGGCGACCACGGTGAGCGCCAGGCTCTCGGGCGGCGGCGCATCGGCGTCCACCACCTTCAGCATGCCGGCTCCCACCGGCAGGGTCGAGCCGGCGAAACGGTACCAGGTCCACACGTAGTCCAGCCGGGGCAGATCGTTGACCGGACGCACGGTGACGCGGAACACCCGCGCGGCGAGATCGTTGCCGCCCTGGGCGCGGCCACCGTCGTCGGCGAGCGAGACGTAGATCAGGGCGCTGCCGCTGGCGTCCGCCGCCAGGCGCAGGCGCAGGGCGGCGGTGGTGGCGCCGGGGGCGCGATCGATGCCGGCCACCGCCACCAGGGCGGGATCCGAGGAGGTGGCGTCGAGCACCACCGTCTGGCCGGCCTCGCCCGCCGGACCGGGGGCGATGCCGGTGAGCGCCACCCGCGCATCAGCGGCGTCCTCGTCGACCGTCAGGTCGGCGAGGTCGTCCATGCGCGGCGGGTCGTTCACCTCCAGCACCGTCACCCTGAAGGTGGTCACGGTGGCATCGCTGCCGCCATCGGCGGTGCCGCCGTCGTCCTGCACCCGCACGCTGATGGTCACCGTGCCGGAGGCATCGGGCGCGGGGGTGAACACCAGCTGGGCGCCGGTGGCCGGGCTGGTGTAGGACACCAGCGGATGGGGGATGATCGCCGGGTCGGACGAGGTCGCGGTGACGGTCAGCGCCTGGGACTCGTAGCCCGCGTCGCCGGCGGACAGCTGCGGGGTGCCGGCGCCGATGCCGGTGATCGCCACCACCTGCTGGCCGGAATCCTCGGGCACGGTGCGGGCGGCCACGGTGGCGATGGTGGGCGCATCGTTCACCGGACGGATGTCGATGGTGACCGTGGCGGGGTACGAGACCACCCGTCCATCGCTAACGGTGAAGGCGAAGCTGGCCCGCGCCGTGCCCACATCCTCGGCCGCCGGCCGGTAGAGCACCCGCCGGCCGGGATCGGGCAGGGGGAAGGGCAGGTCGGCGGCGGCCAGGGCCGGACCCGCAGCGGTGTTCCCGTCGATGGTCGGCAGCAGGCTCCCGCGCGCCGGCAGGGCGGTGATGGCGGCGGTCAGGGCGTCGCCGTCGGCATCGCTGCCGCCCAGGACGATGGGTTCCAGCACGTCCTCGCGCACGCTCACGGTGGCGGCGAGGGCGAAGGGGCCGGCATTGCCGAGCGGATGCTCGTAGGCTCCGCAGTCGGGATCGGCGCCCTGCGGCCGGGCGACGCCCAGGGCGTCAGCCAGCGGCGTCGCCGCGCTGCTGGTGGCGGTGATGAAGCGGGCGAAGCCGATGCAGCCGCTGTCGGCACGCAGGCGCAGGCCGTCGTCGGCGGTGAACCACACCCCGTCGGCCCCGGCGGGATTTGCGCGATCGACGAAGCGGGGATCGCCCTGCACCTCGCCGCGCCAATTGTATTCATCCCTCCACAGCGACATGGTGGATCCGAAGGCGGTGGCTTCGAGCACGCAGCCGCGCACATTGCCGCCATAGATATTGCGCGCGCGATTGCCGACGAAGGTGCAGCCGCTGATGCTGTGCGGCGGATCGCTGCTGCCGCCGCTGATGGAGAGGGTGTCGACGGTGCGGTTGCCGACGAACACGCAGTTGGCCACCTGGTAGGCGGAGCATCCCCAGAGGTCGAGGGTGGACATCAGATCCATGGTCGAGGCGGGGGCGTTGCCGGCGAACACCGAACGGGTGATCGCCACCGCCGTGCAGTTGGCGATCCGCACCGTGGCGCCATGGAGCGAGGCGAACGCCGGCTCCACATTGCCGCTGATCTCGCAACGGTCGATGCCCACCCGGGTGAGGCTGCTGGCCGACACCACCTGCGGCCCGTTGGCATGGTGGCCGACGATGCGCAGGCGCACCAGATCCAGCTCGCCGCCATGGAGGACGTGGTCCACGATCAGCCCGGTGGCGGCGAGGGCGGCTCCATCCTCGAGCGCCGAACCGTCGAAAAAACCGCCGGTGATGGTGAGGGTGTCGAGGCGCACGCTGCCTGCCGTGGTGACGATGCGGCGCACGTTATCGGCATAGCCGGCGGCGCCGATCTCGCCGCTGAGCACCACCAGGGCGGGATCGTCGCGGCGCTGGGACAGGGCGGTCTCGCCGCCGGCGAAGCCGCCATAGACCGCCACCCCCGCCGGCACGGTGAAGGTGGAGGAGCGCGCGCTGCCAGGCACGTAGGTGCCCGCCGCCACCCACACCTGGTCGCCGGCCGCCGCCCGCGCCAGACCGGCCTGCAGGGTCGGGCAGGCGTCGGCCCACGAGCTGCCGTCGCCGCTGCCGCTGGCGCCGGCGCGCACCCGCACCTCCGCCGCCGGCAGGGCGGCGGCGAGCAGCAGCATCGCCCAGGTCAGGACTATGCGCAGCAGTCCATGCCGACGGACAGCGCCCCTGGGAACGCCGGGCTCCAGCCCGGCAGTTGGGACGGCTCGAATTGCCGGGCTGGAGCCCGGCGGTCCCAGGGAGGACATGCTCATCGCGCATCCTCCACCGCGAAGCGGAAGCCAAGGTAGCGCGAGGCGGTGGCGGGGTCGAGCGCGACCCGGTTGGCCAGCCGGCAGGCCGCCAGCGGGTCGTTCCACGAGCCGCCGCGCGCCACCCGCCGCGCGCCCGACGGGATGGGCGGATCCTCGACCAGCTCGCCGGCGGGAGGCGGCTGGTAGCCGCCCGCGCACCATTCCCACACGTTGCCGGCGCCGTCGCCCAGGCCGAGGACGTTGAGCGGCCCCTGGCCGACCGCACGGGTGCCGCCGGCGCCGCGATGGACCACCGCGGCCGCGAGCTGGTCGGCGGCCAGGCCGCCCCACGGCCCTTCGGCGCCGGCGCGCAGGGCCAGCTCCCACTCCGCCTCGCCGGGCAGGCGCGCGCGGCAGGCGGGCAGGCGCAGGCCCAGGCGGCGGCAGAAGTCCTCGGCGGCGGCGGCATCGACCTGCTCGACCGGGTGGCGGGGGTCGCGCCGGTGCGCGGGGTTGCCGCCCATCACCGCCTGCCACAGGTCCTGCGCGCATTCGCCGTCCGCCAACCACCAGCCGCGGGTCAGGCGCACCCGCACCGGGCTCTCGTCGCCGTCGCGCCCGGGTTCGTCGGCGGGGCTGCCGATGCGGCCTGCGAGGGGCGGGATC
>JAKLKR010000169.1 GCA_023150565.1 Planctomycetota bacterium
CCTGCGCACCGACCTGCGCCTGGGCGCCGAGCTGCTGCGCGACTGGCTCGAGGCCCGCCTCGCCGCCCTGCCGGCGGACAGCGACCCGGTGCTGGCCTCGCTGGTCGCCGGCCTGCCCCTGGTGCCGGAATGGCTGCACCGCCCGACCATCGAGAAGCGCGGCCGCGCCCTGCTCTACCTGCTGCTGGCGCAGCGCCGGCTGGGGCCGGTCAGCTGAGCAGCTGCTCCACCGGCAGCCTGCTTGGCACGGGCGGCGCAGGCGGCATCCATGGCGTGGAAGCCGGCGCGCAGCCGGGTGTCGAGCACCCACCGCCATACCAGGGGCACCAGCAGGCCGGTGAACTCCTCGACGTGGTCGAGCCGGGTGCGGCCATCCGCCAGGGGGCTCAGCAGCAGACTGTGACGGCCGATGAGCAGCACCCCGGCTTCGAGGAAGTCGCCCTGCCAGGCGAAGCGGCGCAGCGGTTCGCAGGCGGTGATGCGCACCGCATGGCGCTGCCGGCGCATGCCTGGCGGGGCGATGGTCAGCACCGTGCGCTGGCCGTCGGGATGATCATCGACGGCGACCACGAACGGATTCCAGGCGGGGTAGTCGGCGAGCCCGGTGAGCACCTGCCAGACCGCCGCCGGCGGGGCCTCGATGTCGATCGCCGTGGCCAGGCGGCGGGTCAGCATGTGACGGCCAGCCGGCGGTCCTCGGCGGCGCTCCCGCCTGGGTCGCCCGCCAGCCGGGCGGCCACCCGCAGCGCGTTGGCGGCGATGGTCAGGCCGGGGTTGGTGCCGCCCGAGGAGGGCATCCACGAAGCGTCGACGATGTGCAGGTTGGCGCAGCCGTGCGCGGTGCACCCGGGGTCGACCACGCTGGCGGCGGGATCGATGCCGGCGCGGCAGGTGCCGCAGGCGTGCGCCAGGCGGCGCAGGTCCTCGGCGGCGGGGATGGGCAGGTGGGGCAGCCCGGCGAAGGCCTGCTTCAGATGGGCGCGCATGGCGGCGATGCGTACACGCGCCTCGTCGTGCAGGCGGTAGGCGACCTGGGGCGTGCCATCCGGGCCGGCGGTGACGCGGTTGGCGGCATAGGGCAGGTCCTCGACGATCGAGGCCAGCACCACCCGCCCGGCGAGCACGCGGCCGAGCGCAGCCTCCGCCAGGGGGCGCACCGCGGCCAGACCGGCGGCGGCCAGGGTGCGGCCCTCCTCCAGCGCCGCCACACGCAGCGACCGCACCAGGGCAGGCGCCGGCGGCAGCGGGCCGAACGACTGCACCGTGCCCAGCTTGCAGCCGTCGGCGCAGTACCAGCGGTTGCAGACCAGCTCCTTGCCCGCCTGGCCGGTGCCGTCGCCGCCGACGCGCAGGGCGTGGAGGTCGACGAAATGGCGCATCAGTCCGCGCCCGGTCCAGCCGCCGCGGTCGAGCCGCTCCCACCCCGGCGAGGCGAGCAGCAGCGCGGGGGTGCGCAGGGCCCCGGCGGCGAGCAGCACCTGGCCGGCCTCGATGCGCAGCGCGGCGCCGTCGCGCTCGGCCACCACCGCCACCGCGCGCCCGGCGTCGAACTCGATGCGCCGCACCCGGCAGCGGTCGAGCAGGCGCGCCCGGTGATGGTCGCGGGCCGGATCGAGGAAGGCCCGGGCCCCGTCGTGCTTGCGGCCGCGCGGGCAGAGCATGCCCTGGTACCGGCCGCGGGCGCCGTCGTCGCGGTCGCCCAGGCGCAGGCGGTGCAGGGGCAGGCCGCGCTCCAGCAGCAGGCGGGCGAGCCGGGCGTTGGCCGGGTCCAGCCCGCCCAGGGCGCCGGCGGCCAGCGGCTCGCCGCCGACCACGCCCAGGCGCTGCTCGGCCAGCTCGTACCAGGGGGCGAGGTCTTCGAGGGTGAACGGCCAGGCGGCGGGCAGGTCGCTGCCGCGGGCGCGCGGATGGTAGCCGCGGGGTTGCAGGTCCTCGCGCTGGAAGCGCTCCAGGGCGGCGCCGTAGAGCGCGCTGGATCCGCCGCTGCCGGTGCCCAGGAAGGGGATGTGGTGGAAGCGGTGGCGGCCGTCGTCGAGCAGCACTGGGTCGCCGTCGCGCCCGCCGGCGGCGAGGTGGGCGGTGTCCTCGCCCGGCAGAGGCTCGGGCAGGAGGCGTCCGCGCACCGCCTGGCCGGCCAGGCCGTGGTCGGGTCCGCGCTCCAGCACCAGCACCGACCAGCCGGCGCGGGCCAGGGACCAGGCCGCGGCGCAGCCGCCCAGGCCGCCGCCCACCACCACCGCGTCCCATCGACGCCCTACGCAGTCCTCGGCGTGCAGGTCCATGGTTCGCCTCCTGGCCGCTTTACGGGCGGGGTCGGGGGATCCGGTCAGCGTTTGCCACGCCGTCGTCCGGGCCGGGTTCGGCCGCTGCCCCGGCCGGGCGCCGCCGTAGCCTGCCGGCCATGGTGCGGCTGCTGCTGCTGGTGTTCCTGGCCCTGCCCCTGTGGGGCGCGGTGGTGCACGTGCGTGCCGGGGCCACCGGCGCCGGCGATGGCAGCTCGTGGGCCGATGCCTTCCCGTCGCTGAGCGACGCCCTGGGGGCCGCCGTCGCCGGCGACGAGGTGTGGGTGGCCGCCGGCACCTACCGGGTGGTCGGCGACCGCAATAGCAACTTCCCGCTCAAGGACCGGGTGCCGATCTATGGCGGATTCCTCGGCGGTGAGACGGCGCGCGAGCAGCGCAGTCGCGATGCCGGCCTCACCGTGCTCAGCGGCGAGCGGGGCGGTCCGGAGGCGGAGGACAACGCGCTCAACGTGTTGCGCGGCTGGGGCGGCGACATGCTGCTCGACGGGGTGACCGTTACCGGGAACTGGAACGACTATTCTTACAGCACCATCGGTGGCGCGTTGTGGACCAATGACGCCACCTCGCTGCGGCTGACCAACTGCCGCTTCGTGGGCTGCGCCGGCCTCTACATCGCCGCCATCGATGCGCGCGGGCTCGACACCATCCGCCTCGATGACGTGGTCATCGCCGGCAACCGCACCACCAGCACCTTTTTCGCCTCCAATGCCGCCAACCTGTCGGCGACGACTGTCACCCTGGAACGCTGCCTGGTGGCCGGCAACCAGGCGGCGAAGACCGAAGGATCGCTGGCGACCGTCGGCAACTGCACCGCCCGCGACTGCGCCGTGGTCGGCAACAGCGGCGGGTGGTCGGCGGCCAGCGCGCGCACCCTGATGGCGGTCGGCTGCACCATCGCCGGCAACACCGACTTCGACCTGAAGCAGTGGGGCGTGCCCAGCGACTTCCAGAGCACCACCCTGACCTCGTGCGTCATCGGCACCGGCTTCACCAACACCTCGGACACCTACCTCGCCACCCGCTGCTGGTTCGTCGCCAGCCAGGGCGCCCCGGGCTTCTTCGACCCATCCAGCCCGGCGGGCGCCGACGGGCTGTGGCTGACCGCCGACGACGGCTACCGCCTGGCCGCCGCCAGCCCCTGCCGCGAGGGCGGCCTCAACGCGGGAGCATCGACCATCGACCTGGCGCGCGGCCCCCGCCTGCAGGGGCGCGATGTCGACATCGGCGCCTACGAGTACCAGACCGGCAATGTCGCGCCGATGGCCACCGCGCAGTCGCTTGCCGCGATCGAGGACCGCCCCCTGGTGGTGGCCCTGGGGGGCAGCGATGCCGACGGCGATGCCCTGACCGCCGAGATCACCGCCCTGCCGGCGGCCGGCATCCTGCGCGACGGGGTGGGCGGGCAGCGCATCACCGTCCTGCCCCACCCGGTGGGCGATCCTGGACGCGTGGTCGAGTACGTGCCTGCACCCAACATGTTTGGCGCCGGAAGCGGCAGCTTCACATTCCGCCTGTCCGACGGCCGCGACCGGTCCTACGAGGCGCTGGTAGCGATCGATGTGCGCCCGGTCAACGATGCCCCGACCATCGATCAGCCGCCCTCGGGCGTCGGTCCGATTGAGGACCAGGGCTCGCTCACCGTGATCCTCACCGGGATCGGTCCCGGGGCGGGCGAGGCCCAGGCCCTGACCATCACCGCCACTTCGGGCAACCACGCGCTGTTCGCCGATCCCCTGGTGGAATACACGCCTGGCGCCACCACCGCCCGACTGCGCCTGACCCCGCTGCCCGATGCCAACGGCAGCGCCACCATCACCGTGCAGGTGCGCGACGACGGCGGCACCGCCGACGGCGGGATCGACTCCGCCACCGTCGCCTTCACCGTGCCGGTGCTGGCGGTGAACGACGCGCCGGTGTTCAGCGTGGATCCGGCGGTGTTCGGCAGCGAGGACCAGGCCGCGCCGCTGGTCCTCCGCCTCACCGGGGTGGCGTCGGGGCCGGCCAACGAGGCCTGGCAGAACCTGTTCATCTCCGCCTCGGACCCCTTTCCCGGGCTGCAACCGGATCTGGTGCGCATCGGCGCCATCACCATCGACCGCGCCGCGGGTACCGCCGACATCCAGCTCATCCCCCGTCCGGATGCCAATGGCAGCGTATCCCTGCTGGTCTCCCTGATCGACGATGGCGACACCTTCAACGGCGGGGTCAATGTCAACGGGCGCATGGTGGCGGTGGTGTTGGCGCCGGTGAACGACCTGCCGCTGCTGGCCGCCGCCGGCCCGCTGCGGGTGGGTGTGGGCGGCACGGTGGCGGTCACCGCTGCCGACCTGCGCCTGGAAGATGTCGATGCACCGCCGGCCGCCGCGCTGGCCTTCACCCTCAGCGTCCCGCCGGCGCACGGCGACCTGCGCCTGGATGGCGCCGCGCTGGCGGCCGGCGCGACCTTCTCCCAGGCCGACATCGACGGCGGGCGGGTGAGCTACCGCCATCGTGGCGGGGATGGGGCCAAGGGCTTTGCATTCACCTGGAGCGACGGTGTCGCACCCGCCCAGGGGCCGGCCTCGATCACCGTGGCGGTGGGGGGCAAGGCGCGGCCGGTGATCCTGCCCGGGGCGCCGGGGAGCTGGCGCGAGGGCCTCGCGCCGGCGGCGGTGGTGCCGGCGGCGGTGGTCGAGGACGGTGATTCCCCCAGCCTGGGCGGGGGAGCGATCACCGCCACGCTTGTCGCGGGCGCGGCGCCGGGGGACCGCCTGCTGCTGCTCGATCAGGGGCTGGGAGCGGGCCAGGTGTCGCTGGCGGGAGCGGCGGTGGCCTACGGTGGCCGACCGGTCGGCACCTGGAGCGGCGGCGTCGGAGCGCCGCTCCAGGTGGCGCTGGCCGGTCCGGATGCCTCCCCGGCGGCGGTGCAGGCGCTGGTGCGTGCGCTCGCCTTCACCAGCGCCAGCCGCGATCCTGGCGGCGGCGCGCGCACGGTTCGCCTGGTGGTCGACGACGGCGATGCCGGCGCCTCCTTCCCGGTCGAGGTGGCGGTGGCGGTGCAGCCGGTCGACGACCCGCCGGTGGTGGCCACTAGACGCCTCGCCACCGTGCTCGAGGCGCCCCGCATCGCCACCCTGCAGGCCATCGACCCCGACAGCGCCGTCCTTGCCTGGGCCATCGTCGCCCAGCCCGCCAACGCGCACGCGGTCCTGCTGGATCCCGCCGCCGGAACCCTGCGCATCGAGCCGCTGTATACCGGCAGCGCCGACCTGGTGGTGAGCGTGGCCGACGGGACGAACCCGCCCGCCACCGCGGCGGTGGCGGTGGTGGTCAGCGGTCCCGACGACCCCCGCCCCCATCCCGCCGGCGAGCTGCCACGCGACCTCTACGCCGGCGAGCAGGCGCTGGTCGAGCTGCGCTGGGATGCGCGCGATGTGGCCGGGGCGGGCCGCCTGGACTTCTCGTTCACCGGTGATCCCCCCGCCGGGGCGGCGCTGGTTCCGCTCGGCGACGCAGCGGTGCGCGTGCAGTTCGCCGCCGATGCCGCCGATGCCGGCCGTCACCGCTCCTTCGGCGTGCTCGCCGCCGCCGACGAGGCCGGCGCCGCCGGCCACCTGCCTGCGCTGCTGCTGGTGAGGCCGCGGCCGGGGGCGAGCCAATGAGCGCCGCCCGCCTGGTCCTGGCCGCCGTCCTGCTCGCCGGATGCGCGGTTGGCGGTTCCGGCGGCGGGGGCGCCGGGACGGGGTCCGCGCCCGCCGCTGGCGGCGGCGTCTCGGCCTCGGCCGACGCGGTGCGCGGCGAATGGCAGCTGCTCGACCTCGTCAGCGGAGCGCAGCAGCCGCTGGCCTCCCTGCCCGACCTCGCCGCCAACCCGGCCTACCGCGGCGCCCTGGTCGCCTTCCGCCGCCTCCAGCCCGGCGGCGCGCTGGGGTCGCCGGCCGGGGCCTTCGCGCGCCAGGATGACGAGCCGCCCCAGGCCGTGGCCGCCGACCGCGCCTATTATCTCGGCGCCTGCGAGCTGACCCGCGCCCAGTGGCGGGTGCTCGCCGGCAGCGAGCCCTGGCGTGGGCTGCCGGGCGAGCAGGCCGGCGGCGACGACCTGCCGGCGCTGGGGGTGAGCCTGGTGGCGGTGCAGGCCGCGCTGACGCGCTGGAATGCCGGCCACAGCGCGCGCCTGGCCCTGCCCCAGCCCTGGCAGTGGGAGCTGGCGGCGCGCGCCGGCTCGACGGCCTCATTCCCCTGGGGCGAGGACCGCCGCGCCGCGGTGGCCGCGCTCCACGCCGTCACCGCCGAATCCGGCGGTGCCCCGCGGCCGGTGGGCGGGCGGCAGGCCAACGCCTTCGGTCTGCACGACCTGTGCGGCAATGCCTGGGAACTGACCGCCGACGGGACCATTCACGGTGGCTCGTGGGCCGACGCCCTGGCCCTGGCGCGTCCGGCCAACCGCGCGGCGATCCTGCCCGACAGCGTCCACGCCACGGTGGGCGTGCGCCTGGTGCTCATTCCGTGAGCATGTCCACCGGGTCAGCCAGGTTCGCCGGCCTGGCGCCACACCAGGGTGATGAGCAGCAGGGCGCGTGCGCGCTTCTCGGGCCCGGGGTGGTGGAGCCATTCCGGCAGCAGGGCCAGGCCGCGCGCCGCCGCGGCACCCAGGCCTTGCTCGGCGGGCAGGGCGGCGCAGCGGTCCTCCAGCCATTCCAGCAGCAACTCGACCGCCAACCGCCAGCAACGCCGCACCGAGCGTTCGCCCAGCCCGAGGCGCACGCCCAGCGCCACCTGCCCCTCCTGGTCGGCGAGGATGGCGATCAGCACTGCGCAGGCGCGGGCGGCGTCGTCGTTGGCGGCGCCGGCCTCGGTGGCGAAGCGCGCCAGCGCGGCGCGCCAGGCCGGTTCATGGCGCAGGACCTCCACCAGCGGGTCGGGTGCCTCGGGGCGGCCGCCGGCGGGGTCGGGCCGGCGCGCTCGCTCGCGCAGCCAGTCGCGGGCGAAGTTGTCCAGAACCCGCGCCAGGTAGGGGCGGAAGGCCCCGCGTCCGCCCTGGTAGCGGCGGCGCAGCGACTCCTTCCAGGCCAGCCCGCGATGTTCGCCCTTGGCCAGCGGCTCCTCCAGTTCGAGCATGAACTGCTGCACGATGTCCTCGCACTCGTCGCGCGACAGGCGGTAGCGCCCCGCCACCAGGTCGATGCAGGGGTCGACATAGTATTCGGCGAAGCGCAGGGTCTTGGGCGCCTCGGGGTCGGTGCGTGCGAGCGCCACGCTGGCGCGGGTGTCGGCCTCGTCCCAGGTGCGCGGGCGGACGCCGTCGGCGGTTGCCTCGCGGTAGAGCAGGTCGAGGCAGCCGTCGGCCTCGGCCACCCCGTTGATCGCCGCCAGCCGCCACCAGCGCGCGGCCTCGGCGGCGTCCCCGGACTCGGCCAGCAGCAGCGCGAGGTTGAACTGCGCCGCGGCCAGGCCCTGTTCGGCGGCGGCACGGCACCAGCGCGCGGCTTCGCCGAGGTCGCGGGCGCCGCCGGCACCGTGGGCCCAGGCCAGCCCGAGCAGGTACTGGGCGCGGGGGTGGCCGCCCGCGGCGGCGGTGCCGAGCAGGGCGCGGGAGCGTTCCGGCTGCTCGGCCTGCACCAGCTCGCCCAGCCAGGCCGCGGCCTCGGGCCGCTCGGCGGCGGACTCCAGCACGATCAGCGCGGCGGAGCGATCACCGGCCGCAAGCAGGTCGCGGGCGCGCACGAGCGCAGGATCAGTGACGGGGTCCGGCATGGCGGGTGCCAGTCTCCCGTGCCGCGCCATCGCTGGCAAGCGGCGCCGGCCGTGGTCCTGGTGCTGCTGTCCGCCCTCGCCTGCCTCCTGCCCGCCAGCGAGCAGCCGCTGTACGACCTGCGCGCCGCCGTCGAGCTGCGCCCCACCGCGGTGGACTACCGCTGGGACGACGGCGCCGGGCGTTCGGGCGAGGATCGCTTCACCCGCGCCTGGGGGGTGGCGGTGGGTTGGCGCGGCGGCTTCGGCCGCCCGGGCGGGACCCACCAGCTGCTGGCCGGTGCCGAGCTGGCCGCGGCCCAGGACGACCTCGCCGACGGCCGCCGCCAGGCCCTGGTGCCGCGCCTGGAGCTGGGCTGGGCGGCGGCGCTGGGCGAGCGCTGGCTGGTCGGCGCCGCGCCGGTGGCCGGCCTGGGCCTGGCCCGCCTGCGCCTCGCTCCGCCCGCCTCGGCGCCGCTGGAGCTGCGCGGCCCGGCGCTCGAGCTGGGGCTGCGCGCCGGGCTGCGCCTGCGCCTCGACCGCCACTGGTCGCTGGGCGCCGAAGGCGGCTGGCTGTGGGGCCGCGACCGCCTCGTCGGGGACGGCACGGTGCTCGAGTTGCGCCGTTCCGGTCCGTGGCTGGGACTGGCCCTGGCCTGGACGGTCGATCCCCGTCCGCGGTCGTTCGAATGACCACGCGCCCCCGTCCGCGGGTGCTGGCGCTGGTCGGCGCGGCCGAGCCCGCCTCGCCGCCCAGTCCGCCGGTTACCGAGCCTGTCCCGTCGCCGCCCGCCGCCAATTTGCCCATCGCGCTCGCTCCCGGTGGCCGTCGCGGTGCCCTGTCGGGCGTCGAATGGGACGGCTTCACGCTCGGCGACCTGATCGGCAGCGGCGGCATGGGCGAGGTCTACCGCGCGCTCCAGCACGGCACCGGGCGCCTGGTGGCGTTCAAGGTGCTGCCGCCGGCCCAGGAACGGGACCCCCTGCGCCTGGCCCGCTTCGCCAACGAGGCGCGCGCCGCCGCACTGGTGCGCCACCCTCAGGTGGTGGCGGTGCACGCCGCGGGGGAACACGATGCGCGGCCGTGGATCGCCATGGAGCTGGTCACGGGCGGCACCCTGGCCGAGCGCATCGCCGCACGGCGCGCCGGCGGCGAGGGGCCCTTCCCGCCGCTCGCCGCCCTCGACCTGGCCCGCCAGGCGGCCCAGGGCCTGGCGGCGATCCACGCTGCGCGCCTGGTGCATCGCGACCTCAAGCCCGGCAACCTGCTGCTCGACCCCGCGCGCGGCCTGCTGGTCGCCGACTTCGGTCTGGCCCGCTTCGTCGATGAGCGTTCGCTCACCGTCACCGGCTCGGTGCTGGGCACCCCCCACTACCTGTCGCCAGAGCAGGGCCGCGGCCAATCCGGCGATGCGCGCAGCGACCTGTATGGGCTGGGCTGCGTGCTCTACGAACTGCTCACCCTGCGCCCGCCCTTTGACGCCACCAGCGCCGAGGCGCTGGTGTTCCAGCACAACTTCGCCGAGCCCGAGCTGCCGGCGCAGCTCAATCCCGACGTGCCCGCCGACCTCCAGGCGGTGTGCCTCACGTGCCTGCAGAAGGACCCCGAGCGGCGCTTCGCCGACGCCACCGCGCTGGCCGACGACCTCCAGCGTCTGGCCGATGGCCTGGCCCCGCGCTCGGCGGTGTTCGCCCCCGGCGAGATCGGCACCGGCGCCGAGGAGGCGCTACGCCGCCTGGCCGGCTGGCGGCGGCGCTGGTGGCCGCTGGCGGTGGGCGCGACCGCGCTCGCCCTGGCGCTGGCCGCGGGCTGGTGGTGGTGGGATGCGCGCAAGGATGAGCAGGCCCATCTGCGCGCCCGCCTGGCCCCGCTGGCGCGCAGCGAGCCGGCGCCGGCCACCGCCGCCGCCGATCTGGCGCGGTTGGCGCGCCTGGCGGGCGTCGACGACCCCCAGGTGCGCCAGGGGCGCGAGCGGCTGGACGAGCTGGCGCGCCTGCAGCACACCCTCGACGCGCTGACAGGAAACGGCGAGGCGCGCGCCGAAGCTGCCGCCTGCGCCGCCCAGCTCGCCCTGCTCACCGGCGGCGGCGATCCGCGCCTGGCCTCCTGGCGCGCGCGCCTGGACGCCCTGGCGCGCGAGGAGGCGGCCCTGCGCGCCGAGCTGGGCTCCCTCGACCGCGCCTCCCCCCTGACCGCCCCGCTGCGCGCCGCCGCCACCCCGCGCCTGACGCGCCTGGCGGTACTGGCCGGCGCGGACGATCCCGAGCTCGTGCGCTGGCGTGCGCTGGACGCGCGGGCCACCGCCGACGAGGAGGCGCTGCGCCGCACCTGCTCGCGGCTCGACGCCGCCGCCCCGCTCACCGCCGCCGCACTCGACGAGCTGGCCGCCGCCCATGCCGCACTGGCCGCCTTCCAGCCCGCCGACGGTCTGCCCGCCAGCTGGGCGCTGCGGCTGGAGCAGGAGCGCCGCCGGCTGGCCGGCCTGCGTGCGCGTCTGGCAGCAGGGCTGGCTGCTGCGGTGGACGACCTTCCCGCCGCCGCAGCTGCTGCCGCGGCGGCGCAGGCGCTCGATGCGCTGCTGGCCCTCGAGCCCGCCGACCGCAAGCGTCTCGACGAACGGTCGCAGGAACGCGAGCTGCGCCGCGCCGCGCTGGTCGAGCGCCTGTCGGTGCTCGACCGGGCGCATCCCACGCCAACGGGGATCGAGGCCGACCTGGCGCGTTTCGAGGCGCTGGCCGGGGTCGCCGATCCCGCCGCGCAGCGCTGGCGCAAGCGCCTGGCCGAGATCGCGCCCCTGCGTCTGCGCCTGATGCGTGTGCTCGCCGCACGCGAATCCGTCGACCCGGAACAGCTCGAGCGTGACCTCGACGCCTTGGCCGCCCTGGTCGGTCCCGATGACCTGCTGGTCTCCCAGGGACGCCTGATGGCCGCCCTGCGCCGGCGCCTGACCGCCAGTTTCGACCTCTCCGCGCCTCCTCCCGCCGACGGCGGGGCCGAGCTCGCCCGCTTCGCCACCCTGGTCGGGGATGGCGACCGCGACGTCCAGCGCTGGCGGGCCAAGGTCGCACGCTGGCAACGCGCCGAAAACCTGCTGCCGCCCCTGGCCGCCCTGACGGTGATCGGCGCCGAGGAGCTGGCCGCGGCGCACCTGGCGCTGGCGGCGGTGGCCGCCGACGCCCCCGATGCGCCGACCGTGGCTGATTGGACCCGGCGGGTGCGCGCGTTGGCCGGTCCGCCCGCGCCGCCCTGGGCCGCCGGCCGCGGCCACGACCGCCACGGACCCTGGCTCGACCTGCGCATCGGCACCGTGGCGCAGCGCCTGCGCTGGCTGGCCCCCGGGCGCACGACCGTGGGCAGCCCGCCCGACGAGCCCGGCCGCGATGGCGACGAGACGCAGGTCGCGGTGGTGTTCACCAGCGGCCGATGGATCGCCGACCGCGAATGCAGCCGCGCCCTGTGGCGGGCGGTGGTCGGTGCCGGCGAGGCGGACGGCCTCCCGGTGGCGGGAATCTCGGCATCTGATGCCGAAGGCTTCTGTTTCCGGCTGGGCGAGCTGCTGCCCGGCTGCCGCGCGCGCCTGCCGGGCGAGGCGGAATGGGAATGCGCCGCGCGCGCCGGAGCGGCCGGCCCGTGGGCCGGGCTGGACCCAGCCCAGGCCGCCGAGCAGGTGGTGCACGGAGCCGGGCGGGTGGCCGCCGGCGCCACCCGCCCACCCAACCTCCTCGGCCTGTACGACTGCCTGGGCAACTTGTGGGAGTGGACCGGTGACGGTGAGGGCCATCGCACTGCCGGATCCGATCTGGTCGATCCGCTGCCGGTGCCGGGTGGACGGCGGGTGATCCGCGGCGGGGGATGGGCTGATCAGCTGCCCGCCTGCCGCATCGCCAATCGGGCGGTGGTCGACGCCGACGCTCGCTCGCCGCTGCTCGGCTTCCGCTTCGTGGTCGATCCTTGACCTCGGTCAGCTGAGCAGCTGTTCCACCGGCAGCCTGACCGAGCGCGCCGCCGGCGGCCGGGCATAGCCGAGGCGGGCGGCGAAGACCACCCGTTCGCAGCCGTCGCCGACCAGGTCGTCCCAGCGCTGGACCAGGTCCTGGGCGCGGCGCCAGAGGGCCTTGTCGGCGAAGCAGGGCCGGTCCTCGCGCACATAGGCGCCGAGCACCACCGGGGTGTAGAGGGGCTGGAGCTGGAGCCC
>JAKLKR010000016.1:0-7418 GCA_023150565.1 Planctomycetota bacterium
GCGTTGATCGAGGCGCCCACCGCGTTGAGCGCGTCGACGTCGACCCCGGAATCGGTCTCGTCGAGGATGGCCAGGCGCGGTTCGAGCACATGCATCTGCAGCAGCTCGTTGCGCTTCTTCTGGCCGCCCGACATGCCGTGGTTGAGCTGGCGCTCGGCGAAGTCGGCGGGCACCTGCGCCGCCGCCACCCGCTGGGCCAGCAGCGGGGCGAAGTCCTTGGCCGCGATCTCGGCCTCGCCGCGCGCCTTGCGCTGGGCGTTCCAGGCCAGGCGGAGGAATTCCGCATTGCCCACCCCGGGCACATCGACCGGGTACTGGAAGCTGACGAACACCCCGGCGTGGCTGCGCGCCTCGGGCTCGAGCGCGAGCAGGTCGGCGCCGGCGAAGCGCACCGTGCCGGCGCTGACGGTGTAGGCGGGATGGCCGCCCACCACCTTGGTCAGGGTCGACTTGCCGGAGCCGTTGGGACCCATGATGGCGTGCACCTCGCCGGCGTTCACGGTCAGGGTGAGGCCCTTGAGGATGGGGTGGTCGCCCACCGCGGCGTGGAGGTCGGTGATGGTCAGCATGGGGTTATCCGACGGAATTCTCGAGCTTGAGGGCGAGCAGCTTGCGCGCCTCGGCGGCGAACTCGAGCGGCAGCACCGCGAGCACGTCCTTGCAGAAGCCGTTGACGATGGCCCCCACCGCGTCCTCCTGGGCGATGCCGCGCGAGCGCAGGTAGAACAGCTGGTCCTCGCTCAGCTTCGAGGTCGAGGCCTCGTGCTCGACCTGGGCGTCGTCGCGCTGCACGTCGACGTAGGGGTAGGTGTGGGCCTCGGCCGCCTTGCCCACCAGCATCGAGTCGCAGGCGGTGTAGTTCCGCGCCCCGGCCGCCTTGCGCCCGATCTGCACCAGGCCGCGGTAGACGTTGCGGCTGCGGTCGGCGCTGATGCCCTTGCTGATGATGGTCGAGCGGGTGTCGCGCCCGAGGTGGATCATCTTGGTGCCGGTGTCGGCCTGCATGCGCCCGTTGGTCAGCGCCACGCTGTAGAACTCGCCCACGCTGCCGTCGCCGATGAGCAGGCAGGAGGGGTACTTCCAGGTGATCGCGCTGCCGGTCTCGACCTGGGTCCAGCTGATCTTGCTGCCCTTGCCGCGGCAGGCGCCGCGCTTGGTGACGAAGTTGTAGACCCCGCCGGCGCCGGAGTCCTTGTCGCCGGCGTACCAGTTCTGCACCGTCGAGTACTTGATGTCGGCGTGGTCGAGCGCCACCAGCTCGACCACCGCGGCGTGCAGCTGGTGCTTCGACGACTTGGGCGCGGTGCAGCCTTCGAGGTAGCTGACCTGGGCGCCCACGTCGGCCACGATCAGGGTGCGTTCGAACTGGCCGGAGTCGGTGTTGTTGATGCGGAAGTAGGTCGAGAGCTCGAGCGGGCAGCGGGTATGGGGCGGGATGTAGACGAACGAGCCGTCGGAGAACACCGCGCTGTTGAGGGCGGCGAAGTAGTTGTCGGCGGGCGGCACCACGCTGCCCAGCCAGCGTTCGATCAGGGCCGGGAACTGGTGCACCGCCTCGCCGAACGAGCAGAACACCACCCCGGCGTCGTACAGCCGCCCCTGGTGGGTGGTGGCGATCGACTGCGAGTCGAATACCGCGTCGACCGCGACGTTGGACAGGCGCTTCTGCTCGTCGAGCGGGATGCCGAGCTTCTTGAAGGTCTCGATGATCTCGGGATCGACCTGCTCCAGGCTGCTGTAGGTCGGCTCGGCCTTCTTGGCGGTCTGCTTGGGCACCGAGTAGTACTGGATCGCCTGGTAGTCGATGGGCGGGAAGTCGACCGCCGCCCAGCGCGGCTCGGCCATGCGCTTGAACACCTCGAGGGCCTTGAGGCGGAAGCGCAGCAGGAATTCCGGCTCGCCGCGCGCGGACGAGATCTGGCGCACCACCGCCTCGGTCAGTCCGCGGCCGAGGGTGACCGCCTCGACCGCGGTGCGGAAGCCGTACTTGTAGGCGTCGCGGTCGGCAGCGGCGAGGGGATCTTCCGGGGTATCAGGCATTGCTGGTGGAATTGAAAGGAGGAAGGAGGAAGGAGGAAGGAGGAAGAGATGATAGCCCCTATACAGGCGCACCGGGCATGATCTCCACCACCTCCGCCGCATCCCACGCTCTTACGGCAACCCTTCCTCCTTCCTCCTTCCTCCTTCCTCCTTTTTCCGGATCCCTTCCATCACCTTGAGCAACCGGCGCACATCCGCGTCCCGGTGCGCCAGGGTGACGGTCAGACGCAGCCGGCAGGAGCCCTCGGGCACCGTCGGGGGGCGGATCGCGGGGGCATAGTGGCCGAGTTCGCGCAGGCGCGCGGCCAGGGCCAGGGTCTCGGCCTCGCCCCCCACCAGCACCGGCACGATCGGGGTGCGCCCGGCCGGCACCGACCAGCCCTGGGCAGCCAGGCCCTGGCGCAGGCCGGCGGCGCGCGCCAGCAAGGCGGCAGGCAGCCCGGGGTCGCGGCGCAGCAGGTCGAGGGCGGCGCAGGCCGCCCCCGCCGCCGCCGGCACCGGGGCGGTGGAATAGATGAACGGCCGCCCACGGTTGACCACCAGTTCGACCACCGGCGCGGCGGCGGCGATGATCCCGCCCTGGGAGCCCAGGCTCTTGGAGCAGGTCGCCACCAGCACGTCCGGGCGCACCCCCAGTTCGGCGCACAGTCCGCGCCCGCCCGCGCCCAGCACCCCCAGGGCGTGGGCCTCGTCGACCAGCAGCACCGCACCGTGCTCGCGGCAGACCGCGGCGATCGGCGCCAGCGGAGCCTCGTCGCCATCCATGGAATAGACCGACTCGACGCACACCAGCCGCCGCCGCGCCCCGGCGCAGCCCGCCAGCACCCGCGCCAGGTCGGCGGGATCGTTGTGCAGGAAGCGGTGCAGGCGCGCCCCCGACAGCCGCGCCCCGTCATAGAGCGAGGCGTGGCACAGGCGGTCGAGCACCACCGCATCGCCGTCGCCCACCAGGCTGGTGACGGCGGCGAGATTGGCCTGGAAGCCGGTGGTGGTGAGCAGCACCTCCTCGCAGCCCAGCCAGCGCGCCAGCGCCAGCTCCAGCCGGCGGTGGATGGCCAGCCCGCCGGCGAGCAGCCGCGCCGCCCCCGACCCGGCCCCGAACGAGCGCAGGGCGCGCGCCGCGCCGTTGCGCACTGTCAGCTCGCCGCTCGCGCCCAGGTAGTCGTTGCTCGCCCAGTTGACCAGGGTTCTCCGCCCGCCCTGGTCGCGCAGCTGCACCACCCGCCCATCGGGCGAATCGATCAGCGGACGCCGGCGCAGACGGCCGGCGGCCTCGAGTGCGGCAAGCTCGGCGGCGGCAGCGGCGGCGAGGTCGGACATGGGGGGTCAGAAGTAAGGAGGAAGGCAGAAGGAGGAAGGAGGAAGGGCCTGGGGGAAGAAAGGAGGAAGTAGGAAGTCAAAAGGAGGAAGGATTGCCGCCTCGCATCCGGCGCGTGGGATGACTTCACTCGCGCCGGATACGGGGTATCAACCCTTCCTCCTTCCTCCTTCCTCCTTCCTCCTTCCTCCTTTCTCCGGGTCTCTCCCATGATCCACCTCGGCGTCAACATCGACCACGTGGCCACGGTGCGCCAGGCGCGCCGCGCCAGCGAACCCGATCCGGTGAGCGCGGCCGCGCTGGCCGAGCTGGGCGGGGCCGACGGCATCACCGTCCACCTGCGCCAGGACCGCCGCCACATCCAGGACCGCGATGTGCGCCTGCTGCGCGAGACCGTGCGCGGGGTGCTCAACCTCGAGATGGCGCCCAACGAGGAAGGCGCCTCGGTGCTCGACCTGGCGCTGGCGATCGGACCGGACCAGGCCTGCCTGGTGCCCGAGCACCGCCAGGAGCTGACCACCGAGGGCGGCCTGCGCGTGCGCGAGGACGACGCCCGCCTGCGCCAGGTCATCGAGCGGCTCAAGGCCCGCAAGGTGCTGGTCAGCCTGTTCATCGAGCCCGACCCCGCCACCGTGCGCCTGGCGCGCAGCATCGGCGCCGACGCGGTCGAGCTGCACACCGGCTCGTGGGCCAACGCCTGGGCCGCCTGCCGCGGCCGGCGCGACTGCCCCAGCCTGCGCCACGAGCTGAGCAAGCTCGAGGCCGCCGCCCAGGCCGCCGCCGAGGTCGGCATCCAGCTGCACGCCGGCCACGGCATCACCTACGCGAACGTGGTCGACCTGCTGCACCTGCCCCTGCTGCGCGAACTGAACATCGGCCACAGCATCGTCAGCCGCGCGGTGCTGACCGGCATGGAGCGCGCCGTGCGCGACATGAAGGACCTGCTCGGCTGAAACGCTACTCCAGCGGCAGCAGGTAACAGCGTTCCACCTCGCCCTCCTTGGCGGCCGAGAACAGCACGCCGCGGCCGTCGGGGGTGAACTGGGGGGCGCGGTTGCGGGCGCGGTCGCTGGTCAGGGCGCGCTCCTTGCCGCTGGCCAGGTCCACCAGCGCCAGGTCGGCGTCGGGCTGGATGCCGGCGCGCACGAACACCAGGCGCCGGCCGTCCGGGCTGAACACCGGGCTGTGGCAGCCGCCCACCTGGCTGGTGGCCGACGACGGCACCGCGAAGGGACCCGCCACCAGCTTGCCGCCCTCCAGTTCGCGCACCGTGAGCGCGGGATTGCCGTTGGCGTCGGGGGCCACCAGCGCCACCAGCCGGCCGTCGCGGCTCACCGCCGCCTCGGCCGCGCCCGCCACCGCCGGCCAGGGTGCCAGCCGGGGAGCGGCATCGAGGTTCTCGAGCAGGCGCAGGCCGGCGGCGGTGCCCGCCACCACCCGCGCGCTGCCCACCCAGCCGTACAGGCGCTGGACCGCCCCGCCCGCCACCGTGAGCGCCTCGGCGACGCCATCGATCCGCTGGCGCATCAGGGCTCCGCCGCGCAGGAACAGGATGCCGCGTCCGTCCGGGGTGGGCAGGGCGTTGGCGCCCACGCCCAGTTCGCGCTCGTCGCCGCTGGCCAGGTCGCGCTGGCGCAGGCTGGTGGCGCCCTGGGCGTCGAGGGCCTCGTAGACCAGGGTGCGGCCGTCGGCCAGCAGCAGGGGCCGCCCGCCGCCCTCGGGGGTGAGGGTGCGCACGCCGGCCGGCTCACCCTCGAGGCGCACCTTGAGGTCCTTCAATGGCTCCCCGCCCACGGCACGGAAGCGCACCCAGCAGTTGAACCCGCCGCTGTCCTGGAACACCTTCAGCAGCAGCCGGTTCTCGCCCTGGCGCAGCTTCACCGGGTAGCGCTCCTGGTCGGGCTTGGAGCCGCGGCACACGCTGAGCGCGGCGACCTGCTCGCCGTTGAGCCAGGCCTTGTAGCCGTCGTCGCTGCCCAGCGCCAGTTCGGCCTCGCGCGCCACCGGGCTGATCACCGTGCAGGCGAGGTAGCAGGCGACGTTCACCGGATCCTGGTCGCTGATGTTCTGGCTGGTCAGGCCCATGCCGTTGAGCAGCACGCGGTCGCCGGAGGCGGACAGCTGGCGCCAGCGCAGCTGGGCGGGACCGGCCTTCCAGTAGCAGTCGGGCGGGAAGGTCACCGCCACGGTGGCGCCGAAGCGCGGCGCATAGGCGGCCTCGCCGCCCAGGTCCTTGAGCCAGTCGGTGGCGAAGCCCTCGTAGGTGCCGTCGGCGAACAGCTGGTTGGGCACCGGCCCCAGGGCCAGCCACTGGCGGATGAAGCCGTCGCCGCTCACCTTCCACGGCCCCGGGTCGAGCACCTGCGGCGGCTCCACCGGCGGTCCCGCCAGCACCGCCAGATCGGCGAAGCTGGCGGCGGCGCTCGCCGGACCCAGCGCCTCGACGTACAGGTAGCCGTTGCCGGCGGCGGTGAAGGCGGCCTCCACCGGCTGCCAGCCGGCGGCCGGGGCCTGCTTCACCTGGGCAAGCACGGCGTAGCTGGCGTCCTTGACCGTGACCTGGGCCTGGCAGGCCTCGGCACGCACCCGCCCGCGCAGGGTGTAGCTGCGCCCCTTGTCCATCTTGAGCGGGGTGGTCATCACCCCCTTGGGCCCGCGCAGGCGGGCGCCGCCCTCGGCCAGGCGCTCCGCCGTGCCGTTCCACTTCAGCGGCTGGGCGCCGGTCCACACCGTGAAGCGGCCGTTCTCGACCACATCGCCGCGCAACTGCTCCCACGATTCCACCAGCGCCACCGGCTGGGCCAGACGGGCGGCCAAGGCGGCCGCATCGCCGCCCAGCACCGCCACCTGCAGATGGCCGTAGCCGGCCTTGGTGGTGAGCGCGGGGCGCGCCAGCGTCACCTCCTGCTGCCAGCTGCGCGCGCCCTGGCGGGCGAGCAGACGGTAGCGGCCGGGTTCCCAGGCCCGCAGCCAGGCGGTGCCGGCACGGTCGGCCACCACCCCCGTCACCGCCGGTTGGCCGTCGAGCGGCTCCAGGCTGACGAAGGCGTCCGCCACCGGCGCGCCCTGGTCCGCCACCCCCACCAGCAGCTCGGCGGCGCGCTCGCCCGCCAGCGGCGCCACCGGCCCGCCGCCCAGGCGGTCGAACACCGCGCGCACGTGGCGGTCCACCAGCGCCGGCAGCCACATCGGCCGCTGCGCGTCGAACCAGTTGAGGTTGAGCCCGAAGCCGGTGGCCCAGTAGAGGTGCCAGGCGGGGATGCGCTCGACCTTGACCCCGGTGCCGGACAGGCTGGGCCAGGGCACGGCGATGCTGCCGTGGCGCATGCCCGCCGGCGCGCCGGCGGCGTCGCGCATCACCGTGAGGTCGCTCCACGGCCCCAGGTGCCAGCGCGCGGGATCGGTGAAGCCGACCCAGCCGTCGGCCATCATCGCGCACAGCACGATGCCGGCCACGCCCGGCACCTGGACCACGTCGGTGAGCTGGGCCTCGTAGCTGCGCGACTTGCGGTACTGCTCGCCGTAGGCCACCCCGGGCGCGTTGACCGGATCGAGGTTCTTGGGGAAGGTGTAGACCTCGCCGATGATGGTAGGCACCCCGCCGGGGAAGCCGACGTCGGCGTAGGCCTTGCGCACCTCGGCGTCGAGCTTGCCGTAGGGATGGATGTTGAAGGTGGTAAAGTTCTCGCGCTTGAAGTCGCCCGACTTGACGAAGTGCCACAGCGTCCAGTTGTGGTGGATCTCGGCGATGCGGGTGGGGTCGAGGGCGCGCACATGCGACATCAGGGCGTCGTAGGCGCGCACCTTGGCCAGCGGGATGGCGGGGATGTCCTTGGCCTCGACGCTGAAGCTCTCGTTGTCGACCGACCACATCACCAGGCTGGGGTGGTTGAAGTACCGATTCACATAGGCGCTCCACGCCGCCAGCACCTCGGGCGCGTCGCCGTCGAAGCGGCGGCCGTCGCTGGTGTAGTGGTCGAGCTGGGCCTCGACCAGCATGCCCGCCTCGTCCGCCACCTGGTACCAGGCGGGGTCGTCGAAGTGGGCGTTGAGCATCGAA
>JAKLKR010000016.1:7428-43134 GCA_023150565.1 Planctomycetota bacterium
GCATCGAATGCATGCGCTGGAGGTTCATCCCGCCGTCGCGCAGGCGCTGGTAGTAGGCGGCGATGTATGCGGCGTTCTCCGGCCAGATGCCGCGTCGGCTGAGCAGGTCGCCCTTGATGAAGAACTGCTTGCCGTTGAACAGCAGGCGCTCGCCCTCGGCGCGGAATTCGCGGAAGCCGAAGCGGTCGTCGTGGCGGTCGGCGCCGTCGATCTCGGTGCGCAGGGTGTAGAGGTGGGGGGTGCCGTACTCGCCAAAACCCCACAGCACCGGATCGGCCCAGGGCGCCGTGGTCTCGACCTCGACGCTGCCGCCGGCGGGCACCGCCAGGGTGCGCACCGGCAGCGCCAGCACCGGCCGGCCGCGGTCGAGCACCTGCACGCGCACGCTGGCCTGGCGCTCCTGGGCGCCGTCGTTGACCAGGCGGGTGCGCACCGCCAGGCGGCGGTCGCGCACGCTGGGGAGGGCGTGGCTCCAGTCGACGCGCAGCTCGGGCAGCAGTTCCAGCCACACGTCGCGCACCAGGCCGCGATCGGCCACTCCGACACGATGGTTCCCCGCCGCGGCACCGCGGGCCTGGAAGGCGGTGCTGTGCACCGCCAGCTGGTTGCCCTGGCCGAAGCGCAGCGCCCCGGTGATGTCGATGCGCTCGCACAGGCCCTGCAGCGGGCTGTCGAGCAGGCGCCGGCCGTTGACCTCGACCGCATGGCCGTCGACCACCGCATCCAGGCGCAGGAACACCCGCCCGGCCCCCTGCCAGGCGGCGGGCACCTCCACCGTGCGCCGGTACCAGGCCGCCGGCGCCGCCAGTTCGGCGGGGTCGAGAGAGAAGCACTCGCGGCCGCTGGAGCCCCACGAGCCCGGCACCCGGAAGCTGCGCCAGCCGTCCGCCGGCATCGACGCACCGGTGCTGGGCACGGTACGGAAGTCCCATTCGCCGTTGAGGCAGAACGACGCGCGCGCCTGAGCCGGCGCTGCGGCGGACGGGGCGCGCTCACGCTCGGGGCCGGAGGGGGTGCCAGCGCAGGAGGCCAGCAGGAGGGCGGCGAGGGCGAGGACGGACTTCATGGGGGATGATACCCGCTGAACTGGACCTGCGTTTGCATCCTGGACCGGGGCCGACCCCGCAGCGCATCCACCGCCAGCGGACAGAACGCCGGATCAGGGCCGGATGCGCACCGTGCCGGCGACGAACTCGGCGCTGATGTCCGCGCTCCAGCGGGTGTGGCCGTCGGCGAACAGCAGGTTGGCGCCGGCGCGATGGCGCTTCGACCACTGCGTCCAGGTGTAGAGCGCCGGCGGCGCCACCCAGCCGAAGGAGCCGATGCCGACGGTGGGATCGGCGCCGATGACATTGGCGGCGGTGGGAACGAACAAGGGCGATTGCGTCATCCAGCGCCATTCGTGGCTGTCGGTGGCGAGGATGGTGTCGGACGGACGGCTCACCCGGGCCATCGACACCGCCTGCTGCGCCATCGATGCCGCGGTGCCGGTGTACCAGCACAACCCGGTGTTGAGAGCGATGCTGGCGCTGCCGGCCAGGCGCACCCCGGCGTCGGCCGGGCAGCGCACCACCGTGCGGGTGACCGAGCTGGGCACCCCACCGTAGCGGATGCGCTCGTCGCCGAGGAAGTCGCCCAGCACCGGCGCATCGGCCCAGCTGGCGCCATTGGCGGCAGGATAGCCGAATTCCACCGGCACGAACGAACCGGTGCCGGTCGGATTGTAGAACGAGAACGGCAGCAGGCCCTCGCCACGGTCGCTGACGTAGACCTGCACCGCCAGACCGATCTGGCGCATGTTGCTGGCGCAGGTCGACTGCTGCGCCGCCTTCTTCACCGCGCTCACCGCCGGCAGCAGCATGCCGGCGAGGATCGCCACGATGGCGATGACCACCAGCAGCTCGATCAGGGTGAAGGCGCGGGCGGGCATGGTTGCGCCATCATACCCCCGGATCACCAGGACTGGCAACCCCAGGCCCAGGCTCCGCTCCGGCGAACCGTCCGGTCGTCTGGGGATCACACCCGATCACCGGGGATCACCCGCGGTCATGGCCGGCGGGAACCGCATGTGCTATCCTCGCCCACCGGAGGACCGCCGTGCCGCCCACCGACCTCGCCGCCCTGACCCCCCTGCCCCGCCTGATCGAGCTGCAGACGGGCAGCGCCCCGGCGCCGCGGCGCTGGCGGGTGGCGGCCCCGGGCGGCACCGCCGCCTGCGCCGCCGACCTGGCCGAGACCCTGCCCATGCACCGCCTGGTGACGGCGGGCGCGGCCGCCGACCTGACCCTGGTGGACGAGGCCGTCGACGGTCTGCCGGCAGGGCTGGCGGACTGGCAGCTGGCGGAGGCCTACGCGCTCGACTGCCGCGCTGGGCAGGTGGTGATCCGCGCCCGCCAGGGCCGCGGCCAGGCCTTCGCCCTGCGTACCCTCTCCCAACTGCTGCTGCTGGGCGGCGGGCGGCTGCCGGACGTGCGCCTCCGCGACTGGCCGGCGCTGCGCTTCCGCGGCACCCACCTGACCCTGGGCAGCGGCCACCAGCCGCCGCTGCCGCGCCTGTACGGGTTCCTGGCCGACTGCGCCCGGCTCAAGCTCACCAGCGTCACCATCGAGTACGACGACGGCTTCCGCTGGGAGCGCTACCCCTTCATCGCCCGCGCCGGCAGCCTGTCGGCCGACGACGTGCGCGGCCTGGTGACCTTCGCCCGCGACCGCCACCTCGACCTCATCCCGCTGGTCGACAGCCTCGGCCACCAGGAGCACTACCTGCGCCATCCCCAGCTCGCGCACCTGCGCGAGCTGCCGGGGCGGCACGACGAGCTGTGCCCGTCCAACCCCGCCGGCCTGGCCTTCGTCAAGGACCTGTGGCGCGAGGTGCTGGACGCGCACGGCCCCGGCACCTGGGCCAACTGCACCGGCGACGAGGTCTTCCGCATGGGCGCCTTCTGCCCGGCCTGCGGCCCGGCCGACCGCCCGCAGCTGTACGGCGACTGGTACGCCGACCTGACCCGCTGGCTGCTGGAGCAGGGCCGCCGGCCGATGCTGTGGCACGACATGCTGGTGATGTTCCCGCAGCAGCTCGCCCGCCTGCCCAAGGAGAGCGCGCTGATCTACTGGAACTACTGGCCGGTCGACGCCGAGCGCTGGACGGTGGGCCACGGCCTGCACGGCGCGCTCTTCCGCGACGACCTGGCGCGGGTGCCGGCCGCCCTGCGCGCGGTGCACGAACGCCACTGGCTGCTGCCCGATGGCGGCTTCCGCCCGTGGTCGTTCCTGCCCTGGCTGGTCGAGCAGGGCTTCACCGCCCTCGGCGCCTCGGGCGGCAGCCCGATGGAGTCGGCGCATCCCTGCATGGGCTTCGCCGGGCGGGTCGACAACGCCAAGTCGCTCGCCCGCACCGCCGCCGCCTGCGGCGCCGAGGGCCTGCTGCACACCTACTGGGCGAGCTTCGCCAGCGCCCTCGCCGCCTGGCATTCCGCCGCCGCCGCCGCCGACCACAGCTGGCATCCGCGCGTGGAATCCGCCGCCAGCGCGCTCGCCCGCTGGGGCCGCCTGCGCCATGGCGACGGCGCCGGCTACGCCCGCTTCGCCGCCGCCTGCGACCGCGCCATCTACGCCGCGCAACCACCCGGGTTCGCGACCCCGCCCACGCCACAGGCCGCCCTGGCGCCGGCGCGCCGGGCCGAGGCTGCGCTGCACCCGCGGCACCATGGCGACGAGCTGGCGCCGCACCTGGCCGCGCTCGACTTCCAGGCGGCGCAGCTGAAACGCGCCGCCGCTGCCATCCGGCGCCTGCGCCCAGGGCTGGGCGAGGGCGAGGACCTGCCCATCGACCTGCGCCCGGCCGTCCAGGGCACCCGCCTGGCCTTCATCCCCGGCACCGACGGCGCCCGCCTCGACCTGCCCGCCGGCCGCCAGTTCAGCCACGGGGTGGCCTTCGACCTGCTGCCGGCGGGGGCGGCGGACAGCGTGGTGCTGGCCTCGCGCCGCAACCCGGGCGGGGCGCAGCGGGCGGTGATCCCGGTGGGGGTCGCCGGCGACACCCTGATGCTGATGCACAGCGTGTGCTGGCTGGGCCACGGCGCGGTGGCGGCACGGCTGCACCTGCGCTGGGCCGACGGTGCCACCGCCACCCGCGAGCTGGTGGTGGGCCGCGACACCGGCGACTGGTATGGCGCCCCGCCCACCCTGCCGGCGGCGCTGCCGGCCTGGCAGGGCCATGTACACCCGTATTCGCAGATCGCCGCCCGCGCCTGGCTGTGCTGGTGGCGCCTGGAACGCCGCGACTGCGCCATCACCGAACTGGTGGTGGAGGCCGGCGGCGGCGAGGGCCATCTGGTGCTGCTCGCTGCCACCCTGCGCCGCCAGCGCGCCGGCATTCCAGCAGCTGCGCAGCCCGGTGGCGATGCCGGCGCCGCCGCCGCCCGCCGCTTCGTGCGCGGCTACCGCGCCGCGCTCGCGCCGCTGTGCGTGCCCGAGCACATCCCGCGCGCGCTCGCCATGCTCGGCCACGGCGCCACCCCGGCCGCCGCCGCCACCCGCCGGCGGACGCGGCGGCGGCTCAGCTGAACCAGCCGCCGCCCAGGCAGTACTCGTCGGCGAGGTCGTAGGCCACGCAGGCCTGACCGGGACTGGAGCGCGGCTGAGGCGCGTCCCAGCGCACCCGTGCGCCGCCCGCGGCGTCGGCGACGATGCGCGCCGGCACCGGGCGGGCGCGGTGGCGCGGCCGCACCAGGCAGGCCAGGCCGTCAGCGGGGACCTCCACCCGCCAGGTGCAGCGCGCCAGGTGCGCCTCCGCCGCCAGCAGCAGGTCGCGTTCGCCCACCACCAGGGCGTTGGCGGCGGGATCCAGCCCCAGCACATACAGCGGCTGGGGCCAGCCGATGCCCAGGCCGTGGCGCTGGCCGACGGTGAAGCCCCACAGCCCGGCATGACGGCCCAGCTCGCGCCCGTCGTGGTGGCGGATGGGGCCGGGGACGAAGGCCTCGGGGCGGGCGCGGCGCAGGAAGCCCGCCACCCCATCGCTGCCGATGAAGCAGATGTCCTGGCTCTCGTGCTTGTCGGCGGTGACCAGGGCGCGCGCACGCGCGGCGGCGCGCACCGCCGCCTTGTCGAGGTGGCCGACCGGGAACTCGGCGCGCGCCAGCTGCTCCTGGGTGAGGCTGAACAGGAAGTAGGTCTGGTCCTTGTCGCGGTCGGCCGAGCGGCGCAGATGCCAGCACCCGTCGCGCTGCTCGACGCGGGCGTAGTGACCGGTGGCGACGCGCTCGGCGCCGAGCGCGCGGGCGTGCTCCCACAGCATGCCGAACTTGATCTTCTCGTTGCAGGCCACGCACGGGTTGGGGGTGGCGCCGGCCAGCCAGGCGGCGGTGAAGCCGTCGACCACGTCGCGGCGGAACTCGTCCTCGGCATCGACCACGTAGTGCGGGATGCGCCGGCCCACCGCCACCGCGCGCGCGTCCACCGTCTCGCTCGGCGAGCAGCAGGCGTCGCTGCGGGTGAAGCCGCCGTCGAGCTCGGCGCAGGGCCATAGCTTGAGCGTGACCCCCACCACCTCGTGGCCGGCTTCCTGCACCAGCGCCGCCGCCAGGCTGGAATCGACCCCCCCCGACATGCCCACCACCACCCGTACCATGGCCGCACCCTAAACGCAGTACGGGCGCGGTCATCACCGCGCCCGTACCAGGGGGTCATGCGTCCGGAAGGGTCAGGGAGCGGGAGCGGCGGCGGGCTCGGCCGGCTGCTGCGGCTGGGCGGGAACCTCGGGCGCGGCGGGGGCCGGCTGCTGCGGCTGGGCGGGAACCTCGGGGGCCGGCGCGGGGGCGGGCTGCTCCTGCTGCGGTTGAGCCGGGACCTCGGGCGCGGCGGGGGCGGGCTGCTGCGGCTGGGCGGGAACCTCGGGCGCAGCCGGGACCGCAGCCGGCTCGGCCGGTTGCTGCGGCTGCGCCGCCGCCGGTTCAGCC
Source organism: Planctomycetota bacterium (assembly GCA_023150565.1). Taxonomy (GTDB): domain Bacteria; phylum Planctomycetota; class UBA11346; order UBA11346; family UBA11346; genus JAKLKR01. The sequence goes on from JAKLKR010000016.1 coordinate 13,389, forward strand.
GGGGCCGGGGCAGGAGCGGCGGCAGGCTCGGCCGGAGCCGGAGCCGGTTCGGCCGGAGCGGCAGGAGCAGGCGCCGGGGCGGCCGGAACCTCGGGTTCTGGCTGCATTTCCGGCGCCGGGATGGCCGGAGCAGGGGCAGGTTCCGCGGGAGCAGCAGGCGCGGGTTCAGCGGGAGCCGGCGCAGCAGGCGCGGGTTCCGCCGGGGCGGGCGCAGGCGCGGCAGGCGCAGGTTCCGCGGGAGCGGGCGCCGGCGCAGGTTCGGCGGGCGCGGCAGCGGGAGCGGGTTCGGCCGGCGCCGCAGCGGGAGCTGGTTCAGCCGGCGCAGCGGCAGGCGCCGGTTCTGCCGGAGCCGGAGCAGGCTCCGCCGGAGCAGCGGGGGCGGGAGCAGGGGCGGCCTCGGCGGGGGCAGGCTGCGGGGCGGCTTCGGTCGGCGCCGGCGCGGCCGGCTGCTCGGGATTGGCGGCCGGGGCGGGAGCGGCCTGGCCGGGGACCGACTGGGCCGGGGCGACGACCATCGTGCCCACCGGCGGCGGCAGGGTGACGGTGGCGAGTTCGAGCAGGCGCTGGGCGGCGCCGAGCGCGCGCCGGCATTCATCCAGCTGGGCGGCCTCGACGGGGTTCGACACCCGTTCGCGGGCGGCTGATTCGAGCCGGTCCGACAGCACCTCGATGGTGCGGCGGTCGGAACCCACGCTCATGGTGCCGCGACCGATCACCCGGCGGTGGATGTCGGCGGTGGTGGCCTGCACCTCCTGGGCGATGGCGGCGTAGCGGCTGGAGGCGCCGCTCGGCACGTCATAGACCACGCCACGCATGGGGATGAGGTCGATCAGGTCCTTCTCGGCGGCGAAGGCCAGAGCGGGAAGGAGCAGGAGGGCGATGCGGTGGGGTGCCATGGCAGAGGGAGGATTGCACCCAGGGGGCCGGTAGGGGCAAGGCTGGCACCGCCACCGGACGCACCCTGTAACTGACACGGTGCAGGGCGACGAGAATGCCAGATGCCGGAATGTTGAAATGCGGGAATGATCAGGGCCTCATTCCAGCATTCCAACATTCCAGCATTTGGCATTCAGAACCCAGCATTTGGCATTCCGAACGCCTTCTCAGACCGATTTGCCGTCGACGAACACCAGCCGTGGCTGCAGCTCGCCACGCCAACGGCCGGCCTCGGGCCGCACCAGCAGGTCGAAACGGACCCCGGTGGAACTGAATGCGGCGATGTGCTTGCCGGCACGCCAGGCGAGGAATTCGCGCATGCCGCCACCGGCATCGGTGAGCGCCCCGCGCAGGTGGTCGCCGTCGCGGCCGAAGGGCTTGGGCCGCGACACGAAGGTCGCCTGGCGCACCTGCACCACCGGCTCGGCGTTGCCGACCCCGAACGGGCCCATGGTCTCGAGCTGGCGGAAGAACTCCTGGTCGAGCTCGGCCAGGGCCGCCTCGGCATCGTAGCCGGTGGTGAGGGCATGGCTGCCGGCCGGCACCCGTTCGGCCACGTGCTGCTCGAAGGCGGCGCTGAAGTCGACCACCCGCGCCGGATCGATGGTCAGCCCGGCGGCCATGGCGTGGCCGCCGCCCTTGAGCAGGAACGGCCGGCAGGCGTCGAGGGCATGGCCGAGGTGCACGCTCGGCACCGAGCGCAGACTGCCCTTGCCCACCCCTTCGTTGATAGCGATCACCGCCGCCGGCTTGCCGAACTGCTCGACCAGGCGGCTGGCGACGATGCCCACCACCCCCGGGTGCCAGCCCTCGCCGGCGAACACCAGGCTGGCACGCGAACGCGCGGCGCCGCTCTCGGCCTCGGCGATGAGGTCGGCGGTGAGCAGCTGGGTGAGGCGCTTGCGCTCCTCGTTCTCGGCCACGATCGCGTCCAGCTCGACGCGCGCGCTGGCGGCATCGGGGGCGGTGAGCAGGCGGATGTTGGCCATCGCGCTGCCCACCCGGCCGGAGGCGTTGAGCAGCGGACCCAGCCGCCAGCCGACCTCGCCGGCGGCGATCTGTCCTTCGAGCCGGGCCTGCTCGAGCAGCGCGCGCAGGCCGGGATTGGCGGTGCGCGCCAGCGCGCCCAGGCCGTGGTGGACCAGGATGCGGTTCTCGCCGGTGAGGGCGGCGCAGTCGGCCACCGTGCCCACCGCCACCAGGGCGAGGGCGTCGAGCAGGAACTCGCGCAGCGGCTGGGGCAGGCGTTCGGCCCCGGCCAGCTCGACCGCGGTCGCCCAGGCCAGCTTCCAGGCCACCCCGACCCCGGCCAGGGCCTTGTCGGGATAGGTGCAGTCGGGGCGGTTGGGATTGCACACCGCGGTGCACTGCGGCAGCCCGCCCTGGGGCAGGTGGTGGTCGGTGATCACCACCGTGCAGCCGGTAGCCTGCTCGATGCGCTGCGCCCAGCCGCCGTCGGCGATGCCGCAGTCGACGGTGATCATCAGCTGCGCCTGGTGCGCCTTGACCGCCTCCAGGCTGGCCTCGGACAGGCCATAGCCGTCGATGCGCCGGTGCGGGATCCACACCACCGCCTCGTGGGCGCAGGCGCGCACGAACCACGCCAGCAGCGCCGCGGCGGTCGAACCATCGACGTCATAGTCGCCGTGGATGAGGATGCGCTCGCGCCCGGCGATGGCCTGGGCGAAGCGCTTGGCCGCCACCGGCATGCCCGCCATCAAGTGCGGCTTGTGCAGGTCGGACAGGCGCTTGGCCAGCCAGGACTCGGCCTGCTGGGCGCCCTGCACGCCACGCAGGGCGAGCAGGCGCGCCGCCAAGGCGCCGTAACGGCCCTCGTGCTCCAGCTCGGCGACCACGTCGGCGGGCGGATCGCGGCGGACCCAGGAACGGGAGGCGGTGAGCACGGTGGCGGGTTCCGGAGGCGCGGTGGGTTGCGGGCGGGCGGGCCACCGCGTGCACCGCTTCTAGTGGCGGGATGGGCCAGTCCAGGGTTCCCGCCTGCATGGCCCCGCGACGACGAGAGTGAGATGCCGCCGGAAACGCCCACGTCGCAGGCTGGTCAAAGCGGATTGCGGGCTACCGTGCGCCGATGCCCATCCGCCTCCCCCTTCTGCGCCAGCTCCTCCTCACCGCCGCGGTCGCCGCCTGCGCCGCCGCCGACCCCGGCCTGGCCCCCGATCCGGCGGTGGTGGCCGGCCGCCTCGACAACGGCCTGCGCTGGTACGCGATGGCCAACCAGCAGCCCAAGGACAAGGCCAGCCTGCGTCTGCGCATCGCCTCCGGCAGCCTACAGGAGCGCGACGAGCAGCGCGGCCTGGCCCACTACCTCGAGCACATGGCCTTCAACGGCTCCACCCACTTCCCCGCCGGCACCCTGATCAAGAGCCTGCAGGACATGGGCATCGCCTTCGGTCACCACAGCAACGCCCACACCGGCCAGGACGAGACCGTCTACAAGCTCGACCTGCCCGACGCCACTCCCGGCACCCTCGAGAAGGGCCTGCTGCTGCTCGCCGACCAGGCCGGCGGCCTGCTCCTGGCGGCGGAGGAGGTCGAACGCGAGAAGGGCGTGATCCTGGCCGAGATGCGCGACAAGGAGGGCCCGGGCTGGCGCGAATACCAGGCGATGATGGCGGTGGTGGCGCGCGGCACCCGCGCCCCCACCCGCTACCCGATCGGCACCGAAGCGACGGTGAAGGGCGCCACCCGCGCCCTGCTGGTGGACTATTACGACCACTGGTACCGCCCCGAGCGCATGGACCTGGCGGTGGTAGGCGCGCTTGAGCCGGCGGCGGTGGCGCCGCTGGTCAAGAAGCTGTTCGGCGGCATGGCCGCGCGCGCCCCGGCCGAGCGCGAGCCCGACCTCGGCACCCCGCCGGCCGGGCTGCAGGTGCTGGTGCACCGCGAGGCGGAGGCCAACGGCACCCGCGCCGGCATCTGGCTGCTGCGTCGCCAGCCGCGCCCTGACGACGGCGCCGGCCTGCGCCGGGGCGAAGTCGCCCGAGACCTCGCCGAGGCCGCGCTGGGCCAGCGCCTGGCGCGCCTGGCGCAGGAGGACAAGGACTGCCCCATCCTCGGCGCCGGCCCCTTCTCGCACCACGAGCCCGAAGGCTATGTGCGCGCCGGCCTGCAGGCCCAGGTGCGGCCGGGCCGCGCCGTCGACGCCATCGCCCTGCTCGAACGCGAGCTGCGGCGCATGATCGTGCACGGCCCCACCGCCGCCGAGCTGGCCACCGAGGTGGCGCGCCACCGCACCGCGCTCGAGCAGGCGGTGGCCGGGGCGAGCAACCGCACCAACGCCGCGCTGGCCACCGCCATCGTCAGTTCGGCGGGCGAGCGCCGCACCTTCCTCTCGCCGGCCCAGGATCTGGCGCTGCAGCAGCCGTGGCTCGCCGCGCTCACCCCCGCCGACTGCCGCGAGGCCTATGCCCGCACCTGGGATGGCGCCTCGGCCCTGTCCGTCACGGTGACCGGTGCGGACGACCTGGGCGCCTCCGGCGAAGCCAAGGTGCGCGCCGCCTGGCAGGCGGCGCACGCCGAGGCCCCCGCCGCCCCGGTGGAACGCGCCCAGGCCGCCTTCGCCTATGCCACACGCCCCGATCCGGGCGCGATCGCCCAGGCCGATGCCGCCCCCTATGCCATCCGCCGCCTGCGCTTCGCCAACGGCGTGGCCGCCAATCTCATGCGCCTGACCTGGCAGAAGGACCAGGTGCAGGTGACCTTCCGCTTCGACATCGCCAGCGACGCCCCGGCCGGGGTGCGCGAGTTCGCCGGCATGACGGTGGTCGCGGGCGGGCTCGGCCGCCACAGCGTGATCGAGCTGAGCACCCTGCTCGCCGGTCGCGGCGTGGGCATGCCCGCCCTCGGCATCGGCGACGGTGCCGCCACCCTGGGGATGTCCTGCCGCAGCAGCGAGCTCGAGCTGGCGCTGCAGCTGCTGCGCGCCGGGGTGGTCGACCCCGGCTGGCGCGAAGAGGCCGGGACCATGGCCAAGGCGCGCTGGAAGACCGCACTCGAGGCGCGTGCCAGCGACCTCGACGCCCAGGTGGCGCTGGCCTTCGAGCGCCTGACGGTGGGCGACGACGCCCATCGCCGCAGCGCCACCGCCGAGGAGGCGGAGCGGGTCGACCTGGCCGCGGTCAAGGCCTGGTTCGCACCGCGCATAGCCGCCGCCCCGCTGACGGTGACGGTGGCCGGCGACATCGATCCGGCCAAGGCCGAGGAGCTGGTGGCGGCCTATGCCGGCTCGCTGCCCAAGCGCCCCGCACCCGCGGTATGGGCCGATCCCGCCGCCGGCCTGCTACCCGCCACCCCGCCCAGGCGCGAGCGGGTCGCGATCGAGGTCCCCGGCGCCGCCGCCCGCGCCCTGGTGCAAGTGGCCTGGCCCACGGTCGACTACCGCGATCCGCGGGTGGTGCGCCGGCTCGGCCTGCTCGCCAGCGCGTTCTCCGAACGTCTGCGCGAGGAGCTGCGCGAGCGCCTCGGCCAGGCCTATTCGCCATACGCCTACCACCAGGCGAGCGAGACCCGCCAGGGCCAGGGCTTCCTGCTGGTGCGCGCCGAGGTCGCCCCCGACCAGGCGGGCAAGGCCGAGGAGGCCATCCGCGCCATCGCCGCCGCCCTGGCCAAGGACGGCCTCGACGAGTCCCAGCTCGGCCAGGTCAAGAATCCCCTGGTGAAGGAGCTGGGAGCGATCCGTCAGACCAACCGCTTCTGGTTCCGCGCCGCCGACGAGGCCCAGAACCGGCCCTTCCGTCTCGACTGGCTGGCCGGCCAGGAGGCCGACTACGCCGCGGTCACCGCCGAGGACCTCTCGGCCCTGGCCAGGATCCACCTTGCCGGCGCACCGGTCACCGTGGTCGGGGTGTGCAAGGGCAAGTGACCGGCGCGACGGCTGGACGGGATCAGACGATCTCGTCCGGCAGGATCACCGCCCCCTGCTGCTTCCAATAGCCCCCGGCGAGCAGGTGGCCCACCACCGCCCGCTGCAGGCTGGTGGCGGGCACGAGGCGCGCCGGGTCGGCCTTGGCATCGCCCAGCACCCGTTCGCGGATCTGCTCACCGCTCAGGTCGGGGTGCGGATGGAGGTGGAACAGGCGCTGGAAGCGCACCAGGTTCGACTCCGCCGGCAGGTGGCGGGCGAGCTGGCTGTCGAACATCCACGAGATGCTGATCACCGCCTTGAACGCGTGGCGGGGGTAGTGGCGCGGGAAGAAGTCGCGTGCCTGGCGCAGCGATTCCCGGCAGGCATCCGCATCGAGCCCGCCACCGGCGGGGATGTGCAGGAACAGCACCGGGTCGCCGCGCCCCAACACCTGCTCCCAGTCCGCGGCCGCGAAGGCGCTGGGCTGGCGGGCGGCGTTGCCGTCACCGTCCACGGCATGGCCGCGCCAGCCCTCCGGCCCCTCGCTGAACACGGTGGTGAAGCCGGCGGGATCGCGCGGCGTGCGCGCGACCTCCTGCCACTGGCCGTCGCCGCGCAGGTCGAGGCGGCCTTCCATCAGCATCGCCAGCCGTCCGTCGCGGCGGTGGCGCAGCACGCGCACGCGCGCCTCCCAGTGGGCGAGATTGTACTGCAGGCGGCCAAGCTCGTGCAGACTGCCGGCAAGCTGGCACCACAGCCAGCCCATGCGGTCGAAACCCCAATGGCCCTTGGCGCGGCGGTACTCCTCCATCCAGCGCCCGAGGTCGCGCAGGCCGGCGGCGGTGACCCCATCGGCGATGCCGCGCTCGCGGTTGCGCGCGAACAGGTCGTCGACGCAGCCGAGCACCGCCCAGGCGTAGACCAGCGGGGCGGCGGGATGCAGGTCGGCGGAGGGCAGCGGCCAGGACCAGCCGCCACCGTCAGGCGCCAACCGCCGCGCCAGCACCAGGCTGCGGGCATGGGCGGCCAGCGTCCCCAGGGCTGGCAGGGTGCGCAGCGCCGCCAAGCCCTCGACCAGGACCGCGGCCGGTTCGGCGGCCAGCCCGGCCCGGCGGGCGGCAGTGGCGATCGCCTCGGCGTCCAGGAAGGAGGGAACCCCCTCCCCCAGCTGGGCACCGTGCTCGCTCCAGCCGGCGGCCAGGGCGGCGCGCTGGTCGGTCAGTCCAAGGGCCGTGGCGACGGCATCGAGATCAGGCATGCCTGCCGGTTTTCTAACGTTCCCACAGGATTACCAGCGCCCACGTCGAGAGCAGCAGCAGGACCCCGGCGATGAGCACCAGGGACAGCGGCCGACCGACCTTGGCGCAGTCGCTCTCGGGCGGCCAGAAGTTGCCGGCGAGGTTGCGCACCAGGCCGCTGACATGGGTGATGAACAACCCCGCGCACAGGCCCGACAGCACCTCGCGCGCGGTCCCGGGCTGATGCACCCACATGCGCGCGATCAATACCGGGGCCAGCACCAGCGGCACGGTGTAGGGGGCGATGAGGATGAGGGTGCCGCGGAAGGGATCGGCCTGGTCATGGACCACCGCCCCGCCTTCGCTGTCGCTGAATTCGACCTTGCGGATGCGGACCGCGGTCAGAAGGCACAGCAGAGCATGGCACGCCTCGTGCAAAGCCGTGTGGAGCAGGTGGTTGGGCCGCTTGAAAAAGGCCAGGACAAGGCCCGCGGCGGCGCCCAGGGCGACCGCCCAGGGATCCTGCGGGGGATGCAGGTGGCTGCGCACCGCGTCGACCAGCAGGTCGACGCACCAGGGCAGGCCGAGAAACCCCAGCACCGCCGCCACCAGCACCCGCGCCAGGCGATCCAACCACCGCATGGCGCGCATCATGTGCCGCTCCGGAAGCGCTCCAGCCGCGGTTGCGCCTGCCCTTGGTCGCCATAGCGTTCGCCGGTCAGGAACCAGAGGGCGGAACGGCATGTCCATGCGGATACGGATGTGGGGTGTGCGAGGGTCGATTGCCGCCCCCCTCACGTCCGCCCAACTGCGCGACAAGGCCCGCCAATTGCTGACCCAGGCGCGCGCCGAGGACCTCGCCTCGCCGGAGGCGATCGAGGCCCTGATCGACCGCAGCGAGCACGCCTGGACCTATGGCGGCAACACCAGCTGCCTCGAGGTCTCCTTCGCCGACCAGGTGTTCGTGCTCGACGCCGGCACCGGCCTGCGCGCCCTGGGCGGCAAGCTGATGGCCGATGGGCGCGGCAAGGGCCACGGCCTGCACGTGTTCTTCACCCATTTCCACTGGGACCACATCTGCGGCTTCCCGTTCTTCGCCCCCATCTACATCCCGGGGCGCGAGGTGTCGGTGTGGTCCGGACGCAGCGATGCCGCCGAACTGCTCGCCACCCAGATGGGCGGCGCGCACTTCCCGGTGAAATGGAACAGCCTGCCCAGCCGCATCACCTGCCGCCAGCTGCCCGAGGACGCCGCCACCGCGGTGGGCGGGGCGCAGGTGCGCATCCTGCCGCTGATCCATCCCGACAAGGCCTACGGCTACCGCATCGACCACGGCGGCCGGGCGATGTGCTACCTCAGCGACACCGAGGTGAGCAAGACCCCGCACCGGGTGGCCGAGACCTACGCCGACTTCGTGCGCGGGGCCGACGTGGTGGTGGTGGACGCCATGTACGGCTTCCTCGACTACCACGACCACATCAATTTCGGCCATTCGACCATCTTCAATTTCATCGACTTCTTCAAGGATGCCGACATCGGCGAACTGGTGATCTTCCACCACGACCCGATGGCCGGCGATGCCGCCGTGACCCGGCTGCTGACCGACGCCCAGCGCTACAAGCAGCTCATCGCGCCCGAGGCGCGCTGGACCCTGAGCGCCGCGCGCGAGGGCCAGACCTGGGACCTCGCCGCGCGCTGACCCGCCTCCGCGACTCTCCGCCGTTCCCCGCCGACCAACGTCAGGACCCGCCCCATGGCCCGTCTCCAGGACCTCCTGGCCCAGCACCTCGAGCAGCGCAACCTCGCCGCCCGCACCTTCGCCGACCGCAGCGGGATACCGTACCCGACCCTGCTCGGGGTGCTCAACAAGGGCACCGTCCCGCGCAAGCCGGAGCACCGCGAAGCCCTGCGCCGCGAACTCGGGGTCGATGCCGGGGCGTGGGCGGGGATCCTCGCCGCCAGCCAGCGCGACGGGGTCGAGATCCCCACCGAGGGCCCGCTCACCCTCCAGCAGCTGGTGCTCAAGCACCTGCTCGCCCAGGGCCACACCGAGCAGAGCTTCGCCAAGGCCACCGGCATCCCCTATCCCACCCTGATGGGGGTCACCCGGCGCAGCGCCCTCCCGCGCGCCGACACCCTCGCCCGCCTGGCCGAGACCCTGGGCGTGCCGCTCGAGCAGGTGCGCGCCGCCGCCGAGTGTTCGCGCAGCGGGCGACGGGACGGCGCCGGCGACGACAGCGACGGCGGCCCGGTCGCTGACGACACCGGCTCCGACCAGACCGCCGATGCCGGCCTTCCCACCCCCAGCCTGGCCCAGCTCGCCGCCGAGGCGGTGGCGCTCTCCGGCGGCAGCATCGCCGCCTGGGCGCGCCAGCACGGCGTGCCCTATCTCAGCCTCACCCGCCTGATCACCCATGGCGAACCGCCGCGCAAGCAGGCCGCGCTCGATCCCCTGCGGGCGGCGCTCAACCTCGGCCCCGAGCGCTTCACCGCCTGCCTGGCGCGCAGCCGCAACCACCCCGAACCAGCGCACGTGGCCAAGCACAACGAACAGCCGGTCACCCCGCTGCAGGCCGCGCTGCAGGCCGCGGTGCAGGAGCGCAACCTCACCCTCAAGGCATTCTCGGAGGCGGTCGACCTCAGCCCGCTCACCGCTTCCCGCCTGCTCAAGGCCGGCGAGCTGCCCGGCCGCGTCACCACCCACGAGAAGCTGCGCGCCTTCCTCGGCCTGGGCAGCGACGACTACCAGGGCCTGCTGAACCGCAGCCGCAGCGCCAGCGCCGCCGGCGCCCAGCATCTCGAAGCGCCGCCGTTGCCTGCCCAGGCCGAACCCGCCCCATCCACCGCCCTGAGCGACGATGGCCTGCTTGCCGCCATCCGCGTGCTCAACCCCGGCCAGCGCAACGAGGTCGAACGCCTGGTGCGTACCCTGCGCGGCGGCTGAACACGTTGCAAGACGGAACGACGACGCCCGCCGGATGGTATCCGGCGGGCGTCATCGTTCCTGGAACCGGCCCCCGGTGCGCAGGCACCGCGGGCCGCAGGCGGGCTCAGTGCTTGGCGCTGCCGGCCTTGCCGCCCTGCCCCTTGAGCTTCTTCCAGCCGGCGTCGACCTTGGCGTTGTCGCCGTACTTGCCGGCGGCGTAGTCGGCGGTCATCTGCGCCAGGCTGACGATCGGGACCTTGGGCGCGAAGCCGGCCTGGCCGAACTGGCGCATGCGCTCCTCGCAGATCTTCTGCATGGCGGCGCGGGCCGGGGTCAGGTAGTCGCGGGGGTCGAACTTCTCGGGGGTGGTGGCGAAGACCTTGCGGATCGCCGCGGTGATCGCCAGGCGGTTGTCGGTGTCGACGTTGATCTTGCGCACGCCGGCCTTGATGCCTTTCTGGATCTCCTCGACCGGCACGCCGTAGGTCTCTTTCATCTTGCCGCCGTACTTGTTGATCTCGGCGATGAGGTCCTGGGGGACCGACGAGCTGCCGTGCATGACCAGGTGGCAGTTGGGGATCTTGGCGTGGATCTCCTGGATGCGCGAGATCTTGAGCACGTCGCCGGTGGGCTTGGTGCTGAACTTGTAGGCGCCGTGGCTGGTGCCGATGGCCACCGCCAGGGCGTCGATGCCGGTGCGCTGGACGAAGTCGACCGCCTGGGCGGGATCGGTCAGCAGCTGGTCGAGGGTCAGCTTGCCCTCGGCGCCGTGGCCGTCCTCCTTCTCGCCTTCGCCGCTGTGCAGCGAGCCGAGGCAGCCCAGTTCGCCTTCGACGCTGACGCCGAAGGAGTGGGCGAAGTTGACCACCTCGCGGGTGACCGCGACGTTGTACTCGTAGGAGGCCGGGGTCTTGCCGTCATCCTCAAGCGAGCCGTCCATCATCACCGAGGTGAAGCCCATGCGGATGGCGCTGATGCAGGTGTCAGGCGCATTGCCGTGGTCCTGGTGCATCACGATCGGCAGTTCGGGGTAGAGTTCGGCAGCGGCCTGCATCAGGTTGCGCAGGAAGAGGTCATTGGTGAACTTGCGGGCGCCGCGGCTGGCCTGCACGATCACCGGCGACTGGGTGGCGCGAGCGGCCTCCATGATCGCCTGGATCTGCTCCATGTCGTTGACGTTGAGCGCGCACACGCCGTAGTTGTTGGCGGCGGCATGGTCGAGCAGGGGACGCAGGGGGATGAGGGGCATGTGGGCTCCGGTGGAGGTGGGGAGTGGAAGAGGTTGGTCCCCGCGCCAAGCGGGGGGTCGGTAGTTTTCCGAAGTCCGGCGCGACGGCAAGCCGCACACCCTGCAGCATGGCTGCCATGCATGCGCAGTGCGATGGACGGTGCATGAAATGCAGAACGGCCACCCGGAGGGCGGCCGTTCTGGAGTCAGCAAGTTGCAGACGAGCGGTCAGACCAGCTCGAAAATCGCCTTGGTGCCGTTGTCACCCAGGCGGAACCCCGCGCGCAGGATGCGGGTATAGCCGCCATTGCGGGTGGCATACTTGGGGGCGACGGTGTCGATCAGGGTCTTGACCGCAGCCTTGTCGTGCAGCGCCGACATCGCCAGACGGCGGAAGTGCAGGGCCTGGCTCGGGTCCTTGGCCGCCATCGCCTTCTTGCCGAAGGTGATGCAGCGCTCGGCGAACCGGCGCGCCTCCTTGGCCTTGGGCAGGGTGGTGACGATCCGCCCGTGCTCGATCAGCGAGCAGACGAGGTTGCGCATGAGCGCCAGGCGGTGCTCGGAGGTACGGCCGAGCTTGCGGTGATCACAGAGGTGACGCATGGTATCTGTCCAATCGTACGGGTCGGGGCGGGTGCGACGCGGCGGGCGTCAGGCCTCGGCGCCCTTGGGCACCAGGCGCATGCCGAAGGCGAGGCCGCGGTCGGCGAGCTTCTTCTTGAGCTCCTTGGCGGCGATCTTGCCCAGGTTGCGCAGGCCGGCGACCTCGGCCTCGTCCATCTGGACGAGGTCGGCGATGGTCTTGATGTTGGCCGCACGCAGGGCGTTCTCGGTGCGCACGCTCAGGTCAAGGGCGCTGATCTGCTTGGGCAGCAGGGTGCTGCGCTCGCCGTCGCCTTCGATGGCGAGGTCGGAACCGGCGCCGCCCTCGGCGTCGCGGCCGATCTCGAAGTACTTGACGAAAGGGTTGAGGTGCTTGCGCAGGATGTTGGTGGCCTCGACCAGCGCCAGTTCAGGCGAGATCGAACCATCGGTCCACACCTCGAGGTCGAGCGCCTCGAAGTCGGTGCGCTTGCCCAGGCGGGTCGGGTTGACCACGAAGGACACGCGCTGGACCGGGGAATAGATCGAGTCGATGGCGATGGTGCCGACCGGCTGGCCCTCGATGCGCTGAGCCTCGGCGGGCACGAAACCACGGCCGGAGCCGACGTCCATCTCGAGCACGAAGCGCACATCCTTGGTCAGGGTGGCGATCACCAGCTCGGGATTGATCACCTCGACATCCTGGTGGGGAGTGATGTCGGCGGCGGTGATCGCTCCGGTGGTCGACTTCTCGAGCCGGATGACCACGTTCTCGTCGCTGTGCAGGCGCAGACGCAGGCGCTTGATGTTGAGGATGATGTTGGTGACATCCTCGAACACGCCATCCAGCGAGGTGAACTCGTTGTTGGCGCCCTGCAGCCGGATCGAGCGCACCGAGGCGCCCTGGATCGAGCTCAGCAGCACCCTGCGCAGGCTGTTGCCGATGGTGGTGGCGAAGCCGCGCTCGAAGGGCTCGGCATGGAACTTCGCATAGGTCGGCGACCCGTTGCCGTCAGTCTTCTCGACACGGGTCGGCAGCTCAAATCCACGCCAGCGGATACGCATGAGATCGGTCTCCGGTTTGCTCGTAGTGAATGCAGGAGGGGAAAGGGAACCAGATCAGGATCAGACGCGGCGCTTCTTGCGCGGGCGGCAGCCGTTGTGCGGCAGCGGGGTCACATCGAGGATGGCCTTGACCACCACCCCTGAGTTGATCAGCGCGCGAATCGCGCTCTCGCGGCCGGCACCGGGCCCGCGCACGCGCACCTCGGCCTCCTTGAGCCCGAGCTTGATCACCTTCTCGGTGGCCCGCTCCATCGCCAACTGGGCGGCGAAGGGCGTCGACTTGCGGCTGCCCTTGTAGCCGATCGAGCCGGCCGATTCCCACACCGCGACTTCGCCATTGGCGTCGGTCACCGTGATGATGGTGTTGTTGAAGGTCGAATTGATGTGGAAGATGCCCGAACGGACCGTCTTCTTGATCTTCTTCTTCGAATAAGCCATCGCGGAGCTCGCTGGTAGGAAGGTGGTCTAGGCCGTCAGGCGCATCACTTGCGCAGGATCTTCTTGTTGGCGACGGTCTTGCGCTTGCCCTTGCGGGTGCGCGAATTGGTGCGCGTACGCTGACCGCGGCAGGGCAGGCTGCGCGCATGGCGATAGCCGCGCCAGCAGCCGATCTCCTTGAAACGCGCCACGTTGGCCTGGATCTCGCGACGCAGGTTGCCTTCGATGACGAAGTTCGACTCGATGTAGGTCGCGATCCGGCCCAGCTCCTCTTCGGACAGCTGGTAGGCGCGCTTGGCGGGATCGATCTGGCATTCCTTGCAGACCACGCCAGCCCGCTTCAGACCCACGCCATAGAGGGCGGCGAGGCTGTAGGGGACCTTTTTGTTGTTCGGAATGTCGACACCGAGGATACGGGGCATGGTGAGGATCCTTCAGCCCTGACGCTGCTTGTGGTTGGGGTCGGTGCAGATAACCCGCACCTTGCCCTTGCGACGGACGATCTTGCAGTTCTCGCAACGCTTACGCACTGAGGCGAGCACTTTCATGGCATTTCCTTGATCAGGCCTCGCGGTACACGATGCGGCCGCGGGTGAGGTCGTAGGGCGACATCTCGATGGTGACTTTGTCGCCAGGGAGGATGCGGATGTAATGCATGCGGATCTTGCCGGAAACGTGGGCGAGCACCTCGTGCTTCTTCCCACCGGGCATCTCCACCGCCACGATGAAGCGGGCGTTGGGGAGCTTCTCCTTGACCACCGCTTCGAGTCGGATCGCTTCTTCCTTGGCCATCTCAGAACCTCTTTCCGGGCTTCTTGCCGGCAACGCCGGCGCCGAGTCCCTGGTACTGGTGGGCGAGGAAGAAGGAGGACACCTTCTGCATCACATCGAGGGTCACGCCCACCACGATCAGCAGACCAGTGCCGCCCAGCAGCACGCCTGCGCCCTTGCTTCCCCCGAGCCCGCTGAGGCTGCCGAGAAGATCCGGAAGGATCGCGATCAGGGCAAGGAAGATGGCACCGACGAAGGTGATGCGCATCAGGATGGCCGAGAGATGGTCTACCGTGTTCTTGCCGGGCTTGATGCCGCGCACGAAGAACCCGGCCTGCTTGAAGTGGTTGGACAGGTCATGCAGGTCGAAGGTGATGGAGATGTAGAAATAGGTGAAGGCGATGATCAGACCGGCAAAGACATACCGGTAACCGACTGAGCCGTAGGAGAAGAGCTGGTCGAGCCCGAGCCCGAGCCCAGGAATCTTGTCGACAGTGGCGACGGCATATCCGACAGCGATCATCACCGGGGATGCGAAGATCACCGGGATCACATTGGCCTGATTGAGCTTGAGCGGGAGGGTGGTCTGCGCCCCGCCATAGACCCGGTTGCCCTGCACCCGGCGCTGCTGCTCGAGGTTGATGCGGCGTACCGCCTGGACGACCACCACGATGGCGGCAATGAGCCCGAGGCACACGCAGATGACCATGAGGTACGGGCCAAGTTCACTGCCAAGGCCGTGGAAGGCCTGCGGCAGGTAGGCCAGGATACCGATCATGATGATGATGGAGACGCCATTACCGATGCCGAACCGGGTGATCTGCTCGGCGATCCACAGGATGAGCATGCTGCCCGTGGTGATAACCAGCATGCTCTGCACGATGAACAGGAATTTGTTGTCGATCGGCACCAGCACCTGGCCCTGGTGGGTGAAGTTCGCCAGAGCGACCGCTGCGATCCCAGACTGCACCAGCGCGATCGCCAAGGTGGCGTAGCGCGTATACTGATTGATCTTGCGACGACCACCCTCGCCTTCCTTCTGCAAGGCCTTGAGCGCCGGGATGCTGAAGGTGAGCAGCTGGAGGATGATACTCGCACTGATATATGGCGTGATGCCCAAGCCAAAGATCGAGGCATTCTGAATGGCGCCGCCATTGAACATGTCGGCATAGCGCAGGATGGCGCCGAGCGCCGAGCCATCGCCACCTTCACCGGAGACGATGCTCTTGAGGACATCAGCGTTGACGCCGGGAATCGGCACAAATACACCGATCCGGTAAACCACCACCCCGAGGAGGAAGGTGATCAGAAACCGTCGCGCGAGCTCGCGCACCGGATTCTCGCTGATGTCCTTATCTGCCATGTTGATATGCTAAAGCCAGCGGACTCAGCCCGCGGCCGCCTCGCGCGGGACGAGTTCGGTCACGCTGCCGCCGGCAGCCTCGACGGCAGCCTTGGCGGTGGCGGTGATGCGGTGGACCTTGAGCGCAACCGCGCGGCCGACGGCGGCCTTGCCATTGACGATCTTGATCAGCGCGCCTTCACGGGCGAGACCGGCTTCGACCAGGGCCTCGACCGTGATGTCCTTGCCCGCGACCCGCTCGAGGGCCTTGGCGAGATCCACCGGTGCGTAGGTGACCTTGTGGTCGAAATTGCTGAAGCCCCGCTTCGGCAGGCGCATCCAGAAGGGGAACTGCCCGCCTTCGAACAGGGGACCGCGGTTCTTGCCGCCGGTGCGCGAGCCTTCACCCTTCTGGCCGCGACCACCGGTCTTGCCCAGGCCGCTGCCCAGGCCGCGGCAGACGCGACGGCGGCCGACACGGCCGGTGTCGGTGGAGAGAATGTCCTGAAGGCTCACAGCTGCACTCCCCGCATCTCCTGGTACTGCTCGCGGGTGCGCAGGCGGTCCAGGGCATCGATGGTGGCGCGGATCAGGTTGACGGGATTGTGGTTGCCGTATGCCTTGGTGAGCACGTTGTGCACACCGGCCTTTTCCAGCACGGCGCGGACCGAGCGGCCCGCGATGACGCCGGTACCATCAGCCGCCGGCATCAGACGCACCTTGGCCGAGCCGAAGCGGCCTTCGACCTCATGCGGGATGGTGCCGTTGATGATCGGGTAGGGCTTGACGTTCTTTTCGCCATCGCGCACGGCCTTGTCGATCGCGGCGGCGACTTCCTTGGCCTTGCCCTTGCCGCAGCCGACCTTGGCCTTGCCGTCGCCGAGGACGACGAAGGCGGCGAAGCTGAAGCGCTTGCCACCCTTCACCACCTTGGCGCAGCGGTTGATCTTGACCACGTCCTCGCTGTACAGCTTGGAGCGGGACTCGCGCTGGGGCGGGCCGCGGCGTTCGCCACGCCGCTCCATGCGGGTCTCTGCCCCCTGGGGGGCATCGGTGGCGCCTTTGGCGCCGGGGGGTCCACTGCGTGGTCTGGGCATGGTGCTCGTCCTCAAATCCGCCTTCCGCCATCAGCGAAAGGGGGGAAGAGTGTAGGAGTAAAGGTCAGAATTGCAATCCCTTGGCGCGAGCACCGTCGGCGAAGGCCGACAAACGCCCGCCGTAGCGCCGACCATTGCGGTCGAACACCACCTTGGTCACACCGCCGGCGACAGCCTTGGCGGCGAGAGCCTCGCCCACCGCCTTGGCAGCATCGGCGGGCTTGAGCTCCTTGACCTGGTCGCACACCCCCTCGGTGAGGGTGCTGACGGCGAACAGGGTGCGCCCCTGGATGTCGTCGATGATCTGGCCGTAGATGTGCTTCTCGCTGCGGTAGACCGAGAGGCGCGGACGCTCGGCATCGCCGAACACGCGCTTGCGGATACGCAGCTTCTTGGTGGCGATCGCCGACCACTTGGCCTGGTTCTTGTCCATGTGTCCTGCCCTTTACTTCTTGGCCCCGGCGCCGGCGCCAGCGGCCGACTTGCCAGCCTTCTTGCGCACCGCCTCGCCGACATAGCGCACACCCTTGCCCTTGTAGGGCTCCGGCTTGCGCTGGGCGCGGATGTCCGCAGCCACACGCCCGACCAGGGCCTTGTCGACCCCGCTCACATTGACGTGGGTTGGATCGGGCACCTGGATGGTGATGCCGTCGGGGATGGCCACCACCAGGGTGTTGGCGAAACCGACGTTGAGATTCAGGCTCTTGCCCTGCAGCACGGCCTTGTAGCCGACGCCGACGATCTCGAGGTTGCGGACGTAGCCCTTGCTCACGCCCTCGACCATGTTGTTAATGCGGGCGCGGGTGGTGCCGTGCATCGCACGCAGGACACGGGTGTCCTCGGCGCGCGCCACCAGCACCTTGCCGGCCTCGACCTTGGCCGAGATGCCCTCGACCAGTTCCAGGTCGAGCGAGCCCTTGGGGCCCTTGCAGGTGATTTTGTTGCCGGAGACCGCCACCTGGACGCCCTGGGGCAGGTCGATGGGCTGCTTGCCGATTCTGCTCATGTCATTCGCTCCGATCCGTGCCCGTCACTTGACCACGCAGAGGATCTCGCCGCCCAGCTTCTGCTTGCGGCAGTCGCGGTCGGACAGGATGCCCTTGGGGGTGGAGATGATCTGGATGCCGAGGCCGCGCAGCACCGGCTTGATCTCGGCGCTGCCGGCATACTGCCGGTGGCCGGGGGTCGAGACGCGCACCAGCTCATGGATCACCGACTCGCCGGCGGTGCCGTACTTGAGTCCGATCTGGATGGTCTTGGCCGGCTTGGTGTCGACCACGTCGAAACCGGAGATGTAGCCCTCGGCCTTGAGCACCTGGCAGATGCCGGTCTTGATCGAGGAGAACGGCACAGTGACCTTCGCCTTGTTGGCGGTCAGGCCATTGCGGATGATGGTCAGCATGTCGGCGATGGGATCGGTGCAGCTCATGGATTGCTCGCTTCGGGTATCACCAGCTGGCCTTCTTCACGCCCGGCAGCACACCCTGATGGGCGAGCAGACGCAGGGCGTTGCGGCAGATGCCGAAGCGGCGCAGGTTACCACGGCTGCGGCCGGTGACCTGGCAGCGGACGCGGTAGCGGGTGGGGCTGGAATTGGTGGGCAGCAGATCGAGGGCGGCACGGGCCTCCATGCGCTCCTCGAGGGAGCACTTGAGGTCCTTGCTGCGCACGCGCAGGGCATCGCGCTGCGCCTTGTACTTGGCGCACTGCTGCTTGACGACTTCGTTGCGGTTGACGCGGGACTTCTTGGCCATGGCTCGCTCGCTTACTTCTCGCGGAAGGGCATGCGCAGCGCCTTCAGCAGATCCTTGCTGACGACGTCGTTGCTGTTGCGGATGCAGATGGTGATGTTCAGACCCTGATTGTGCTCGAGCTTGTCGAGCACGATCTCATGGAAAAGCGCCTGTTCGCGCAAACCCATGTTGTAGTTGCCCTTGCCATCGAAGCCCTTGGGCGAAAGCCCGCGGAAGTCCTTGATGCGGGGCACCGCCAGATGGATGAGCTTGTCGAGGAAGGACCACATGCGCTCGCCGCGCAGGGTGACGCGCGCGCCGAGCTTGACCCCGATGCGGGTGCGGAAGTTGGCAACCGCCTTCTTGGCCTTGGTTACCGTGGCCTTCTGGCCGGCGATCAGGCTGAGATGCTCGGACACCACGTTCAGGATCTGACCGTCGGCCACCGCACGGCCGACGCCCATGCTCAGGCAGACCTTGTCGATGCGCGGGCCGGCCATCCGGTTGGTGATGCCATGCTGCTTGAGGATGTCAGGCAGCACTTCGGCGTAGAGCTGCTTGCTGGTCTTCTGGAGGGTGCTCATGTCGTTTCCGGCGGTCTACGCGATGTTTACTTGGCGGAGGCGGGGAATCGGTGCCCGCTCTTCTTCGCCACGCGCACCACCCCGTCGGCGGTGCGCTCGCGGCGCACCCGGGTGGCCTTGTTGGTGGTGGGGTCGAGCAGCGCCAGCTTGGAGATGTGGACGGGACGCATGCGGCGCACGCGACCACCCTCGACACCGGCCTGGGGGTTGGCGCGCACGTGACGGGTCTCGTACACCGCGGCATCGCCATCGACGATGGCGCGCAGGTCGGTGGGGAAGACCTTGATCACGGTGCCGGTCTTGCCCTTGGTGGCGCCTGAGAGCACCACCACCTTGTCGCCGGTGCGGATATGGCACTTCGGCGGCTTGGCGGGCTTGGGGAGCTTGACCTTGCTGGGCATGTCTTGTCCGTTCTCTGTCCGCTCAGACCACTTCGGGGGCGAGCGAGACGATCTTCATGAAGTTGCGGGAGCGCAGCTCACGGGCCACAGGGCCGAAGATGCGGGTTCCGACCGGATTGTCTTCCTTGTCGAGGAGGACCACCGCGTTGTTGTCGAAACGCACGTAGCTGCCGTCCTCGCGGCGGATGGGCGCGGCGATGCGCACGATGACCGCCTTGGTGACGGCCTTCTGCTTCACCTCGCTGGTCGGGATGGCCTTCTTGATCGCCACCACGATGATGTCGCCGACCGTGGCGTAGCGGCGGTGGGAACCGCCCAGCACCTTGATGCACATCGCCTTCTTGGCGCCGCTGTTGTCGGCTACGTCGAGCCAGGTCTGCATCTGGATCATGGTTGGGTCCTTGCTTCGTCCTTCGGGTCCGGCGGATCAGAGAGCGCGCTCGAGCACCTTCATCAGGCGCCAGCGCTTGGTCTTGGACAGGGGCCGGGTCTCGATGATGAGCACCTTGTCCCCTTCCTTCGACTCGTTCTTCTCGTCGTGGACGTGGTACTTCAGGGTGCTCTTGACATACTTGCCGTAGAGCGGGTGGCGGCGCAGCTCGGTGACGGCGACCACGCGGGTCTTGGCCATCTTGTCCGAGGACACCACGCCGATCACGCGCTTGCGGTTGCCGCGCTGGTCGGCGGAGACGGCCGGGGCCGTGGCATTCTGCTGCTCGCTCATGGTCAGGCCTTCTCGGCCGCAGGGGCGGCCTTCTCGCGGATGATGGTCTCGAGGCGGGCGATCTGGCGGCGGGAGGCGCGGTAGCGCATGCCCTTGGCCTTGCCCTCGAGGCGCTGCGAGAAACGGGCCTTGAGCAGCTGGTCGCGCAGCACGCCGACCTCTTTGGCCAGCTCATCAGCGCCCTTGGCGCGCAGGTCGGTCTTGGCGGACTTCTTCATCTTACCCTTCCACCCCGCGCTTGATCATGCGGGTCTTGATCGGGAGCTTAAAGGCCTGGCGGCGGAACGCCTCGCGCGCCTGGTCCTCGGTCACACCGGCGAGCTCGAACACCACGGTGCCCATGTCGAGGCAGCAGGCCCAGTAGTCGACCTCGCCCTTGCCCGAGCCCATGCGGCTTTCGGCGGGGTGCTTGGTGACGGGCGTGTGCGGGAAGACGCGCGCCCACATCTTGCCGGAGCGGCCAAGATAGTGGCTGGCGGCGACGCGCGCGGCTTCGAGCGAGCGCGCGGAGATCTTGCCGCTTTCGAGCACCTGGATCCCGTAGTCGCCGAAGGCCAGACGGTTGCCGGTCTGGGCAACATGGTCCAGGGCGAAGCCACGGGTGTGCTGCTTGCGGTATTTGACTCGTGCGGGGAGCAGCGCCACGGATCAGCCCTCCTTATCCTGCTGGTCGGCATAGCGGCCGTGGTTGACCCACACGCGCACGCCGATGATCCCGGCGGCGGTACGGGCGGTGGCATAGCCGTAATCCACCTTCATCGCCAGGGTGTTGAGCGGCACGCTGCCGGCGGCGTCGTGCTCGATGCGGGCGATCTCGGCGCCGCCGAGGCGGCCGCTGATGCGCACCATGCAGCCCTTGGCGCCTTCGCGCATCGCGTTCTCGACTGCGCGCTTCATCGCGCGGCGGAAGGAGCCGCGGCGTTCGAGCTGCTCGGCGACGTTCTCGGACACCAGCTGGGCGACCGAGTCGGGCTTGCGCACCTCGTGGATGTTGACCTTGACCGCGGTGCCGGCGAGCTTCTCGAGATGCTTGGTCAGCGCCTCGATCTCGGCGCCGCGCTTGCCGATGATCACGCCCGGGCGGGCGGCGTGGATCAGGATGGTGGCACGGTCGTTCTTGCGCTCGATGACGATCTTCTCGACCGCCGCCGAGGCGAAACGGTCCTTCAGATAGGTGCGGATGCGGTAGTCCTGGATGACCAGGTCGGCGTACTTGCCGCCGCGGGCATACCACACCGCGCGGTGCGGTTCGGTGATGCCGATGCGGAAACCGAGAGCGTTGATCTTGTGGCCCATGGTCCCCTCAATTCCCCGCGACAGCGGCCTTGGCCACCGCGACATGGATATGGCTGCAGGCTTTCACGCGGGCGTGCGCACGGCCCTTGGCCTGCGGACGGAAGCGCTTGATGACCATGCCCTTGTCGACGCGGGCGTCGACCACGGTGAGGTCCATCGGGTCGACCCCGCCCTGGCTGGCGGCGTTGGCGACGGCGCTTTCCAGCACCTTCTTGAGCATGGTCGAGCCGCGGCGCGGCTGGAAGGCGAGGAGGTTCAGGGCCTCCTCGACGCGCTTGCCGCGGATCAGCGCGGTCGAGAGTCTCACCTTGGTCGGCGAGATGCGCGCATTGCGGGCGGTGGCGGAATAGCGCATTACTTCGCCTCCTCCTTCTTGGTGCCGCCGTGACCGGTGAAGCGGCGGGTCACCGAGAACTCGCCCAGCTTGTGGCCGACCATGTTGTCGGTGATGTGCACCGAGATGAAGGTCTTGCCGTTATGGACCGAGAAGGTGTGGCCGATGAAGTCGGGCACCACGGTGCATGCGCGCGACCAGGTCTTGATCGGGGCGCGGGCACCGGATTCCTTCTGCTTCTCGATCTTCTCGAGGAGCTTGATGTCGACGTAGGGGCCTTTGCGGGAGCTGCGGGACATGTCGGACTCACTCCGCGTTCATCGTCCGACCGTCACGACGGCGGATGATGAACACGTTGTTGCGGTTCTTCTTGGTGCGGGTCTTCTTGCCGTCGACCAGGGCCCACGGCGAGCAGTGCTGACGGCCACCGTTGGTGTGGCCTTCGCCACCACCCAGCGGATGGGCGATGGGGTTCATGGCGTTGCCGCGCACGGTCGGGCGGATGCCCAGCCAGCGGTTGCGGCCGGCCTTTCCGATGCAGCGGATGTTCGCGTCGATGTTGCCGACGATGCCGATGGTGGCGCGGCACTCGGCCATCACCTTGCGCAGTTCGCCCGAGGGCATGGCGAGGATGGCATAGTCGCCGTCGACCGCCATCAGCCGGCAGTAGGTGCCGGCCGAGCGCGCCAGCTGGCCGCCGCGACCGGGCTGCAGCTCGACGTTATGGACTTCGAGGCCCTGGGGGATGTGGCGCAGCTTGAGCGCGTTGCCCACGTTGGGTTCGCCGGCCGCCGAGCAGCTGACGATCTTGGCCCCGACCTTGAGGTCCTTGGCGGCGAGGACATAGGCCTTCTCGCCGTCGACGTAGAACACCAGGGCGATGCGGCAGTTGCGGTTTGGATCGTATTCGATCGCCGCGACGGTGCCGACCACGTCGGTCTTGGTACGCTTGAAGTCGACCAGACGGTACTGGCGGGCGTGTTGGCCACCCTTGTGGCGCACGGTGATGCGCCCCTGGTTGTTGCGCCCGGCGTTGTACTTCAGCCGCTGGCACAGGGACTTCTCGGGCACCGACTTGGTGACCTCAGCGAAGTCGGGGATGGTGGCATGGCGGGCGCCGGCCGAATGGGGCCCGAGGACGCGGTACGGCATGTCAGGCCCCCTCGATCTTCTGGCCGTCGGCCAAGCTCACGATCGCCTTCTTCCAGGCGCTGGTGAGGCCGGGTTCGCGGCCACGCACGCGCCGGCTCTTGCCACGCACGTTCATGGTGGAGATGCCGGTGACGGTGACCTTGAACAGGGTCTCGACCGCCTCCTTGATCTGCTGCTTGTTGGCATCCTGGTGCACCTCGAAGGTGTACTGGGCCAGCTTGTTCTGGAGGTGCATCGACTTCTCGGACACCACCGGACGCTTGATGATCTCGTAAGGATTCATGCCTCAGCCCTTCAGTTCCTTCACCAGCGCTTCGATGGCGCTCTTGGTGAAGACCAGGTTGGCGTGGGTCAGGACCACACCGGCGTTGAGGTTGCGGCGCTCGGACACCGTCACCTTGGGGATGTTGCGGGTGCTGAGGTGGAGGTTGGGCAGGTTGCCCTCGCTCACCAGCAGCGCGCGCTTGCCTTCGAGGCCGGTCTTGCCCAGGAAGGCGGCGACCGCCTTGGTCTTGGGCTCGGTCAGGCCGTCGAGGCCCTCGACCGCGCACACCGCGTTCTTCTCGAGACGGTAGCGCAGGGAGGAGAGCAGGGCCAGCTCGCGCTGTCCGCGCGGCAGCTGGTAGGCGTAGTCGCGCGGGCGCACGGCGTGGGCGCGGCCACCGCCGACCCACTGGGGCGAGCGGGTCGAGCCCTGGCGGGCGCGGCCGGTGCCCTTCTGGCGCCACGGCTTGCGGCCGCCACCGGCGACCTCGCCACGGTCCTTGTTCTTGTGGGTGCCCTGGCGCTGGCTGGCCAAGTAGGCGATCAGCGCCTCCTTGAGCAGGCCGCGGCGCACGGTCTTGTCGAACAGGGCGGGGTCGACGGCGAGTTCGCCGGTCTTCACACCCTCAGCATTGAAAACGGGGATGGCGGTCATGGATTCTGCCCTCACGCCTGCGTGATGGCCACCAGGCCACCGTTCGGTCCGGGAATCGCGCCTCTGAGCACCACCAGGTTGTTCTCGGCATCCACCGAAACCACCTTGAGATTCTTGACGGTCACCTGCTCGTCGCCCCAGTGGCCGGCCATCTTCTTGCCCTTAAACACCTTACCGGGGTCCATGCGGCAGCCGATGGAGCCGGGGGTACGGTGGCCCATGGCGCCGTGGGTCATCTTGTGGCCACCGAAGTTCCAGCGCTTGACCACACCGCTGAAGCCACGGCCTTTGATTCCGCCGGTCACGCTGACCAGCTTGGCGGTATCGAGCAGGGCCACGGTGAGCTTGGCGCCGACCTTGGCATCGCTACCGGCGGGGATCTCGCGCAGGGCTTCGCGGAAGGCCACATCGGCCTTCTTGTATTCGCCAGCCACCGGCTTGGCCACCGAGCGGCGACGACGTCCGACCGCGACCTTCACCGCCTCGTGGCCGTGCTTGTCCTTGGTCTTGACCTCGACGACCTCGTTGGGGAGGACTTCGATCACAGTCACGGGGACGGCGATATCGCCATCAAACACCCGGGTCATGCCGACCTTGTTGCCGTAGAGGATGGGCATGGGCTCACCTCACCGTCTGCTTGATGGTGATGTCCACGCCGGCGGGAACGTCAACCTTGCTGAAGACGTCATTGGTCTTCGCGGTCGGCTCCAGGATCTCGATGATCCGGGCGTGGGTGCGCAACTCGAACTGCTCACGCGACTTCTTGTCGATGTGGGGGGAGCGCTGGACGGTGAAGCGCTCGATCTTGGTCGGCATGGGAATCGGGCCCGCGACCTTGGCGCCGGTGCGCTTGGCGGTGTCCACGATGTCCTGCGCGGCACGGTCGAGGATACGGTGGTCGTATCCTTCGAGGCGGATTTTGATCTTCTCTTTCACGCTCTCGCTCCCATGACGCCTGTTGCGTCTGGTCAGCCTTGCGGCTGCGGTTGGCCCTGGAACCTGTCGACCCCTGGCGCATCAGCGCCCACGTCGACTCACAGACTGGACGGGCTTGCATCCCGTCTGCGGCCCCCAGAGGTCCGGGTTCCAGTTGGAAGCCCGTACGTGGGTGGGGAGGCGCAGGTTATTGGATGAATCCAGATCGCAAGATCTTTTTGCCCGGCCGGGCGATGGTGTAAATCAGGGCGGTTTATTGCCGCCAAATCCAAGCAACCTGACAACGCCCAACCCCGTCCAACTCCGGCCACCGAGCCGCCAGGCTGACCCCTGCCATATTCGACAAAAAAAAACCCCCGCAAGTCCAGTGGACTGCGGGGGTCTGGCGCGCCGGAGAGGACTCGAACCTCTAACCTACAGATCCGTAGTCTGTTGCTCTATCCAATTGAGCTACCAGCGCGTGCGGGGCGTGGAATCTAGTGACACCACGCCGTTGTCAAGACGACGCTCAAGCGAAGGCGCGCAGGTAGGGAACCGTCGCCGCCTTGGCCTTCACCTGCGGCAGGCCATCGATCAGTTCCCCGGTGGCATCCCAGGCGCCGGTGACGAACTGCTTGCGGATGCCGTCGGCCATCTGCGCCGCAAACAGCTTGGCGCCGACGCGCACCTGGAGCGCCTCGACATCCACCGCCACCTCGACCCGCGGGTCGGCCTCGACCAGGGCCTGGATGGCCTCGCTGTCGGCCACCGTCACGCGCAGGATGGGCAGCCCCATCGCCACGCAGTTGCCATAGAAGATCTCGCTGAAACTCACGCCCACGATGGCCTTGATGCCCCATTTGGCGATCGCCTGCGGGGCGTGCTCGCGCGAGGAACCGCAGCCGAAGTTGCTGTTGACCACCAGCACCGCCGCCCCGGCGAATCGCGCCTCATCGAAGGGATGGGTCTTGCCCTGGGCCTTGAGTCCGCGCCGGTCATCCTCGAAGGCGTGCTCGCCCAGGCCGTCGAAGGTCACGCAGCGCAGGAAGCGCGCCGGGATGATGCGATCGGTGTCGATGTCGTTGCCCCGGACAGGGACGGCACGGCCGGCGAGGAGCTTGATCTGGGAAGGCATCGTGGACCTCACTTCAGGAACTTGCGCACGTCGGCGACCTTGCCTTCGAGCGCGGCGATGGCGGCCATGGCAGGAGAGGAGAGGATGGTACGGCCTTCAGGCGAACCCTGGCGGCCCTTGAAGTTGCGGTTGGAGGTCGAGATCGACACCTGCCGCCCCTTGAGCTTGTCCGGGTTCATCGCCAGGCACATCGAGCACCCGGCCTCGCGCCACTCGAAACCGGCGGCGGAGAACACCTTGTCCAGGCCCTCCTTTTCCGCTTCGACCTTCACCGCTTCGCTGCCGGGGACCACGATCGCCTTGACCGTGGCGGCGACCTTGCCGCCATGGGAGCGGACCACCGCCGCCGCTGCACGCAGATCGCTCATTCGACCGTTGGTGCACGAACCGATGAACACCACATCGACCGGGAAGCCCTCCAGCCGCTGGCCGGGCTTGACCCCCATGTACTGGTAGGCCTCTTCGACCGTGGCCCATTCGTCCTTGGCGAAGGATTCCTTGGCCGGGATGGCCTCGGAGATGCCGATGCCATGGTCGGGCGAGATGCCCCAGGTCACATAGGGCTGGATGTCCTCGGCACGGAAGGTCTTGACGTCATCATAGACCGCGTCGGCGCCGCTGGCGATCGACCGCCACCAAGCCACCGCCTTGTCCCAGGCCGCGCCCTTGGGCGCGTGCTCGCGGCCCTTGAGGTAGGCGAAGGTGGTGTCGTCGGGGTTGATGTAGCCGCAACGCGCACCGCCTTCGATGGCCATGTTGCACACCGTCATGCGCTCCTCCATGGTCATGGCGGCGATGGTGGTGCCGGCGAATTCGTAGGCGAAGCCCACCCCGCCCTTGGCGGTGAGCTGGCGCAGCACATGCAGGATCACGTCCTTGGCCGCCACCCCTGGGGTGAGCTTGCCGTCAACCTGGACCTTGCGCACCTTCATCCGGCCCATCGACAGGGTCTGGGTGGCGAGCACGTCGCGCACCTGGCTGGTGCCGATGCCGAAGGCGATGGCGCCGAAGGCGCCGTGGGTGGCGGTGTGGCTGTCGCCGCAAGCCACCGTCATGCCCGGCTGGGTCAGGCCCTGCTCGGGGGCGACGATGTGCACCACCCCCTGCTTGCCCGATCCGGGCTGGAACAGGCGGATGCCGAACTGGCGGCAGTTGGCCTCGATCGCCGTCATCATCTCCTCGGCCATGTCGTCGGCATAGGGCCGGGACTGGTCCTCGGTGGGGACGATGTGGTCGACGGTGGCGACGGTGCGCTCGGGAAAGGCCACGGTGAGGTTGCGCTCGCGCAGCATCGAGAACGCCTGCGGGCTGGTGACCTCGTGGATCAGGTGCAGACCGATCAGCAGCTGGGTCTGGCCCGAGGAGAGGGCGCGGACGGCGTGGAGATCCCAAACCTTGTCGAACAGCGTGGCTTTGCTCATGGGGGGCCTGTACGGTGGGGCGGGGCATCATTGCGCGCCGGTTCTGGCGACAAGGGGGCACCCGGCCGCGCGACAGACCCCACCACACCTTGCATAGGTGGATACGCTCCTAAGGTGCCCGTCCCGATCGCACCATGCCGGCGCTCAAACTCGAAGTCCTCAATTCGGCCTTCAAGGGCAAGCAGATCCGCTTCAAGGAGGGGATCCTGGTGGGCAGCGCGCCTGAGTGCCAGCTGCGCGCCCAGCACCCCGACCTCAAGCCGCGGCATGCCCGTTTCCTCATGGACGGGGATCGTGCCTTCGTCGAGATCGTCGACGAATCCGCGCATATCTTCATCAACAATCAGGACGTCGTGCGCAGCGAGCTGCGCCACAACGACACCGTGATCATGGGGCCGATCCGCCTGCGGGTGGTCGACGATGCCCTCGCCAGCCGCGCCTCGCTGCGCCTGGACGAGCTGCTGGCCGAGGCCGAGGTCGCCGATGGCGACGACGGCGCGGTCTACGACTTCGCCAAGGAAGACCTGTTCTTCCTCACCACCCGCAATCCCTCGCTCAAGCGTCGCATCGCCTTCGTCATCCCCAGCCGCGACAAGTTCCTCGACCAGTCGCAGGTGTTCCTCTCGCGCATCGTCAAGCATTGCGGCGCCGACGAACCCCAGGTCGACGCCTTCATGACCTGCGCCAAGGAGCTGGTGCTCAACGCCCACCGCCACGGCCACAAGTTCGACGAGAGCAAGCGCATCACCGTGCGCTTCCGCGACCTCGGCGACCGCCTGTCGCTGTCGGTCGAGGACCAGGGCGACGGCTTCGACCACCGCGCCGTGCTGGCGTCGGTGCGCGATAAGGACGCCGCCACCGCGGCCCGCGAGCGCTACCTGGCGGGCGGCTTCGGCGGCCTCGGCTTCCAGCTCATCACCCGCCTGACCGAGAGCCTCACCTACAACGATCGCGGCAACCAGGTGACCATCCTGATCAGCAAGAAGGCCCCAGCGGGCTGAGCCCTCCCCGGGCGGACATGGCGGAATTGGCAGACGCGCCAGGTTTAGGTCCTGGTGCCGCAAGGCGTGTGGGTCCGAGTCCCACTGTCCGCATCTTCTCGATCACGTAGCCCCGTGGCGCAGCAGCCGGCCCAGGGTGTGGCGGCTGCCGACCCCGATCAGGCGGCATATCTCACGCGCGCCCAGGCTCGAACCACCCACCAGCAGGCGGGCGCGCTCGCGCCGCCGGGATGCGATCCAGCGCGCCGGCGGCTGGCCGGTGCGCTGGACGAAGCTGCGGCAGAGGTGCTCGCGGCTGACTCCGTGGCGGTGCGCCCACTCCTTCAGCGTCCATGGCTGCCAAGGGTCGGCGAGGATGGCCTCGACCGCGCGTTCGACCGGCGTGCGTGCGGCCAGGTGGCGGCGCTCCATCAATCCCCACAGCTGCAGCACGAAGCCGTGGGTGGCAGCAGCGGCGGCGGCCGGCTCGGCGAGGTCGCCGGCACGCTGTTCGACCAGCCGGTGCAGCGAGGCGGACAGCGCCTCGTCGGCGGTGAATACCGGGCCGAAGCGGCGGACGGCCGCCCCCAGATGCTCACGCACCCCCGCCCCCTCCAGCGCCACCCAGTCGCAGAGGTAGACCGGGCGCGGCGGCGGCGGCAGCCCGTACCAGGTCGCCTCGCCGTGCAGGAACACCATGCCCTGGCCGGGGCCGGCCTGGCATTCCAGCCCGGCGGCATCGCGATGGAGGAGCTGGCCGCTGCGGGTGAGCTGGACCACCGCGAAACCCTCGCTGCGCTCGCGATTGTCCCAGCCATAGGACTGATGCTGTTCGACCCGCTGGCCGACCTGACCGAACACCGGCCGCCACAGCGGCCGGTCGGCGAAGGCGTCGCTCATGGCACTGCCCGGATCAGGTCGCCCCGTGCGCCTTGAGGGCGGCGACGTAGGCCATGTCGGTGCGCTGGATGTGGTCCTGGATCCAGTTGGCGAGGAAGCGCGAGACCTCGACCCCCATCACCGCCGAGCCGGACTTGTAGGCCTTGACCATCTCGCCGACCTTGGTGGTGAAGCCCTGGTGCTGGGCGGCGTGACCAGCCAGGTCGGCGTAGCCGGCCTTGGTCATCAGCCGTTCCTCGTGGGAGAAATGCTCACCCACATAGCGCACCAGGAAATCGAGGGTGGGGGCGATCTGGTCGCGGCCCTTGCCCTGCTTCATGGCCTCGTGGAGCTGGTTGATGGCGTCGACCAGCTGGCGGTGCTGGGCGTCGATCGACGGGATGCCGGTGATCAGCTTGCTGGTGATGGTGATGAGCGGCATGGCAGGATTCCTGGGGTTCAATACCTCAGGACGGCGGTGAGCGGAAGCCCCAGTTTGGCCGCCCCGCCCAGGAAACCGAGTTCGATCAGCACCGCCGCCCCCAGCGGTTCGGCGCCCAGCTGGCGGACCAGGGCCAGGGCCGCCCCCAGGGTGCCGCCGGTGGCGAGCACATCATCGACCAACAGCACGCGGTCGCCGGATCGCAGCGAGTCCTGGTGCATTTCCAGGGTGTCCTTGCCGTATTCCAGGCCATAGCCCTGGCTGAGCGCCGTCCACGGCAGCTTGCCCGGCTTGCGCGCCGGCACGAAGCCGGCGCCCAGGCGCAGCGCCACCGCTGGAGCGAC
>JAKLKR010000170.1 GCA_023150565.1 Planctomycetota bacterium
GCCTGTGGCAGGAGGACATCGACCAGGCCGCCGCCATCGAAGAGGACAAGAAGGCGGCGGAGAAGAAGAAGGACAAGGAGAAGAAGTAGGACCAGGATGGGACGCGGCATCCCCCTCATGAAATATCCCTGACGTCAGTTGCTGCCTGGGCGATCAGGGACGGGTAACAACAAGGAGCGAAGCACCACGTTGTGGGCTGGCCACGGAAATAATGGTTCCGTTGTGAAAAGTTTTCGGTAATTTTCCTTTGTGCTCCGATCATTGGAGGCGAGGAACCCATGCCGCTGTCCCCGCGCCCAGGCCAGGCCTTCTCGCTGATCGAACTGCTCGTGGTCATCAGCATCGTCGCCATCCTCGCGGGCATGCTCATGCCGGTGCTGAGCACGGTACGCGAGGCCGCCCGCTCCACCCGCTGCGCCTCCAACCTGCGCCAACTGGGGCTGGGGGCGATGGGCTATGCCCAGGACCAGGAGGGCTACATCGTGCCCGCCCTGGGCTACGGCGGCATTTACTGGTACCAGCAACTGGCCGCCTACGTCGACGAGGGCGGGGTGGCAAACCCCCTGCTGTCCCCGCGCGTGCTGGGCGGATGCCCGGCCTGGCCGAAGACCACCTACTTCAAGACCCATCCGCTGCTCAACCAGTACGGCACCTTCAACTGCTCGCCCGGGTACGCGGAAACCATCGCCGCCACCCAGTTGATCGTCAGCACCCAGCCGGGGGAATCCTTCACCAACAGCCTGTGCACCAGCTACACCGTGCACATCGAGCAACCGCTCCACCGGGTGCATGCCGGCTCCGCTCGGCCGTTCTTCGCCGACAGCCGGCTGTGGTACCTGTGGGTCGGATGGGAAGTCGTGGCTGACAACATCGCGGTGATCCAGCGGCATCGCGGCAAGGCCAACACCGTCTTCTTCGATGGTCATGTGGGCATGCTCAGCAAAGCCGACATGGCCACCGCCCAGGTGCTCCCGTGATCGGCCGCACGGTCGCGATCGGGCTTGCCGCCCTGGTGGCAGCCTTCGCATGCGCCGCCGAACCACCTGCCGATGGACCCACCGCCGACGAGGTGGCGGCGCTGCATCTGGCCAACTCCCAGCGCCAGGACAGCCAGCGCGCCGATGCCCGCATCTCCACCATGCTCAAGCGCAGGCTGCTGCCAGCCAACATCTCGGCCTGGAACCACATCCACGCCCCTCCGTCCAAGATGGCGCCTCTGGTGTTCAACCCCCGCTTGATGACGGCCGCCCGTTCCCTGCTCAGATCCGGTCCCAGACCGGTGGACAAGACACCCAACGACTTCGCCGCCGCGATGAAGTCGGTCGGCTACACCCCCGACGCTCGCGGCTGCACCCTGATCGGCCTGGACTGCAGGAATCTGGAGGTGGCCTATGCCGCCGCCATCCTCTTCCCGATCGCCGAGAAGACCGTCAATCAGACCACCACCTGGCCGGTCTTCGCCCGCGCGGAGGCGCTGCGCAGCGAATGGCGCGAAGCCGGGGTGGCGGTGGCCACGGCGGGGGGCAAGACCAGCCTGGTGGTGATCCTGGGCACCGGTTCGGCCAAGCGCTACCTGGGCGGCACCGTCTATGCCGACGCCAACCACAACGGCGATTACGACCAGGGCGAAGGCAAGGGCGGCATCACCGTCAGTGCCGGCGGGGCTACCACCACCACCGGCGCGGGCGGGGCCTGGTGGCTGGCCCTGGACAAGGACGAGGCGGTCGAGGTGGCCTTCGCCGGCGAGGGCGCCAAGACGGTGCGCCCGGCGCCCAAGGGGACCGCCAACCTGGGCCTGGACTGGCGCCTGCCCCTGCCCGCCGACCTCAAGGAGGCCGACAAGCTGATCGCCGACGCCGACAAGGTGGCCAAGGAGACCGACCTCGACAAGAAGCGCAGACCCTTGGCGGCGCTCATCAGCGGCACCCGCGGCCTGTGCCTGGACGACGAGCGCCAGAAGCACGTCGACGAGCTGGTGCAGCCGGTGCGCATCGAGTTCGAGGACACCATCAAAAACACCCTTTCCGCACTCTCCGAGGACCAGGCCGGCTGGAAGAAGCGCACCGCCGAACTGCAGAAGCCCTGGAAGGGCGGGCTCGCCGGCTGGTTCAAGGAGGCCGATGCGGTCTACAAGATGCGCCAGCAGGTGAACACCGTGCTCGCCGCCCCCGCCGAGCAGCAGGCCAAGCTGGCGGCGCCGCTGCAGAAGCCCCTGGCCAAGGCCCTGACCGAGACCACCGACCCCGCCTTCATCGAGCAGTTGCGCCTGTGGCAGGAGGACATCGACCAGGCCGCCGCCATCGAAGAGGACAGGAAGGCGGCGGAGAAGAAGAAGGACAAGAAGTAGCTGGTTGCCGCCGGCGTCACTGGCCCACCCTCGCAGCATGCCCAAGGCCGCCTGCGACGTCGCCGCCCATCTGCTCCCCGACCTGCAGGTGCTCGACACCCTGCATCCGGAGGCGGCGCGGCGGAAGCTCAAGAAGATGCGCGGCGACACCGCGGTGTTCGTGCGCGGCGCGCTGGGGGTGGCGGCGGCCTGGATGGTGCGCGAGATCGGGGTGCGCGATGCCTGGGTATGGGCGGTGGGCGATCCCCATCTGGGCAACTTCGCGGTGCTCGCCACCGGGCCGCGCGACGCCGGCGGGCGCAGCGCGCCGCGCTACGCCATCTCGGACATCGACGATGAGCACCCCGCGCCCTGGCGCTGGGACCTGCTGCGCTGCCTGTCCTCCCTCGCCGCCATCCACGAACGCATCAAGGCCAAGGACTTCGACCGCCTGGCCGAGGCCTGCCTGGAGTCCTGGTCGACCGCCCTCGACAGCCTCGCCCAGGGCCGGGAACCCGCCCTGCCGGCGCTGCCACTGGGCCTGGCCGGCCTGCTGGCGGGGGCGGCCGGCGAGGCCGCGGCCAAACGCCATCTCGCCGCGGTGGCCAAGGGCCAGGGCGCGGCGGCCCGGCTGCTGCGCGACAGCGACCTGGCCGACGACCCCCAGGCGGCCGCGTTCTTCGCCGCCGCCATCGCCGAGGCCGCCTGGCCCGCCCACCGCCTGCTCGACGTGGCCCGGCGCACGGTGCCGGCCGGGATCAGCTCGCTCGGCCGCCGGCGCTGGTACCTGCTGGTGCGCGAGCCGGGGCCCCCCGCCAGCCTGCGCCTGGTCGAGGCCAAGGAGCGCCCGCCCAGCGTGCTGGCGCGCTTCGTGCCCTGCTGCCCGTTCCCGCCCACCGCCACCCTCGGGCGCATCACCGTGCCGATGGGTGGCGACAGCTTCCATGCCGTGGCCGAGGGTGCAGCCTCGAACTACCTGCTGCGCACCCGCTGCCACGCCCGCGACCAGCTGGATGTGGAGTCCCTCGACCTCGACGGGCTCGAGCTGCTGGTGCGCTGGCAGGGCCTGCTGCTGGCCGGCTTCCACTGGCAGGGGCTGAGAGAACTCGGGCGCTCGCCCACCGGCGCGATCACCGACACCTACCTGGGCGCCAAGCCGCTCGACGCCAACGCCCAGGCCCGGCGCGCCGCCAGCGAGGCGGCGGCGGCCAGCGACGACCTCGGCGGCCAGGCACGCGACCTCGCCGCCCACCTGCACGAGGCGCACCGCGCCTTCCGCAAGCTGACCGGCTGAGAGGCGGAAATCAGCCGTCGCCGAGCGCCACCGGGTTGCGGTAGAACTCGTCGTCCTCGCCCCACTCCACCCCGTTGTCCTTGAGCAGTTCGATCCAGTCGTCCCACGACTTGGTGATCTCGCGCGGGGCGGTGCCGCGCTGGGGGCCGACGAAGCCGAGGTCCTCGAGCTGCTCGACGTAGGCGGTGGCCTTGTTGTAGCCGATGCCCATCTTGCGGCGGAAGAAGTCGGCGCCGGTCTTCTGGTAGCGGTACATCGCCTGCACCGCCTCGTGGAACTGGCGGTCGCTGACCCATTCCGTGCCCGCGCCGCCGCCGCCCGAGCCGCCGCCCTCCATCGCCACCGCGCCGACGTTGACCACCTCCTGGTCGTACTGCGGTTTGCCCTGGCCCTTGGCGTGCTCGACGATGGCGCTGATCTCGCTGTCCTTGAGCCACACGCCCTGGCCGCGGATCGGCATCGAGGTGCCGGGCTGGAGGAACAGCATGTCGCCCTTGCCGAGCAGGTTCTCGGCCCCGGACACATCGAGCACCACCCGCGAGTTGTTCTTGTCCACCACCCGGAAGCAGATGCGCGAGGGCAGGTTGGACTTGATCAGCCCGGTCACAACGTCGGCCGAGGGGCGCTGGGTGGTGAGGATGACGTGCAGGCCGGCGGCGCGGCTCTTGGCCGCCAGGCGCACGATCGACTTCTCGACCTCCTTGTTCACCATCATCAGGTCGGCGTACTCGTCGACCAGCAGCACGATGAAGGGCATGAAGGCCTTGGCCTCGGGCAGGTCCTCCAGGCGCAGTTCCTTCTTGGCCAGGCGGAAGCGGATCTCGTCCTCGCCCAGGGCGTTGTAGTCGGCGATGTTGCGCACGTTGGTGGCCTTGAGCACCTCGTAGCGCTGGTCCATGGTCTTGCAGGCCCACTCGAGCGCGGCGTGGGCCTTGGTCATGTCGGTGATCGGCGGCGCCAGCAGGTGCGGGATGTCCTCGTAGCCCGCCAGCTCGACCATCTTGGGGTCGATCATGATGAACTTGACCTCGTGCGGCGAGCGGAACAGCAGCACCGAGCAGATCATCGCGTTCATGCACACCGACTTGCCCATGCCGGTGGCGCCCGCCACCAGCAGGTGCGGCATCTTGGCGAGGTCGGCGATCATCGGCCGGCCGACCGCGTCGCGCCCGAGGATGACCGGCAGGGCCATGGTCGCGGGGTCCACCGCCTCGACCAGGTCGCGCATCACCACCGCCTCCTTGACCTTGTTCGGCACCTCGATGCCGATGGTGGTCTTGTTGGGCAGCGGGGCGACGATGCGGATGCCCTCGGTGCCCAGCTTCATCGCCAGGTCCTTCTCGAAGCCCTCGACCTTGTTCACGCGCATGCTCTGGTCGAGCAGGCGGATCTCGTACTGGGTCACCACCGGGCCGCGGGTCGCCGCCACCACCTGCACGGTGATGTCGAAGTCGGCGAAGACCTGCTCGATGGCCTTGGAGATCTGCGCCTTCTCGGCCTCGTGCTCGGCGTCCTTGCGCACCTTGTTGGCTTCCAGCAGGTCGATCGGCGGCAGCACGTAGCCGTCGGGGTCGCCATCCACCCGCTCGGTGCGCGGGCGTGGCGGACGCGGGCGCGAGGCCGGGGCCGCCTCGGCTTCGCCCGCCGGCTCGACCGCCTCCTGCGGCTCGGCCGCCACCGCGCTCGGTTCGGCCTCGGAGGCGGAGCGCGCGTCCAGCGCCGCCGAGCGCGCCGGGGCGGCGGCGCGCGCCGGTTCCGGCTCCGGCAGGCGGCCGGACTGCTCGAGCTGGCGGCGGTGGGCGCGGATGCGCTCGATCAGCTGCTCGGCCTCGGCCGGCACCGCCGGCTCGGCCTGCTCGATGCGCTGCAGGATGCTGGCGACCTCGTGGATCGAGGTGGTCTGGCGGTTCTTGGCCACCGGCTCGGCGCGCGGCACGAAGGCCTCGCTCGCCGCCTGCGGCTGCTCGTGGCGCGAGGCGCGTTCGGCCTCGTGGCGGGCGGCGCGCCACAGCCGGTGCAGCCAGCGGCCGAGGCCGATGTCCATCAGCAGCAGGGCGCCGAAGGCGACCACCAGCAGCACCGCGCTCGAACCCGCCACATCCAGCCAGCGCACCAGGAACCCGCCCACCACCTCGCCGCCGGGCGCGCGCACCACCGGCGCGCACAGCAGGTGGCCGAGCACTCCGCCCAGGCCCTGGAGCTGGAGCTGGTCCCAGGTGGTGAGCAGGCGCAGGCCAGGGGTGCCATAGGGCACCAGGTGGACCAGGCCGCACAGCGCCGGCAGCAGCAGCACCGCGCCGGCCAGGCGGCGGCCGAGGTCGGAGAGGTCGTAATCGCGCCACAGCGCCACCGCATAGCCGAGGCCCAGCACCGGCAGCAGGAAGCCCACCACCCCCCAGGCATGGATGACGGCATGGGCTGCCCAGGCGCCGACCAGGCCCATGGGATTGAGCCCGGCCGGGCTGGCGCCGCCGCCGACCTGACCCGAGGAGTAGCCGATCATGGCCACCGCCAGGAACCCGCTGACCACCGCCAGCACCGCCACCAGGGCATAACGCAACGGACGCGACATGGCCGGGGACGCTAGAGGAAAGGCGGAAGGAGGAAGGAGGAAGGGTAAGAAAGGCAGAAGGAGGAAGGAGGAAGGAATGTCGGGATGGACTCCCGGCGCCGGATGCGGGACGGCGACCCTTCCTCCTTCCTCCTTCTGACTTCCTCCTTTCCCTTGACCCTCCCCGTCCAGCCTCTAAAAGCCTTCCCCCCGCGACGGACCTTCGTCGCCTTTCATCGGGAGGCCTTATGGCACACAAGATGGGTACCGGCTCGACGCAGAACGGGCGCGACTCGATCGCCAAGCGTCGTGGCATCAAGGCCTACGGCGGCGAGACCGTCACCGCTGGCAGCATCATCGTGCGCCAGTGCGGCTCGCGCTTCCGCCCCGGCTTCGGGGTCGGCCAGGGCCGCGACTTCACCCTCTTCGCCCTGATCGACGGCAAGGTCACCTTCCGCGGCCGCGCCATCGACGTGGTCGCACCCGCCGCCAAGTAAACCGCAGCTGCGCCCGCACCGGGCCATCCGCACCCACCGCAACCGCGGTGGGTGTATGCGTTTCCGCCCCGCCCGCAGCGGCGGGGCGCGGCAATGGGCGCTGGCGTCCCGACGGCCACCACTAAGGTCCCCGACCTCCGGAAACGTCCCATGCCGCTGATCGAAACCGTCACCTCCATCGCCCGCCGCGTGCTTGGCACCACCAACGAGGCGACCATCCGCCGGCTGTGGCCGCTGGTCGAGCAGGCGCGCGTGCTGGAGCCCGATCTGCAGAAGGCCGAGGACGCCGACCTGCGCGAGCGCTCGGCCAAGCTCAAGGAGCGGGTGGGCAAGGGTGCCAGCCTCGATTCCGTGCTGGTCGAGGCCTTCGCCCTCGCGCGCGAGGCCGCCGACCGCCGGCTGGGCATGTGGAACGCCGTGCTCGACCCCAAGAAGGGCTTCCCCGAGGAGTCGTGGAGCGAGTCCGACCGCGCCGCGGTGGCGGCGGCGCGCGAGCGCCTGGCGGCCAAGGACGACGAGGGCCGGCCCAAGGAGCCGATGTGGTTCGTCGACCTGCCCGCCTCGGTCTACGCCACCGTGCGCCGGCTCTACCCGGAATCGGTGCCGCCCTTCCGCATGCGCGCCCACGACGTGCAGATCCTCGGCGCCGTGGTGCTGCACCAGGGCCGCATCGCCGAGATGAAGACCGGCGAGGGCAAGACCCTGGTGGCGTCCCTGGCCTGCTATCTCAACGCCCTGTCCGGCAAGGGCGTGCACGTGGTCACGGTGAACGACTACCTGGCCGCGCGCGACGCCGCCTGGAACGCCCCCACGCTCGGCTTCCTCGGCCTGTCGGTGGGCGCGATCCAGTCGCAGATGCCGCCGTGGATCCGCAAGCAGGCCTACGCCTGCGACGTGACCTACGGCACCAACAACGAGTTCGGCTTCGACTACCTGCGCGACAATCTCGCCAAGGCGCTCGACGAGCAGGTGCAGACCCGGCGCAACTTCGCGGTGGTC
Source organism: Planctomycetota bacterium (assembly GCA_023150565.1). GTDB lineage: Bacteria > Planctomycetota > UBA11346 > UBA11346 > UBA11346 > JAKLKR01. The sequence goes on from JAKLKR010000170.1 coordinate 7,668, forward strand.
GACGAGGTCGACAGCGTGCTGATCGACGAGGCGCGCACCCCGCTGATCATCAGCGGCCCGGCGATGGGGCGCAAGGAGTCCTACGAGAAGTCCGACGAGGTCGCGCGCCAGCTCAAGGTCGGCGAGCACATCGAGATCGACATCAAGGACCGCCATGTGACCCTGACCGAGGCGGGCATGGACGAGGCGGGGCGGCTGTTCGGGGTGCCCAACCTGTACGACAGCGAGCACATGCACCTGCCGCACTTCCTCGACAACGCGCTCAAGGCCCACCACCTCTACCAGCGCGACAAGGAGTACCTGGTCGCCGGCGACCAGGTCAAGATCGTCGACGAGCACACCGGCCGCATCATGGAGGGACGGCGCTGGTCCGACGGCCTGCACCAGGCGATCGAGACCAAGGAGAAGGTGCCGGTCCAGGAGGAGAACCAGACCTACGCCACCATCACCCTGCAGAACTTCTTCCGCCTCTACGCCAAGCTCGCCGGCATGACCGGCACGGCGATGACCGAGGCCAACGAGTTCAACGCCATCTACAAGCTCGAGGTGGTGGCCATCCCCCCCAACCGCCCGGTCAGGCGCGCCGACCAGGCCGACCTGATCTTCGGCTCCGAGCAGGAGAAGTTCGATTCGATCGTGAAGGAGATCGCCGACCTGCACGCCATCGGCCAGCCGGTGCTGGTGGGCACCATCTCGGTCGACGTGTCCGAACGCCTGAGCGAGCACTTCACCCGCAAGGGCATCCCGCACAACGTGCTCAACGCCCGCCAGCACCAGCGCGAGGCCGAGATCGTGCTCGGCGCCGGCCAGTTCGGCGCGATCACCATCGCCACCAACATGGCCGGCCGCGGCACCGACATCGTGCTCGGCAGGACCACCTTCGAGAAGGCGCTCAAGCACTGGCAGGACTGCGATGTCGCGCCCGCCAAGCTGCGCGCCGACAGCCCCGAGCTGGACGACGCGGTGGTGGGCTCCTGGCTCAAGCGCTGGCCCGGCGACGAGCCGGCCAAGCTCAAGGCCACCGACACCGCCAGCCGGCTCAAGGCGGTCAACCACAACCGCAAGCTGCTCGGCCTGCCCGCCCTGCCGCTGCCCTCGACCCTGGTGGGCGGGGTCGACGTGCGCGCGCTCGGCGGCCTGCGCATCGTCGGCACCGAGCGCCACGACGCCCGGCGCATCGACAACCAGCTGCGCGGCCGCTCCGGCCGCCAGGGCGATCCCGGCTCGTCGCGCTTCTACATGTGCCTGCACGACGACCTGATGAAGCGCTTCGCGGGCGAGCGCATGGCCTCGCTGATGCGCGCCATGGGGCTCAAGGACGGCATCCCGATCGAGTCCAAGATGGTGACCAACGCGGTCGAGAAGGCCCAGCGCAAGGTCGAGGAGTACCACTACGGCGTGCGCAAGAACCTGCTCGAATACGACCAGGTGATGAACAGCCAGCGCACCCTGATCTACCAGCAGCGCCAGGCGATCATCGAGGGCAAGGAGCTGGAGAAGACCCTGCTCGAGCTCTACCGCAACGCCCTCGACGACCTCATCCAGAAGACCGCAGCCGGCGGCCTGCGCGGCCAGGAGCTGGCCCAGGCCCTGGCCGAGGTGTTCGCCAAGGAGACCGGCCTGCCCGCGCCCGCCACCGGCGACATCCCGGTCAAGGACGGCGGCGAGGCCTGCCTCAGGTTCCTCTTCCCGCTGGTCGAGGCCGCGGTCAAGGCGCGCAAGCAGGAGTTCGGCGAGGCCTTCGACGCCGTCCTGCGCTTCGTGCTGCTCGACACCATCGACCGGCGCTGGAAGGACCACCTCTACTCGATGGACCACCTGCGCCACGCCATCGGGCTCGAGGCCTACGCCCAGAAGGACCCCCGCCTGCGCTACAAGGAGGAGGGCTTCCGCCAGTTCATGGCCATGAACGAGCTGATCCGCCTGGAGATCGCCCGCATCTTCCTGCGCCTGCAGCTCCAGGTCGAGGCCCCGCCCGAGCCCACCGGCCCGGCCGCCAGCCTGGCCGCGGGCGGCTTCACCCCCGCGATCGAGGCCCCCGCCGGCGGCGAGGGCGCCCGCCCCCGGCCGCGGCCCAACGACCCCTGCCCCTGCGGCAGCGGCAACGTCTTCAAGCACTGCCACGGCGGCTGAGCGCCGCGCGGGGAGCGCCGCTGGCAACCGCTGCCAGCCACCTACCCTCCCCGCCCCATGCGCATCAGCCTGTCCTGGATCGAACGCCTGCTCGGGCGTCCGCTGCCCGTCACGCCCGCCGAACTGCAGGCGCGCCTGTCGCTCACCGTGGCCGAGATCGAGGGCGAGCTGGAGCGCACCGGGCCCGCCCTCGACGGGGTGGTGGTGGGCCGGGTGCTGGAATGCCGCCAGCACCCCAACGCCGACCGCCTGCGCTGCTGCAGCGTCGACATCGGCGCCGCGGCACCGGTGCCGGTGGTGTGCGGGGCGCCCAACGTCGCCGCCGGCCAGACGGTGGCGGTGGCGACGGTCGGCTGCACCCTGACCGCGGCCGACGGCAAGTCGCTGACCATCAAGCCGGCCAAGCTGCGCGGCGAACCCAGCCAGGGCATGATCTGCGCCGAGGACGAGCTGGGGCTGGGCACCGGCCACGACGGCATCCTGGTGCTCGACCCCGCGCTGGTCCCCGGCACCCCGCTCGGCTCCGCCCTCGGCCTGGGCGACCTCGCCCTGGTGGTCGAGAACCACGCCCTCACCCACCGTCCCGACCTGTGGGGCCACCTGGGCTGGGCGCGCGAGATCAGCGCGGTGCTGGCCCTGCCCACCCCGGCCCTGCCCGACCCGGCGTGGAGCGACCTCGACCCCGGCGGCTGGTCGGCGACCATCCAGGACGACGGCTGCACCACCTGGTGCGGCGCGGTGGTCGAAGGGGTGGCGAACCGCGAAAGCCCGGCGTGGATGCGTCGCGCGCTCCAGGCCGCCGGGGTGCGCCCGCTCGGCCTGCTGGTCGACATCACCAACTGGGTGATGCTCGAGCTGGGCGAGCCGATGCACGCCTTCGACCTGCGCGAGGTGCGCGCCGACCGCATCGTGGTGCGCGGCGCCGCCGCCGACGAGGCGTTCGCGACCCTCGACGGCAAGGCCCACCGCCTGGCCGCCGGCGACCTGCTGATCTGCGACGGCGAACGCGCCCTGGCGCTGGCCGGCATCATGGGCGGCCAGGCCAGCATGGTGCGCGACGACACCAGCAGCGTGCTGCTGGAAGCAGCGGTGTTCCGCTCCGACCGCATCCGCCGCACCCGCATGCGCACCGGCATCGCCACCGACAGCTCGGCGCGCTTCGAGAAGGGCCAGCGCCCGGAGGCCGCCGCCGCCGCCATCGCCCGCGCCTGCGCCCTGCTCGCCGAGCTGTGCCCGGGCTGCCGGGTGGTCCGCCGCTTCCATGCCGGCGCCACCGCCGAGCCGGCGCGCACCATCCCCTTCGACCCCCGCCGCACCGCCCGCCTGACCGGGCTCGAGGTGCCCGAGGCCGAGCAGCTGCGCATCCTCGCCGCGCTCGGCATCCCGGTGGCCGGCGGCACCGCCACCGTGCCCTGGTGGCGCGCCAAGGACATGCACGGCCCCGCCGACCTGGTCGAGGAGGTGGCGCGCCACCACGGCTACCAGCGCATCGTGCCCGAGGTGCCGCGCCTGCCCGCCGCCGCCCCCGCCATCGACCCCCTGCGCCGGGCCGAGCACCTGTCGCGCCGCGTGCTCTCGGCGCACGGCTGGGACGAGGTGCAGACCTACGCCTTCACCAGCGCCGAATGGGCCCGCGAGCTGGGCTGGGACACCGAGGGCAAGGCCATCACCCTCGCCCACCCGCTCTCCAGCGAGCAGACCGTGCTGCGCCGTTCGCTGCTGCCGACCCTGCTCGAGGCGGTGGGGCGCAACCGCAAGAACCTCGACCGGGTGGCGATCTACGAGGTGGCGCGCCGCTACGGCGCCGGGCTCGGCCGCGGCGACACCCCCGACGAGGAGACGGTGGCGGCCGGCGCCTGCGCCGCCGCCGGCGACGAGACCCCGGTGTACGCCGCGCGCGACGCCGCCCTCGCCCTGCTCGCCGGGCTCGGCTATGCCGAGGCCCGGGCCGAGGCCTGCCCCGAGGCCGCCGGGCGGGAGCTCAGCCCTGGCCGCACCCTGCGCCTGGTGGTCGGCAGGCAGGTGGTGGGGGTGGCGGGCGAGGTCCCCGCCGCCCTGCGCCGGCGCGCCGGCTGCCCGGAGCGCACCGGCTGGTTCTGCATCCACCTTGAGCAGCTGGTGCAGCGCTGCGGGGTGCCGCGCCCGGTGCTGCACCGCGCCCCCTCGCGCTTCCAGGCGGTCGAGCGCGAATTCACCTTCGACTGCGCCGAGACCGCCACCTGGCAGGAGCTCGCCGGCGCCGCCGGCGCCGCCGCCGGCGCCCTCGGCCAGGGCGTGCGCCTGGTGACGGTGTACCGCGGCCAGCCCTATCCCGCCGGGCGCAAGGCGGTGTCGCTGGCGGTGCTGCTG
>JAKLKR010000171.1 GCA_023150565.1 Planctomycetota bacterium
GCGCCCGCCCGCTGGTGGCCGAGCTGGCCGCCTGCCCGCCGGCGGCGCCGGCGCTGGTGGTCGACGCCATCCTCGGGGCCGGGGTGCACGGCGCCCCGCGCGAGCCGGTGGCGGGCGCGCTGCGCGCCCTGGCGGCGCTGGGGGCGCCGATCCTGGCCATCGACGCCCCCAGCGGCATCGGCACCCCGCTGTGCCTGCCGGCGCGCCTGACCATCTGCCTGCAGGCGGCCAAGAGCGAGCTGCTGGCGCCCGGCGCCCCCGGCGAATTCGCCACCGTCGACATCGGCCTGCCCGCCGCCGCCTGGCAGGAGATCCAGCCCGCCTGCCTGCGCCGCTTCCCGCGCCACCGCCGCCAGGGCCACAAGGGCCAGCACGGCGAGCTGCTGGTGGTGGGCGGAGGCCCGTTTCCCGGCGCGCTCGAGTTCGCCTGCCGCGCCGGGGTGCGCAGCGGCTGCGACCTGGTGCGCGCCTGGACCGCCGAGGGCCCGGCCCTGCCGCCCACCGTGGTCGCCCATCGCCAGCCGGGCGAGGCGCTCGCCGCCGCCGATCCCGCCCAGCTCACCCCGCTGCTGGCGCGCGCCAGCGCGGTGCTGATCGGCCCCGGCATGGGGCGCAGCGCGGGCGCGGTCGAGGCCGCGCGCCAGGCCTTCGGCCTGGCCTGGGAGATGGGCGTGCCCGCGGTGGTCGACGCCGACGGCATCGCCGCCTGCGCCGAGCTGCTGCGCGCGCTGCCGGCCGGGCCGACCCCGGTGGTGGTGACCCCGCACCGCGGCGAGGCGCGCACCCTGCTCGGCCGCGAGGCCGACGAGGAGGCGCTGCACGCCTTCGCCCGCCCCGACCGCGTGCTGCTGGCCAAGGCCCCGGTCGACCTGGTCACCGACGGCCGGCGCTGGCAGCGCAACCATCGCGGCAACCCGCGCATGGCGGTGGGCGGCACCGGCGACGTGCTCGCCGGGCTGGCCGCCGGCCTGCTCGCGCGCGGCTGCGGCGCCTATGACGCCGCGCGCATGGCGGTGCTGTGGACCACCGCCAGCGGCGACCGCTGCTGGGCGCAGCAGGGGCCGTGCTACGACGCCCTCGACCTGCTCGCCGAGCTGCCCGCCACCCTGCACCAGCTGCTCGCCCCGCTGGGGATGTGGCCGCCGGTGGCGGACTGAGCCATGGCGCACTGCATCGTCTGCCGCGAACCGTTCACCCTCAACCCGCTCGGTCGGCACTTCCGCCGGCACACCTGCTCGGCCTGCGGCGGCCTGGTGGGCGACGGCTGCTATGAGCGGGTGGGGCAGGCCAGCGGCCACGACGCCATCGTCTGCCGCACCTGCGAGCAGGCCGGGCGCGCGCCCAGCGGCGCCGACACCCTCGCCGCCAACGCCGGACGCGAGGCCGGGGCGGCGCTGGCGGCGGCGCTGCGCGAGCTGCGCGAGGAATCGCTCGATCAGGCCGGCGAGGCCTTCCAGCGCCAGCTCGACGACACCCAGGCGCGCGCCCGGGCCTGGCTGGCCGAGGCCTCGACCCGGCTCGACGGCCACGCCGCCGACGCCGAGCGCCGCGCCCGCCTGGTGGTCGAGGAAGGCGCCGCACGCCTGCGCGCCGAGGCCGAGCGCGCCGCCGACGACCTGCAGCGCCGCAGCCTGGAGGTGGCCGGGCAGGTCATCGACCGCCTCGACCAGACCCTGGAGCGGCGCGGCCGCCAGGAGATCAAGGCGGCGGCCTGGCTGGTGCTGATCCTGTGCGGCGGGGTGCTCGCCACCGGGCTGTGCAGCCTGCTGGTGGCCTGGCTGCACCGGGTGGCGGGGTAGCGGGCATGCCGGGCGGAGGAGCGGCGGGTGATGCCGGATCACCGGATCGCGCCCCTGGGACCGCCGGGCTCCAGCCCGGCAATTCGAGCCGTCCCAGCTGCCGGGCTGGAGCCCGGCGGTCCCAGGGAAGAGCCACCTTGGCGCCTTGGCGTCCTGGCGTCCTGGCGTTCCGTTCCCCCGATGGCAGGCGATCCACGCCATGACCCGCTTCCACCCCCTGCTGCGCGCCGGGCGGTCGCTGGCGGACCGGCCGGCGCTGCGCCTGGGGCTGGCGCTGGCCGGGGCCCTGGCGCTGACCGCGCTGGTGGCGCCGGCGGCGCTGTCCTGGCGCCTGGACGACCCCCTGCTGGCGCTGCGCCTGGCGCGCCTGGCGCTGCTCGCGCTCGGGCTGTGGTCGGTGCTGACCCGCCTGGGCGACCTCGCCGACGCCTACGCCGCCGGGGCGGAGTGGGCGCTGCGCCTGGCCGCCGGCCGGCCGGCGCTGGCGCGCCTGCCGGCGCTGCACCGCCACGCCTGGCGCGCGCTGGGCGCGGCCCTGCTGCGCGGCCTGGATGCGCGGGTGGCGCTGATCCTGCTCGCCGCCGCCGCGCTGCTCGGCGCCGGGGTGGCCTGCCACCGCCTGGCCTGGGCGCTGCTGGCCGGCGCCTAGTCCGCCCTACCCTGCGCGCCCATGACCTTCGGCCCTTCGACCCGGCGCTTCCGCCACGACCTGCCCAGCCCGGTGCCGCCCCATCCCGGCGACGTGCTGCTCACCCCCGAGCGCGCCTGGCTGTGGCGCCAGGTGCTGGCGCGCCGCTGCGCCCGCCTGGTGGTGGTGGTCGAGGACTGCTTCGACCCCCACAACGCCACCGCCATCGTGCGCACCTGCGACGCCTTCGGGGTGCAGCGGGTGTGCGTCACCACCGCGCGCAACGGCTTCAAGCTCAACCCGCGCATCTGCCAGGGCAGCCACCTCTACATGGACCTGCGGGTGTTCCCCACCATCGGGCCCTGCATCGCCGGGCTGAAGGCCGAGGGCTTCCGCGTGCTGGTGAGCGACCTGGCGGCGGGGGCTTATGTGGGCGCGGCGGCGCTGCGCCCGCTGCTCGACGAGCGCCCGCTGGCGCTGGTGTTCGGCAACGAGGGCTCGGGGGTGAGCGCCGAGGCCACCGCGCTGGCGGACGGCGCGTTCCTCATCCCCATGGTCGGCTTCCCGCAGAGCCTCAACCTCTCGGTGTCGGTGGCGACCACCGTCTACGCCCTGCGCGCGCCCGAGCTGGCCGGCGACCTGCCCGGCGACCTGCCGGCGGCCGAGCAGGCCGCGCTCTACGACAAATGGCTGCGCCGCCACAAGGGCGAGGCGGTGGACCTGCTGGCCGGCAAGCCCGCCCAGGACCGCCACGGCGAGGCGGTGGAGGAGTTCCGCGGCTGATCAGAAGAGATCCTCGTCCTTGCCCGGCGCCGCCTGCAGGCGCTCGCGGCGGCTGGGCTGGCCGGGGGCGACGGCGTCCTCGGGCTCGCTCAGGCGGTCCTCGGCGGCGGCGGGGGTGAAGCGCATCTTGGCCGGGAAGAAGTTCATCGCCGCCTTGCCCTGGGGGCCGAAGCGGTTCTTGGCCACCACCACCTCGATGCGGCGGCAGGCGTCGACGCCCTCGTCCTTGCCGCCGTCGCCGGCATCGACCCGGTGCAGGAAGATCACCGCGTCGGCGTCCTGCTCGATGGTGCCGGAGCCGCGCAGGTCCGAGAGCTTGGGCGGGCGCGGCTTGTCGCTGGCGCCCTTCTCGCTGTCGCGCGACATCTGGCTGAGCGCCACCACCGGGATCTTGAGCTCGCGCGCCATCACCTTGAGCACGCGGGTGATCTCCGAGACCTTCTCGTACTCGTGCATGTCCGAGCGGGTCTCCTTGAGCAGCTGCAGGTAGTCGATCATCAGCAGGTCGCAGCCGGCGTCGGCGTCGAGCTTGCGCCGCTTCACCGCCGAGCGCAGGGCGTGCACGGTGAGGTCGCTGACGTCCATCAGGTCGAGCGGCCATTCGCCCAGGCGCTTGGAGGTCTCGGCCAGGGTCTCGAGCTCGTGCGGCTGCAGCAGGGTGCCGCGTTCGAGCTTCTCGAACTCGATGCCGGCCTCGGCCGAGAACAGCTTCTTGAGCAGGTCGACGCGGTCGACCTCGAGGCTGATGAAGAGGGTGCGGTTGCGCCGCTCGGGGTGGTTGCAGACGTTGGCGGCGATCTTGAGCGCGAACGAGGTCTTGCCCACGCCGGGGCGGGCGGCGAGCACGTACAGGCCGCCCGGGCGCAGCGCCATCAGGCGCGCGTCGAGGTCGTCGATGCCGGTCTTGATGCCCTCGTCGGGGTTGTCGATGGAGTGCTGGATGCGCTCCATGGTGCGGTCGACGGTCTCGTTGACGGAATGGATCTGCGCCGCCTGGTTGAAGCGGCCGAGGTCCATCACCACCCGCGCGGCGTCGTCGACGATGGCGGGGAACTCGTCGGGGGTGCGGTAGGCGCGGTCGCAGATCAGCTGCAGGCGCACGATCAGCCGGCGCTTGAGGAAGTAGTCCTTGAGCAGCGCCACGTTGCGTTCGAGCCCGGCGAGGGCGCCGTAGGCCTGCTGGAGGTCGAGCACGGCGGTGAAGCCGCCGAGCGCCGCCAGGGCGCTGTCCTCGTAGGCCGCCGCCTCGTCCTCGGGCTTGCGCTTCCACAGCTCGCGCGCCCGCGCCCGCCCCAGCCCGTCGAGCTGGTCGGCCTCGAGCAGCACCTGCTGCTGGCGCAGCTTGTCGAGGGCGGCGCCGAAGCGGTAGCGGCTGAGCAGCTCGGCCACCGCCTGGGCGTCGATGCGGGTGTCCTGGTCGCCCAGCTCGAGGCAGGCGAGGTAGACCAGGCGGTGGTCGCGCTGCCAGAAGTACAGCGGGTGGTCGATCGCCGCCGCGCGCAGGGTGTGGATGGCGGTGGGATGGCGGCCGTCGAGCAGCACCGCCAGGATGGCGCGCTCGAGGTCGAGGTTGTTGGGCGGGTCGCGCAGGGTGCTGGCGGGGCGGCCGTCGCCGCCGGTGCGCGGCGGCCGCGGCGGGCGCGGGGCCGGCGGCGGCGGTTCGGCCGGGGCGGTGGAGGGAGGCAGGTCGGAGTCGTCGCCGTCGCTCATGGAGCGGCGATCATGGCCGGCGCAGCCCCGGACAACCGCCACCTTCCTGACCCGGACTGACCGCTTTTCAACATCGCCCGCCGGCCACCCTGCGGCCATGCATCCCTGGCCCACGGCCCTGCTGGCGGTGATCGCCGCCCCCGACGCGGCGGCCAAGGACGCCCTGCTGGCGGCGCTGCCGGCCCCGCCCGACGGCGACGGCTGGGATGCGCCGGTGCTGCCGCCGCGCCCCGGCCGCCCGCCCGGCTGGCGCGAAGGTCCGCCACCCGGGCGCAAGGGCCGCACCCTCGCCCACGGCCCCACCCGCCTGCGCTTCCTGCTCGCGCTGCACCACATCGAGCTGAGCGCCATCGACCTCGCCTGCGCGGCGGCGGCGCTGGGCGCCGGCATGCCCGCCGCCTTCCACGCCGACCAGGTGCGGGTGGCGCGCGAGGAGGCGCTGCACGCCGGACTGGTGGCGGGGCTGCTGGAGGCGCGCGGCCTCCCCCCGGGCAGCGAGCCGGTGCACCACCGCCTGTGGGACGCCGCCCGCGCCTGCGCCGACCTGGGCGCGCTGCTGGTGGTGGTGCCGCGGGTGCTGGAGGCGCGCGGGCTGGACGCCAACGCCACCGTGCTGCCGCGCCTGCGCGAGCTCGACCCGCCGGCGGCGGCGGTGCTGGAGCGCATCTACGCCGACGAGATCGGCCACGTCGCCACCGGCACGCGCTGGCAGCGCCAGTGGTGCGCCGCACGCGGCCTCGACCCCGAGGCGCACTTCGCCGCCACCGCCCGCGCCCACTTCGGCGCCGGCCTGCGCGGCCCCTTCGCCCTCGACCGCCCCGGCCGCCTCGCCGCCGGCTTCAGCGCCGGCGAACTGGCGGTGATGGAGGAGCCTGCGGCGCTCACTTGACCGAGTCGAGAGTCTCCTGCATCTGCTGGAAGGTCTGCTCGGTGCGGCCGGCGGGGGACTTGGCGCTGGGCGGGCCCGGCTCCTGCTCGTCGTCAGCGGTGGCGATCACCCGGCCGCCGATCATCACCAGCAGCAGGTTGATGGCGACCAGCGCCACCGCCGGCTTGACCAGGCGCTTGGTGCCGGGGTGGTCCCAGCCCTGCGCGAGCATGACCAGGGCGAGGATCAGCCCGGTGCTGACCAGCGCACCCACCGCCACCGCCGCCCATTCGCCCATCGCCGCCGAGAGGATCATGCCGCGCACCTCGCGCAGGGTCGAGGCGCCGGCGAAGAGGCCGGCCAGCCACACCGCCCAGCCTTTTTCCGCCACCAGCGCCACCCCGGCGAGCACGGTCAGCCACTGCATCAGCAGCAGGAACACGCTTTCCGGCTGGAAGAAATGCGCCACCACCAGCAGCGGAAAGAGCATGCCGATCATGGTGATGCCGGCCCAGCGGATGCCGCAGGGCGACCATTCCCCGTCGTCGAGGCTGCCGGGGCCGAGGGCGGGCGCCGGTATCGCCGCCGCGGCCGCGCCGCCGACCGGCGCGGCCGCCACCGCGGCGCGGATGCGGGTGGTGCCGGCGATGCTGAAGCTGCGGTTGAAGCTGCAGGCCGGGCAGGCGACGAGGTCATCAGCGAACTGCTGGCTGCAGCGCAGGCATTGACGCATGGGTACATCCTCTGATGGGCGACCTTCCTACGAACTTGATCGTCGTATCAAGTCCGCAGTTGCAGGCCCCGGCTCCCTTCCGCCCGCAAGAAGCAGATGGCTCACCGACCTGCGCCTTCACCCTGCGCGGGTGGAGAAATGGTGGCGCGGGTCCCTCTCCCGGCCGTGGCGTCGTGGCGTCGTGGCGGTCGAATCTCGGATTCGGGGCTCAGCCCGCCCCGCCCACCGTCAGCCACAGATGCATGAGGATGCCGGGGGCGCCGCGCTCGGCCACCCAGTCGTGCAGGCGCTGGCGTTCGAGCGGGTTGATCCAGATGCCGATGCGCTTCCAGCCCAGGCACAGCGCGGGGATGGCGACGCTGCAGTACGCGCCCGCCTCGTGGCGCGCCGCGATCCCCGCCGGCACCGCCCAGGCCGGCTCGACGCAGATCTGCATGCGGTCCTCGCCATGCGCGTCGGCATCGTAGAGGTGCACGCGCTGCACCAGGCCGCGGCCCTCGGGGTCGCAGGCGTGCAGGTGCAGCCGGTAACGCCCGGCGTCGCGGCGCAGGCCCGTCACCGCCACGTGCAGATGGCGCCACTGCACCCAGCCCGCCACCCCCGGGGCCCAGGCCTGGGGATAGTCGGCGCACAGCTCCTCGAAGCCGTGGCCGTCGCTGGCGGCGATGCGGTCGAAGCGGTGCCCGAGCACCTTGGTGATGCTGCCGCAGGGCAGGTCGGCGCCGGGATGGGCGGCGACCACGATGCGGCCCAGGCCGGGGCGCAGCTCATGCAGGCGGGCCTCGGCCGCCGCCGCCTCGGCGGCGCCGGCGGCGCGGCCCAGTGCCAGATCCCAGCGCGCCGGGTCGAGCAGGTCGCCGTGCAGTTGATAGCCGGGGGCGGGGATGGCGGTGCCGGGCCCGAGCAGGGCGTCGGCCTGGGCGCGCGCCGCGGCGCGCAGGCCGGCCTCGGCCTCGGCCACGCCCTCGATCTCGATCTCGTCGGCGTGGCGGTCCCACACCCGCGCCCAGCTCGCCAGGCAGGTGCCGTCGAGCACCAGCGGCTGGGCGGCGAGGGCGAGGGTCGAGGCGCTGCGCTCGATGCCCACCAGACCCTCGACCGCGGCCCCGCTCAGCGCCGGGCGGGCGGCGCGCAGGCCGAGCAGCACGCGCGCCGGGGCCTGCAGCGCGATCACCGTGCACGGCCGGCGGTCGAGGGTGAAGGTGCGCGCCTCGACCAGCGCGCCCCAGCGGCGGCGGTGGCGGCCGGCGGCGACGCCGTGGTGGGCGACCTCCAGGCTGACCGTGGTGGTGCCGGCGGGCCAGGCGCGCTCCACCAGCAGCAGGCCATCCTCGCCGGCCGGATGCGGCAGCACGCGCGCCGGGGCCGCCACCTGGAAGGGTCCGGCGAGCCCGGCCAGGGCCGGCCACAGCGCCAGCGGCAGCGTGCGCTCGGCGCCCTGGTTGCGCACCGTCACGGCGATGCGCACGCGGCCGGGACCGGCGTCCTCGCGCTCCACCGCCACCTCCAGGCCGGCGGTGTCGGCCGGGGCCGGGTCGTCGCCAGCGGGGCGGAAGGGATGGCAGGACCACGCCGGACGGTAGTCGTACAGCCGGCGCGGCAGCGCCTCGCCCTCGGCGAACACCGCCTGGCGCGCCAGCGACTCGTCGACCACGGTGTCGGGGTAGAAGCCCGGGCGGTTGCCGACGTGCATGCCCGCCATCTCGCCCCGCCACCAGGTCGCCTGGGGCACGAAGCCGCCGCCCGCGGCCAGGCGCCGGCCCCAGGCGCGCAGGCCGCCGATCTCGAGCCGGCCGCAGTCGCGCTGGGCGGCCAGCCATTCCAGCGCGCGGCGGTTGTGGCCGCGGCAGGCGCCGGCGAAGAAGTACTGCAGGTTGATGTGGAAGAAGCGCTGCACGCCGTCCTGCTCGCCCTGGCGGATCCAGTCCTCGGCGCTGCGCAGGAACGGCCACGGGGTGTCGGACGGCTCCAGCCAGCGGTCGGCGGCCTGGGCGTTGAGCGGGCACCACGGGCCCTCGCTCCAATGGCGGGCGCACACCAGCGGGTTGCGCAGCTCCATGCTCGCCATCAGCAGGGCGTCGGCGCGCCCGGCGGGGTCCTCCGGCTTGCGGTAGTCCTGCTCCGAGACGAAGTAGGGCGACAGCGGCGAGCCGTAGTGGGCGATCGCCCAGCCGCCGTCCTCGATCACGATGGGGGCGCAGAAGCCGGTGAGGTAGCGGATGCCGGCGGCGCGGCAGGCGGCCACCAGGCCATTGCCGGGGGTATAGGTGTTGAGCGCCTCGAGTTCGCCCAGGCCGAGGGCGGCGAAGCGCTGCTGCGCCACCGCCACCAGGCGCCGGCATTCGCCGGGCTCGTAGCGCCACCAGTTGGCATCGGCGCAGGCGGCATCGCCGTCGCGGGGATACCAGTTGAGCGCCACCAGGCCGCCGGCGGCGCGCACCCGCTCCAGCGCCGCGCGCTGGCGTTCGGCCTGGCCCAGCGACACGGTGACGTCGGCCACCAGCCCGAGGCGGGCGAGGTGGTCCCAGTCCTCGCCCAGGCGCTCGCCGACCTGGTCGAACTGGGCGTAGATGTGGCAGAAGGCGGGGGCGCTCATGCCCGCCGTATACCGCCAGATGACGTCGTGCAACCGGTTTCATTTCAATATTTCCATGGATCTTGCGCAGCCGCGACAGCACCGCCGGAAAGCGCGGACCCGGCGTGTTCCCCGCGCTGGGCGAGCGCTAGGGTGGGGATGTGGACGCCTTCGCCCCGCTGCCCGCCGCCGACCTGGAGGCCGCCCTCGCCGCCACAGAGGCCGCCTGGGGGGTGACCATCACCGTGCGCGACCTCACCGGCTGGCTGCGCGGCGCCGACGGCCGGCCGCTGCTCGACCCTGAGCGCAACAGCCACCGCCGGCAGAGCGTGTGCGAGCGCGGCTTCGCCCCCGCCTGCATCCAGCACTGCCGCCACGCCATCACCGCCGCCCTGCGCGCCGGGTCCGCCGCCGCCTGCCAGCACACCTGCTGGAAGCAGGTGCGCGAGGTGGTGGTGCCGGTGGTGCGCGGCCAGGCCCTGCACGGCTACCTGTTCGCCGGCGCCTGGCGCGCCCCGGACCCGCCGCCACCGGGGCCGTGGATGGCGGCGTGGCGGCGCCTGCCGGCCTGGCCACCGTCATGTCCCGAGGCGCTCGCGGCGGCCCTGGCGCTGCTCGCCGACGGCCTGTGGCTGGCCGCCGAGCGCCAGCGCGCGGCCCCGCCGCCCCCCGGCGTGGACGGCCGCATCCGCGCCTGGGTCGCCGCCCGCCTGGCGCGCCCCATCGGCCGCGCCGGCCTGGCGCGCGAACTCGGCCTGTCGCCCTCGCGCACCAGCCACGTGGTGCAGGAGGCCTGCGGCTGCAGCCTGCAGGAGCTGGTGGCGCGCGAGCGGGTGGCGGCGGCGCAGCGCCTGCTCGCCGACGGCGACCAGCCGGTGGCGGCGGTGGGGGCGCAGGTGGGCTGGCCCGACACCCCGCACTTCACCCGCATGTTCCGCCGCCTGGCCGGGATGCCGCCCGGCGCCTGGCGTCAGCGCCACCGCCTGGCCTGAGCCACCGCCCGCTTGACTTGACTGAACAGTCAAGCAGAGTGCCGCCATGCCCCCCAGCCCCGATCCGAGCAAGGCCGACTCGCGCCAGCGCCTGCTCGACGCGGCGCGGGAACTGCTGTGGCTGAGCAGCTACGGTGCCGTCTCGGTCGACGACCTCTGCCGGCGGGCCGAGGTCAACAAGGGCTCGTTCTACCACCATTTCGACTCCAAGAGCGCGCTCGCGGTGGCCGCCTTCGAAGCCCACTGGGAGGAGATGCGCCCGGCCCTCGACGGCATCTTCTCGCCGCAGGTGCCGCCGCTCGAGCGCCTCGACCGCTACGCCGCCGTGAACGGCGAGCTCCAGGCGCAGAAACGCCAGGAGCACGGCCACGTGCTCGGCTGCCCCTACACCTCGCTCGGCTGCGAGGCGGGCGCCCACGAGGCCGGCCTGCGCCAGGTCGCCGCGCTCAAGGCCGAACGCGCCTGCCGCTACTTCGCCAGCGCCATCCGCGACGCCCAGGCCGCCGGCCAGATCCCGCCCGGCGACCCCGAACGCCTGGCGCTGGAATGCCAGGCCTACGTCGCCGGCACCGCCGCCCAGGCGCGCATCCAGGATTCGCTCGAACCCTTCCAGCGCCTGGCCGACGGCCTGCGCCGGCTGCTGGGGGCCCCCGCCCCCTCCACCCCCTGATTTCTCGCGGCCGTTCACTAAACTGACCGGTCAACTCTAACCACTCCACGGAGTCACCCATGTCCACCACCTCCACCTCGTCCTCCACCGCCGGCCGGGTCGCGCTGATCACCGGGGCCACCTCCGGCATCGGCCTGGCCACCGCCCACGCCTTCGCCCGCGCCGGCTACCGGGTGATGCTCGCCGGCCGGCGCCAGGCCGCCGGCGAGGCCGCGGTCAAGGCCATCGCCGCCGCCGGCGGCACCGCCCGCTTCCTCGCCACCGACGTCACCGACGAGGCCCAGGTGCGGGCGCTGGTGGCGGGCACCGTGGCCGCCTTCGGCCGCCTCGACGCCGCCTTCAACAACGCCGGCATCGAGCTGCTCGAACCCGTCACCGAGGCCACCCCGGCGAGCTACCACCGGGTGTTCGACACCAACGTGCTCGGGGTGCTGCTGGCGCTGAAGCACCAGATCCCGGCCATGCTCGCCGGCGGCGGCGGGGCGATCGTCAACAACGCCTCGATCGCCGGCCAGATCGGCTTCCCCGGCGCGGCGATCTACGCCGCCAGCAAGCACGCGGTCAACGGCCTCACCCGCACCGCGGCGCTGGAATACGCCAAGCAGGGCGTGCGCGTCAACAGCGTCAGCCCGGGCGCGATCACCACCGACATGCTCGCCCGCTTCACCGGCGGCAAGGAGGAGGTCAACGCCCACTTCGCCAGCCTGCACCCGGTCGGCCGCCTGGGCACGCCCGAGGAGATCGCCGCCGCGGTGCTGTTCCTGTGCTCGCCCGGCGCCTCGTTCCTCACCGGCCAGGTGCTGGCGGTCGACGGCGGCTTCACCGCGCAGTAGGCGCCCCCATGCCCGCCCCGCCGCTGGCGCGGGGCGGGCGGGGCGGCGATGATGCCGGCATGGACGCCCCGCCGGCCGGATGGGTGCTGTACGACGCCTCGTGCGGGTTCTGCGCCCGCTGGGTGCCGTGGTGGACGCCCACCTTCGCCCGCGTCGGGCTCGCCACCGCCGCCCTGCAGGAGCCATGGGTGGCGGCGCGCACCGGCCTGGCCGGCGAGGCGCTGCTGCGCGACCTCGTCATCCTGCTCGCCGACGGCCGCCTGGTGCTGGGCGCCGACGCCTACCGCTGGGTGCTGCGCCGGCGCTGGTGGGGCCTGCCGCTGTGGGTGCTGGCGGCGCTGCCGCCCGGGCGCTGGCTGTTCGACGGCGGCTACCGCCTGTTCGCGCGCAACCGCCACCGCGTCTCGCATCTCTGCCGGCTGCCGCCGCGTCCGCCGCCATGAGCACGGTGTTCCTCAGCGCGCGCTGGAGCCATCTGGCGATGCTGTCGTGGCCGGTCGATCCCGGCCTGCTGCGCCCGCTGGTGCCGGCCGGCACCGAGCTCGACCTG
>JAKLKR010000172.1 GCA_023150565.1 Planctomycetota bacterium
CGCATTCCCCACCATCCAAGGATACGCCCACACCTACCCTTGGCCCAAATACGCAATCAATCCGCTTTGGTTGATGTTGGAACCACTGCACATCGCCGATGGTGTAGTGAGCCTGGGAATTGATTTCGTCATCCTGCCTGTCGATCTCACCTGGTATGCCGCATCGCATGGGGATGGACCCAACCCACTGGTACCACAGATTCATCCTCCGAACTCCATTTATGTCTCAACCCCAACCCCCTTGCCGCCGCGGGAGGAGGATCTCGTCGATAAGGTGATCTTCATGGGGGAGGGGATCTATTTTTACCACGAGGGGAATCCCTGGGCGCGCAATCAACTGTCAATCAATGTCACCGCCGCTGTGATTGATCGCGGGACACATGAGATCATTCGCGAATACCCCTATAGACGGAATATCGAAATGGAAGGGTGGGCGCAGTATCTGTTAACACAACCGATGGATGTAAAACAGCGGAATTTTGCCGTATTATCGCACGATATCCTCCGAGGAACGGTGGACTATTGCAACATCGAGGTTCTGCCTCCCGAGGATGGTCGAACCGTCTTGCCACGCGGGATTATCGGTCAACGCGTCAGGATCGCCTTGAGCGGCCGATATAGCCTCTACGAAAACGGAATGTGGTTGCAGGAATGGCAGGGGACCATCGTTGAAGGAACCGGAAAACAATACTATCATCAATACTCCCCCCTCCGTTCCAGGGATGAACGATTTATCACCTTCCCGGGCTCTATAGATCCGTCCAATTTGGATAGTATGATTTCCAAGTATTTCCCGCCACTCCCGCCCCCGTTTCCTGACCCACCGCAAAGCCTGTTGGGGCCGGACGCACTGGCGATGATCCGTGATGTCCAGTACACGTCACCCAGCAACCCCAGTCTGATAACGCCGGATATCCTTTCAGCGGTGGCCGCCAGCAGGCGTCCACCGCCGCCGGCAACCGGCCCGTTACACCCGACCAAACCGCTGATGGCGTCCAAGGCGGCGGAGACATGGTATGAGGAACACCAGGTTCCCCAGGAGCTTCGGGCTCGCTATCCCCTGGGCGGGCGATTGGTAGTCGACCATGTGGCCTACAATGATCGGGATGGGGCCGACATCGGCTTCGTCGACAGCGACACCGGTCCGATGGCACTCAGCGTGCCGGTCCGATTGCCCTACTTCCAGAAACTGGCCCCGGCTGGCGCCTCATCGAACGCGTCCATGAAATAATGCGGTGCGGCCCGCGTGACCCTAAATGCTTATTGCCACCGATCCGTCATTACTGCCGCAGACCCAATGCCGCAAGAATCTCAGCGCCCTCGCGCCTGTTTTTATCCAATGCAAATCCGTGCGCCGTAAGTCCGTCCTTGTTATTGCGCTTCGGGTTTGTTGTGTTTCGATAGATATACTTGATGACCTCTTCGTCCCTGCCCGCCAAGACCACGTCGTGCAAGGCTATGCAGCCGAAGTTGTCCGCCGAGTCGAAATCGGCACCCGCAGCATGGAGCAACTTAATCACATCGGAAGAACACAAGACAATGGCAGAAAACAATACCGAAACCCCGACTGAGTCCCTTCTGTCCACTCTTGCGCCTGCCTCGACGAGCAATCGTATCAGTTCTTCATTCTTGGAATCAACAGCGTAAAAGACTGCAGTTCTCCCGTCTCGCTTTCCGATTACCTCCAGGCCCGCGCCAAGCTGAATGAGATGTCGACACAGATCCACATCCCCTCGTTGTGCACAGATGGACAATGCAGATCCCGGACAGCAATCGGAAATGCTGTTTATATCGGCGCCTGATCCGACCAGTCTTTCGATTATTTCACCGTGGCCACCCATGGCCGCATAGTGAACCGCTGTCTGGCCCCCGCCAACGCCCTCAATCCCCCTGTCTTTTCCCCCCACCTTCGCACCAACCGACAGCAACCAGTCCACTATTGGTCCATGCCCATTCCTCGCGGCATACATCAGTGGCGTCACATTCCATGGAACATCGCGGTTGTCAGTGACCTTGACAATGTCCACCAAGCCTTGCTGAGCCAAGTGGCGCGCTCGTTCCAGATCCCCATCAACTATGGCAGAAAACAGATCCAACTCAGACGCGGTGTTTGGCTTTCCGTTCATGGAGCGCATGTGCTTGCCGGTTCCTCTTGAGTTCGCGTGCCGAATCAACGGTGTGACAACACCGTATCGCGTTCAGACAATAGCGGTTTCCCCCCGCGCGAACGCCAGCCGCCAGCTGCCGTCGGCGGCGCATTCCAGTTCGGTCTCGCGGCCCTGGGGCAGGGCGTAGTGGTCCTCGATGTGGCCGAAGGGCAGGCGCGACAGGCAGGGTACGCCCAGGCGTTCGGCCCAGGCGTGCAGCACCTCGTCGGCGGTGGGGCCCCAGTCGTGGCGGTGGCGGTCGTGGGCGAAGGCGCCGCCCACCAGGCCGATCAGCCCGTCGAGGGCGCCCGACAGGTGCAGCTGGGCGAGGTAGCCGTCGAGGCGGTAGGGGCGCTCGTCGACGTCCTCGACCGCCAGGATCCAGCCGTCCAGGCAGGGCATGGCGTCGGTGCCGGCGAGGCCGGCGAGCACGCTCAGGCAGCCGGCCGCCAGCGGCCCGCGCGCGCCGCCGGGGCGCAGCACCCGCACCGAGCGCTCGCGGCGGTGGTGCAGCTCGAGCGCCTCGCCGCGCAGCAGCAGCGGCAGGCTGAGCCCGCAGCGGCCGAAGGCGGGGTCGTCCATCAGCTGGGTGTAGACCCCGCCGCGCCAGCCGCGGCGCAGCCAGCAGGCGTGCAGCACGGTGTTGTCGCTGTAGCCGATCAGCAGCGGCGGGCGCGCCGGCTGCGCCGCCAGCAGGGCCGGCACCAAGTGGATGGCGCCGGCGCCGCCGCAGGCGGCATAGACCGCGTCGTGCGCCAGCGCGCGCTGGAGGTCGGCCTCGCGCTCGCCCACCGGCAGGCCGGTGCCCCAGCCCGGGGTCCAGGCGTCGAGCAGCGGCGACGGCACCAGCTCCCAGCCCAGCAGCAGGCACAGCGCGCGCGCCCGCGCCGCCACCCGCTCGCGGTGCGCCGGCCCCTCGATGCCCCACGACGGCACGGTCACGTAGCAGCTCGCCATGGCGCCATGGTGGGATCCCGGGCGCGGGACGCAACCCGGCGCGGGACAGCTACTTGGCTTTGGCGGCCAGGCGCTCGGCGGCGTCCTGGGCGGCACGCCCGGCGTCGGTGTCGGGCCAGCGCTTGGCGATGCCCTGGTAGCCGGCCAGGACCTGCTGGATGGCGCCCTTGGCGTTGCCCATCCTGGCCTCGGCCGCCTTGACCGGCTCGAGCGCCTTGGCGGCGTCGACCTCGGCCTTCACCGGCGGCTTGCGCTGGAGGGCGTCGAGGCGCCGGGCCAGCTCCTTGCGCGCCGGCCCGGCCACCCCCGCGCTCCATGGCGAACGCGCGGCGCGGTCGAGCGAGCGCCAGGCGGCGAGGGGTTCGGCGGCATCGTCGGTCTCGGCCAGCACCGCGCCCAGCCAGGCCTCGCGCACCGGCTTGAGCTCGGGCAGGGCGGCGGCGGGCTCGATCGCCAGCAGGCGTTCGCAGGCGGCGCGGCGCGGGGCGGGCTCGGCGGTGGCGGCGGCCGAGGCGGCGAGGGTGCGCAGGCGCGCCAGCCCCGCCGCCTTGTCCTCCGGGCTCAGGCGGGGATGGGCCAGGCGCTGGTGCTCGAGCATCCACTCCAGCAGCTCCTCCAGCTCGGCGGTGCCGGCCCACACATGGCCGACCGGGCGCTCGATGCCGCGCACCGTCAGGCCGCTGTCGCGGTCGGTCTTGAGCGCCTCGCGCGCGCGCTCGATGGGCATGACCTTCTCCTCCAGGCCCATGTGGTAGCCGATCAGCACGTGCTTGGCCTTGACGTCCTTCGAGGCCCAGCCGCTGCCGCACATCACCACCCCGGCCCAGTCGTCCTTGAACTTGCCGGCCAGCACCGCGCTCGCCCACGCCCCGCCGCTGAAGCCGATGCTGAAGCGCAGGCAGGGGTGGATGCGGTAGCCGGCGAACACCGTCTCGGTGACCGCCTTCTGGGCGGCGTGGATGGGTTCCCAGGGACCGTTCTTGGAGCCGTTGATGGTCGCCAGCACCACCCCCTGGCGCTCGGCCCAGGGCTCCAGCCCGTGCCAGTGCGGGTTGCCGCCGGGATCCGACACGAACACCACCGGGAAGCGCCGCGCCGGCTCCTCGGCGTAGACCTTGGGGATGAAGATGTCGTAGGTCTCGTCCGAGCCGGGGCAGGAGACCTTGCGGATGGTGCCGGGCACGGCGTCGGCGGCGGCGCAGGACAGGACCAGGGCGGCGAGCAGGAGCAGGCGGTGCATGGGCGCGGCATGCTGGTGGTCGCATGCGCCTAGCAATGGCTGGCGCCGGCAGCGCGGGGCGCACCCTGCGCCACCATGGCCGCCGCCTCCGTCCAGCGCATCGCCGCCCTGCTCGGCACCCTCGCGCTCGCCGGCGGCGCGCTCGGCCTGGCGCTGGCCGACAGCGGCTGGGGGCCGTGGTGGTGCGACTGGTTCCAGCATCCGCGCTGGCAGTACCTGGCCGGGGCGCTGGCCGGCGGCCTCGCCCTGCTGATCGCCGGACGCCGGCGCTGGGCCCTGGCCGCGCCGGTGCTGGCGGCGTGGGCGCTGTGGCCGCTGTGGCCGCTGCTGGCGGTCGATCACCGCCCGGCGCCGGGCGCGCCGGCGCTGGCCGTGCTCAGCGCCAACGTCCATTCCGGCAACCCCGACCCGGAGGACTGCGTGCGCATCCTCGCCGCCCAGGACGCGGCGGTGGTGGCGGTGATCGAGATCACCCCGGAGTGGCTGCCGGCGCTGGCCCCGCTGCGCACGCGCTACCCGGTGTTCCGCGAGCTGCCGCGCGAGGACAACTTCGGCATCGCGCTCTACGCCAGCGGCGGGACCATCGCCACCTGGTGGCCGGGGGAGCTGCCGGCGCCCTCGCTGGAGCTGACCATGCCCGACGGCGTGCGCCTGCTCGCCACCCACCCGCTGCCGCCGCTGCGTACGACCGAGCTGGGCTGGCACCACGCCCAGCTCGCCGCCATCGCCGCCTGGGCGCGCGCCGCCGGGCCGCGCTGCGCGGTCATCGGCGACCTCAACTGCACGCCCTGGAGCCGCCAGTTCCGCGCCCTCTGCCGCGACGGCGGCCTGCGCCCGTGCGGGGTGCGCGCCACCATCCCCACCTGGCTGCGCGCGGCCTGGCCGCTGACCCTGCCGCTCGACCACCTGCTGGTGGGCGACGGCCTGGCGCTGTCCGCCCACCAGATCGGGCCGGAAGTGGGCAGCGACCACCTGCCGGTGCAGGGGCTGCTGTCGCCCCAGGCGCGGTGAGGCGCCGGGACGGCGGCGTCCACGGCGCAGCGGGCTCCTTGCCGCTGGGTCCATGGCGGCGTCACCGCGGCGTCGATGTGGGCATCGACGCTCCGAAGAGCCGGCCGCTGCCTGCGCCGGGCTTCCCGGCCGCCGCCGGCGGCGATGCTGGCGCCATGACCCAGCTCGCCCCCGAGTCCGCCCACGCCCTGCTGCTGGCGCAGGCGCCGCGCGCGCTCGCCTACCACCCGCAGCGCGAGCGCGGGGCGTGGACCGCGGCCCTGGCCCAGGCCCTGGCCGGCTGCCTGGGGCGCGAACCCGAGCGCGTGCCGCTCGACCCGCAGTGGGAGGCCGAGGAGCCCTGCCCGGGCGGCACCCTGCGCCGCTTCACCATCGCGGTCGAGCCCGGCCAGCGCGCCTGCGGCTGGCTGGCGCGCCCGGCCGGGGGCGGGCGGCCGCCGGTGGCGCTGTGCCTGCAGGGCCACTCCACCGGGGCGCACATCAGCATCGGCCGGCCGCTCTACGCCGGCGACGACGAGCTGATCGCCGGCGACCGCGACTTCGCCCTCCAGGCCCTGCGCCAGGGCTTCGCCGCCCTCGCGCTCGAGCAGCGCGCCTTCGGCGCGCGCGCCGACCGCCGGCCGGGCAAGCGCGCGCATGGCGGCTGCACCCATGCCGCCATGGTCGCGCTGCTGCTCGGGCGCAGCATGGCGCGCGAACGCGCCTGGGACGTCAGCCGCGCCATCGACCTGCTGCACGGCTGCGACGGCCTCGACCTGGCGCGCATCGCCTGCATGGGCAACAGCGGCGGCGGCACCGTCACCTGGTACGCGGCCGCGCTCGAGCCGCGCATCGCCGCCCTGATGCCGTCGTGCTGCGTGTGCCCCTATGCGCCGTCGATCGGCAGCCTCGACCACTGCCCGGACAACTACCTGCCGGGCGCGCTGCTGCACTTCGACCTGCCCGACCTCGCCGGGCTGATCGCCCCGCGCCCGTGCGTGGTGGTGGCCGGACGCAGCGACGAGATCTTCCCCTACCCGGCGGTGGAGGAGGGCTTCGCGCGCATAACCGCGATCTATGCCCATGCCGGCGCCGCCGGGCGCTGCCGGCTGGTGACCGGCGAGGGCGGCCACCGCTTCTACGCCGCCCAGGGCTGGGCGGCGCTGCGCGAGCTGACCGGCTGGTAGTCAGCGCACCGCGATGAAGCCGTCGGCGGCGCTGGCGGGCTTCGCGGCGCCCAGGCCGACCGCCACCGTGCGCTGCAGCGCCGCGCCCGGCTGCTCGATGCGGTTGCCGGCGAAGCTCACGCCAGAGCAGCCCAGCCACACCAGCGCGTTGGGATCGACGCCCTTGTCGGCGCCCAGGCCGGTGGCGGCGCCCAGCGGGCGGACGAAGCGGTTGCCCTCGACCCGCACCCCGTCCGCCGAGGTGATCATCAGGTTGGGGCCGTGGTTGTCCTCGAAGGTGTTGCCGGCGATGAGGATGTCGCGGTGGCCGCCGGGGGCGGGCACGTAGGCGCCGGCGCGGAAGGCGAACACGGTGAGGGCGCCGGGATGGCGCAGGTCGCCGGCCTGGCGGTTGCTGTTCACGTCGCGCAGGGTGTTGCCGCGGATCACCACCGCGGTGCTGTAGTCGTTCTCGCTCCAGTGGAACAGCTCGGGCAGCAGCTCGATGCCGCCGCGCGCGGTGCGCTCGACGAGGTTGTTCTCGATCAGGCCGCGGTCGCCCTTGGGCAGGATGCCGCGCGCGAAGCAGTCGCGGATGACGCAGTCGCGGATGACGTAGCCGGAACCGGCGCAGGCCGGGTTGCTGACCAGCCAGTTGAGCGTGGCCGCCACCGGGCGGTCGCAGGTGAATTCGAGGAAGACCGCGTCCTTGGGCTCCTGGAACACGCGGAAGGAGGCGTCGGGCAGGGTCGCCGGCTTGTATCCCTCGAGCTTGCGCACCGCCGTCACCACCGCCTCGCCGGCAAGCACCCCGCGCGGGTCGTAGAAGCGCAGGGTGTCGCCCGGCTTGCCGTAGAGCGCGTTCTCCTCCCAGCGGAAGCGCCACGCCACCAGGCGGGTTCCGCTCGACTCGACCGCCATGGCGTAGCTGCCGTGGATGGCGATGGCGTCGTCGTCGAGGGCGGTGAACGAGCAGCGCTCGACCAGCGGGCCGCGGGTGGCGCCGCTGCTGTGGAAGCCGTCGGCGGTGCTGGCGAGCAGGGGGTCGTGGAGCGCGCCCGCCGGCCGCGCCGCGCGCACCACGCTGCAGCCGGTCCAGCGGTTGCCGCCGCCGCCGCGCTCGTGGAAGCACATGCCGGCGCCGCCGGCCACGGTGATCCCGTCGAAGGTGCAGTCCTCGCAGTCGCGCGCGCCGAGGTCGTCGAACACCACCCCGCGCCAGGCCAGGGGCGTGCCGGGCTTCAGCTCGACCGGCACCTGGGCGGGCATGGTCGACATCTGCACCCGCACCAGGTCGGGGGCCAGGCGCTGCATCACCGTGGGGGTGACCCCGCGGTAGTGCGCCAGCCAGCGGCTGCGGTCGGGGGTGAAGACGTTGGTCCAGAAGGTGTTGAACCAGCGCTGGTCGTCGACGTCCTGGGGATAGCCGGGGTCGATGCGCACCACGCAGTACTTGCCGTCCTCCTCCAGCCGCTCGACCACCCCCTGCGAGCAGGTGGGGGTGGCGCGCTCCAGGCGAAGCCCGCGCAGGACGGTGTTGCGGCAGTTGCGCAGCGACAGGCCGTGCTGGTCGCGGGCGGTGAACACCAGCACTGCGCCGGTGCCCTCGATGGTCAGGTCCCTGGCCCCGTCGACCAGCAGGTGGTGGCTGCGCGCGGTGGTGCCCGGCACCCGGTAGGTCCCGGGCGGGATCACCAGGCGGGTGGCGCCGCTGGCGACCGCGGCGGTGAAGGCGCGCTGGAGCGAGGCGGGATCATCGGGGCTGATCACCGGCAGGGCCGCGGGGCGGGCGGCCTCCTGGCAGCCGACCAGGGCGAGCAGGACCAGGACGAGCAGGGGCGCAGAGCGTATCATAGCACTATGCTACGCCCGATTCCGGCCCGTGTTGCTTCCTGTCTGATATGAGCGGGATGGTTTACCCCCTCAGGGGCGTGCCCGCCGCCAGGCCAGACGCAGCGCGAACAGGGCGAGGGCGGCGAGGCCGAGCCCGGAGCCGAGCCCGCAGCCGCCCGATCCGCCGCCGCCACCGCCTGCAGCCCCCAGCGCCGGCTGGGGGGGCAGGAGCACCGGCGCCGCGCCGGGGGCCGGGGTCTCGGCTGCGGCCGCCGCCACCGTGATCACCAGGGTGGCGTTGCCGGCGCCGGCGGCGTTGCTGGCGGTGAGCGCCACGGTGGCGCTGCCGGCGGCGGTGGGGGTGCCGCTGATCAGCCCGCTGGTGGCGGCGAGGGCGAGGCCGGCGGGCAGGCCGCTGGCGGCATAGGCGGTCGGGGCGTTGCTGGCCACGATCTGCAGGCTCAGCGGCTGGCCGACGGTGGCGGCGGCGGTCGCCGGTCCGGCGATCACTGGCGCGGCGGGCGCATCCACGGTCAGGGTCAGGGTGGCGCTGCCGGTGCCGCCGCCGTTGCTGGCGCTGATCTGCACCGGATAGGTGCCGGCGGCGGTGGGGGTGCCGCTGATGCGGGCGGAGAGATTGTTCACCGTCAGCCCGGGCGGCAGCCCGGTGGCGGCGAAGGAGGTGGGGGCGTTGCTGGCGGTGATGACGTAGGCGAACGGCTGGCCCATGGTCACCCGCGCGCTGGCGGCGCTGGTGATCACCGGCGCCGGCGGCAGCACGGTGATGACCAGGCTCTGGCCGGCGCTGCCGGCGAGGTTGCTGGCGGTGAGCGCCAGGGTGACGCTGCCGGCCGCGGCCGGGGTGCCGCTGAGCAGCCCGCTGACGGCATCCAGGGCCAGCCAGGCCGGACGGCCGCTGGCGGCGAAGGTGGGATTGCCGCTGGCGCTGACGGTGAACGCGAAGGGCTGGCCCACCACCGCGCTGGCGGTGGCCGGGCTGGTGATGAGCGGGACCGCGATGTCGGCGGTCGACACCACCGTGAGGTCGCTGCTGGCGCTGTTGCCGGCGGCATCGCGCACGCTCAGGCGCAGCACATAGGTGCCGGCGCTGAGGAAGGTGGCGCCGCTGCTGGCCTGGGTGGGGGTGCTGAAGCCGACCGTGCCCGGGCCGCTGACCCGCGACCACTGCCAGCCGGTCACCGCCACGTTGTCATGGGCGGTGGCGCTGAGGGTGGCGCTGCCGGCGGTGACCGGGTTGGGGCTGGCGGCGAGGGTGTCGATCACCGGCGCGGTGGTGTCGGCGGGGGCGGCGCCCACCGTGACCAGCACGGCGTCGTAGGCCGGGGTGTGCACGCCATCGCTCGCCTTCAGCATCAGGGTGTAGGTGCCGGCGGCGCTGAAGGTGGCGGTGGTGGTGAGCGCGGCGGGGGTGGCGAAGGTGACGGTGCCGGGCTGGGTGGCGTAGGGATAGAGGTACCACTGGGTGGTCAGGCCGCTGCCGGTGACGGTGCCGGCCAGGGTCGCGCCCGCGGCCAGGGTGGTGGTCTGGTCGGCGCCGGCGTCGGCGGTCGGGGCCCCGGGCGAACGCGGGCCCTCGCTCGGCCCGGTGGTCTGGATCACCTCGAAGTTGCTGATGTCGAGGAAGTCGCTGGCGGCGCCGGTCGCAAAGTGGTCCCAGGTGCCCGGCGCCCAGCGGTCGTCGGGGCAGATCGACATCGAGAAGAAGCCGCCGTTGTCGGCCATGATGGCGCCGTACTTCTTGAGCGCGACCGCCACCGCGCGTTCGGCCGGGGTCCACGAGGCGGGGATGGCGAACGACGCCTTGAGGCGCAGGCGCTCGCCCATCGCCGGCACGTTGGGGTCGGTGGTGCGCGGCACGCTGGCGTCGTGGGTGGCGGGGTAGATGTGGTGGTCGCGGGTGCGGCCCACGATCAGGCGCAGGGCGTGCTCGACCACCCCGCGCTGGATCTCGTCGTAGCGCACCAGGGCGGGCAGCATGGGCAGGCCGGCGGCGTCGCCGGAACCGATGCCGTCGGGGGTGCGGATGGCGTTGCTGGCGAGGTTGAAGATCGCCCCGTTGGAGGCCTCCCAGGCCGGGGTGTTGGCGGTCAGCACCCCCAGCCAGGTCTCGAAGAAGCGCCCGGCGCCCGGCTGCACGGTGATGGTGTGGCGGTCGCCGCCGGTCATGCGCTGGTAGGCGTACAGCTCCTCGCCGTTGGCCGGCCAGCCCTCCACCGGCTGGTTGGCGGGGATGGGGTAGCGGCCGACCGGCGAGGTGCCGCCGTTGAAGTCGGCGTCCTCGTAATAGAGGGTGAAATTGATGTCGACCAGCGGCTGGCTGTCGGGCACCAGCACGTAGTTCATCTCCGGGAACAGCACCGCGCGCTTGCGGTTGGCCTGGGTGAACTGGGCGCGGATGGCGGCGATCATCGCATCGGAGTTGGCCAGCAGCGGGCGCGCCGAGATGTCCTCGTTCCAGGGGTTGTCGCGCGGCATGATCTGCAGCGCCGACACCACCGCGTCGGCGGCGGCGGTGTTGAACAGGATCGGCGCCGTCACCGTCGGCAGGTCGCCGAGGATGCGGCCCTCGTGGTTGATGCGTTCAGCCGCGGCGAGCGGGGCGGCGCAGAGGGCGGTGAGCAGGACGGCGGCGGTGGCGCGCATGGGGGCTCCGGGTCGCGCCCGGCGGATGGCCGGACGCTCTCACCCTGCCATATGCGCCCCGCGGGCGGATCTCACGGCCAGGTGCGCAGGCGGGCGTCGGCGATGCTCACCGTCACCCCGGGGGCGGCATAGAAGGCCAGCGCCCCGCGCCGTGGCGCCGCCCCGGCGCCCGGTTCCGGCACCAGGGCACGGCCGTCGGCGCTCGCCTGCAGCCGGCCCTGGCGCTGGCTCAGCCGCACCGCCACCCAGCCGTCGGCGGTGGTCGCCGCCGGCACGGTCACGAACCAGTTGTAGTCGCCCACCTGGATCTCGGCCTGGTGCAGGCCGCCGCTGATGCGCAGGCGGCAGGTCAGCTCGCAGTCGCCCAGGCTCTGGCGGCTGGCCAGGCGCGCCTTGGCGGCCCCCTCGGCACCGCCGGTGACCACCCCCTGGCGGTTGTCCCAGCGGCCGTGCTCGGGGTTCCAGCCCTCCAGCCCCTCGGCCGGGAAGAGCGGCTGCCAGGCCGGCTCGGCCGGGCGTGCGGCGACCGCGACGGTGGCGCCGGCGCGCACCAGCTCGCTGCCGCCGTCGGCCAGGCGGGTCAGGCGCACGCAGCCCTCGCTCATCTCCAGGCGGGTGCCGGCGTCCTCGCGGGCGAGGCGGAAGCGCGTGCCCACCACCGCCACCTCGGCCTCGGCGGTGGTGATCACCAGCGGATGCTGCGCCGGCTGGCGCTCGACCCGGGCCTCGATGCTGCCGGCATGCAGCGCGATGCGCATCGGCTGGGCACCCAAGGCCAGGCGCACCGCGCCGCCCGCCACCAGGGTGGTGCCGTCGGCGGCGCGCAGGGTGGCACCCGCCGGCAGTTCCAGCGCGCTGCCGGGGGCGAGGCCGCGCTCCGGGGCTCCCTCCGCCAGCAGCGTCCAGGGCGCCGGCGACGCGGCCGCCGGCCGCACCAGCGCCAGGCCCACCGCCACCGCCAGCAGCGCCGCCGCCGCCAGGCCCCAGCCCAGCAGCGCCGGCCGCGCCTGGCGCCGGCGGT
>JAKLKR010000173.1 GCA_023150565.1 Planctomycetota bacterium
CGCGCGCTCGGCACCACCGTCACCGCCCTGCGCGCCGCCCTGGGCGCGGTGGCGGCCGAGGCCGGCAAGGTCGCCCATGAGGCGCGCGGCATCGAGCAGGTCAGCGCCCATGTCGCCAGCGCCAGCGAGGAGAACGCCCGCGAGGCCCAGACCGCCGCCACCGGCGCGGAGCAGATCGCCACCAACGCCCAGACGGTGGCGACGAGCGCCGAGGAGATGACCTCGGCGATCGGCGAGATCGGGCGCAACGTCAACGAGGTCGCCGGCATCGCCCAGGACGCCGACGCCCGCGCCACTCAGGCCGGCAACGAGATGGAGGCCCTGGGCCATGCCAGCGCCGAGATCGGCGCCGTGGTCCAGCTCATCCGCGGCATCGCCGAGCAGACCAACCTGCTCGCGCTCAACGCCGCCATCGAGGCCGCCAGCGCCGGCGAGGCCGGGCGCGGCTTCGCAGTGGTGGCGGGCGAGGTCAAGGGCCTGGCCGGCCGCACCGCCGAGGCCACCCGCCGCATCGAGGAGCTGGTATCCGGGGTCCAGGGCAGGTCGCAGAGCGCGCGCTCGGCGATGCAGGCGGTGGGCGAGGTGGTGCGGCGCATCGCCGGCGTCCAGGCCAGCATCGCCGCCGCGGTCGAGCAGCAGACGGCCACCACCCAGGAGATCACCCGCGCGGTCGGCGAGGTCTCCGGCGGGGTGGCCGACATCACCCGTTCGATGACCGGGGTGAGCCAGGCGACCGAGGAGGCCTGCCGGGTGGCGAACGAGGCGCGCACCGCCGCCGCCAACCTGGCCGCGGTGTCCAAGGAGCTGGACGCGGTGGTGGCGCGCTTCCAGATCGCCTGAGCCTGCGCTAAGCCATCGGGCCGTACACCGCGTCGATCTCGCGCCGGGCAATCTCGACCGCGCGCCGGGCCTTGCCCAGGTCGCCGTGCATGCTGTAGACGTCGCGCACCACGAACTCCAGCGGCACGCGCCGGCCGCGCACCGCGGCCAGGGACGAGCGGATCTCGGCCGCCCAGGCCTCCTCGTCGAGTACGCGGTCGACGCCGAGCAGGTTGGGGTCGGGCTTGCGCGAGAAGACGATGCCAGTGCCGTCGAGGGCCTCGGCCATCGCCTCCTGCCGGCACCAGCGCGAGATCGACACCGCCTTGAGGTTGGGCAGCTGCGCCAGCGAGGTCTCCCAGTTGGGGTCGGCGGGCTCGCAGCAGCCCCAGTAGACCTGGCCGTAGAGCCCGGCGAGATCGCGGTAATAGGGGAAGAAGAACTCGTGGAAGAGCGCGGGCTTCACCCCCACCGTCTCCTGGCTGTCCATCACCGCCCACATGTCGGTGAGCCTGACCTGGCCACGCACCGGACGCGACTTGGGGAAGGTGTCGGTGAAGTTGTAGCAGGTGCCGCAGGTGCACTGGTTCTGGTTGTTGAGCTCGAGCAGGCCCTCGGCCTCGGCCCACTGCGCCATGCGCCGGGCGTTGTCGCGCAGCAGGGCCATCAGCGCATGGAGCTGCTCCGGGGCGTCGTACATCGCCAGGAACATGGCTTCCTGCGGGCAGATCCGCATCAGGCGCTGGGTCAGGTTGTTGTTGCCGAAGGTGCCGCTGCGGATGGCCACCGGCAGGAGGTCGCCGAAGGTCTCGCTCAGGAAGGCGAACTCGGCCTGGGTGCCGTCGCGGTCGACCCAGAAGCGCGCCGGCCTGATCATGGCGAAGCCCTCGGCCAGGTCCTTCACCGGGCAGTCGAAGTGGTAGCCGGTGACGATGCCTTCGCTGTCCTTGATGTACTGGGTCGGGATCTCGACCCCGAACTCGTCGCAGCCGACGTGCCAGCCCATGTCGAGGGTGTCCGGGCAGACGTGGTCGTCGCCCAGGATCTCGTGGTGGCGGATGTGGCGCAGGAAGCCGGTCTCCAGGCGCCGGCCATAGTCGCTGGTGCAGCGCAGCAGGCTGGCGGGCATGAAGTCGCGGTCGAAGGTGCCGCTCTCGATGGCGAAGGGCGGGCGGGCGCCCGGCCGGTCGTCATTGACCCCGGCCCACAGGGCGCGGCGCTGCTGCTGGATGGGCAGGGCGGCGAGCTCGGCCTGGCGGCGGGCGAGCTGGCGGAGGTGGGTGCGGTCGGCGGCGGGCAGCGCGTAGGGCATGGCGGACATCATCGTCCGGACTGCCCGGCCGGGAATTTGACCCGCTGCCACGGACCTGGACGATCCTGCTGCGATGGATCCCCGGCCCGCCACCCGCCGCCCGCCCTCTGCCAACCACCCCCAGCGCCTGATCCCGCCAGGATCCGGCCTGCTGACCGGGCATTTCGTCAAGCCGACCGGCTACGAAACGCAACGGCCCCATGGTTCCGACGACTGGCTGATCATCGACACGGTTGCCGGGGGCGGGATCTTCGCCGCCGCCGACGGCGGCAGCTTCGCCGTCCGCGCCGGCGACCTCGTGCTGCTGCGGCCGGGCCATCCGCACGCCTACCGCACCGATCCCGCGCCCGGCACCTGGGAGCTGGCCTGGGTTCATGTCCTGCTGCCCGATCCCTGGCTGGATCTGGTCGCCTGGCCCGAACCGGTCCAAGGGCTGCTCCACCTGCACCTGGACGGAGAGGCCCATGCCGCCGTCACCGCCTGCCTCGACCAGGCCGACGCCTGGACGCGTGGCGCCCAGGCCCAGCGCGACCGCCTGGCGCTCAACGCCATCGAACGCGCCCTGCTGCTGCTCGCGCAGGCCAACCCGGAGGAGCCCGGCGGCCGCATCGAGGACCGCCTGCGCACGGCGATGGACCGGGCCCTGGCCGACCTGGCCCGGCCGCTGGCGATCGCCGACCTGGCGCGCGCCGCCGGCCTGTCGCCCTCGCGTTTCGCCCACCGCTTCCGCGACCAGGTCGGCGACAGCCCCGGGCGCTGGTTCGAGCGCGAGCGCATGCGCCGGGCCGCAGCCCTGCTCGACGCCACCGCGCGCACGGTGGCGGACATCGCCGCCGAGGTGGGCTTCCCCGACCCGTTCTACTTCTCGCAGCGCTTCCGCCGCTGGGCGGGGCGCAGCCCGCGGGCCTGGCGCCAGCGACACCGCTCGGGCGGTTGACCATTCCTCCGCTTCACTCCCCCCCAGCGGCCTAGGATCCAGGCATGATCCCCGCCACCCAGTCCGCCATCCAGCTCGTCGGCCCCGACCAGCTCGCCCTCAACCCCGCCAAGCCGGTGGTGCGTCCGGGCCCCAGCCAGATCCTGGCCAAGGTCGAGTGCGTCGGGCTGTGCTTCAGCGACATGAAGCTGCTGCACCAGTTCGACCAGCATGCGCGCAAGACCCCGGTGCTGGCCCACCTCGGCGCCGAGGTGCTGCAGGGCATCCCCAGCTATGTGCCCGAGGGCAGGCCCACCGTGCCCGGCCACGAGGTGGTGGTGACGGTGGTCGAGGCCGGCGCGCAGGTGAAGTCGGTCACGGTCGGCGGGCGCTACCTGGTGCAGGCCGACTGGCGCGACCTCAAGACCGCCGGCTCGAACGGCGCCTTCGGCTACAACTTCGAGGGCGGCCTGCAGCAGTATGTGCTGCTCGACGAACGCTGCACCGTGGCCAAGGACGGCACCAGCTACCTGGTGCCGGTGCCGGCCGAGCGCTCGGTGGCGCAGATCGCCCTGGTCGAACCCTGGGCCTGCGTCGAGGACGCCTTCATCAACAAGGAGCGCACCGACCTCGCCAAGGGCGGCACCCTGCTGCTGGTGACCGCGCCCGGGGCCAAGCCCGACCTCGCCGGCCTCGATCTCGCCCGCCCCGGGCGCAAGCTGTGCCTGGGCGCCTGCGCCAACCCGCCCGCCGGTTTCAGCTGCGTCGAGCGCGCCGCGCTCAAGGACGGCTCGGTCGACGACATCCTCTTCGCCGGCGCCGACGCCGCCCTGCTCGAGGACGTGCTGCCGCTGCTGGCCAAGAACGGCCTGGTGGCGATGGCCCAGGGCGGGGCGCGCTTCGGCCGCCCGGTGCAGACCCCGGTGGGCCGCGTGCACTACGGCAACGTGCGCCTGGTGGGCACCGCCGACGCCTCCTTCGCCGCGGCCCTCAAGCGCATCCCCGCCTCGGGCGAGGTGCGCGAGGGCATGCGCGTGTCGGTGGTGGGCGCGGCCGGGCCGATGGGCTCGATGGCGGTGATCCGCCTGGTCTCGACCGGGCTCAAGGGCCTGAACGTCGAGGCCAGCGACCTCGCGGTCGAGCGCCTGGCGGTGCTGCGCGGCAAGGCCGAACCGGTGGCCAAGGCGCGCGGGGTGGCCCTGCGCCTGTTCAACCCCAAGGACGAGAAGCCGGCCGGCCCCGCCGACTACCACATGATCATGGTGCCGGTGCCGGCGCTGGTGGCGGCGGCGGTGGGCGGTTCGCAGCCGGGGGCGGTGATCAACATCTTCGCCGGCATCGCCGCCGACGTGAAGGGCGCCATCGACCTCGACACCTACTGCGCCAAGGGCCTGTACTTCATCGGCACCTCGGGCAGCACCATGGCCGACATGATGGTGGTGCTGAACAAGGTGCTCAGCGACAGCCTCGACACCAACCTCTCGGTGGGCGCGGTGTCGGGCATGGGCGGCGCCATCGCTGGCCTCGACGCGGTGAAGAACAACAAGATCGCCGGCAAGATCATCGTCTACCCCGACCTCGGCGACTTCCCCCTCACCACCCTCGACGAGCTGGTGGCGAAGTTCCCCACCCTCAAGGCCAAGCTCGCCAACGGCGGCTGGACCAAGGCGGCGGAAGAGGAGCTGCTGCGCGTCGCGCGCGCCTGAGCTGATGCCGGTTGATGGTTGGTGGCTGATGGTTGGATACATCTCTTCGACCTGAAACCATCAACCACGAACCATCTACCACCTACGGGATCCTCATGCTCGTCGCCGTCATCGACATCGGCAAGACCAACAAGAAGGTCGTGCTGCTCGACTCCAGCCTGCGCCAGGTGGCGATCCGCTCCGCCTCGTTCCCGGCCCAGCCGGGGCCGGACGGCATCCTGGTCGAGCAGGTCGACGCGATCTGGGCCTGGCTCAAGCTCCAGCTCGCCGAGCTGCACCGCGAGCACCCCTACCAGGCGATCTCGGTCAGCACCCACGGCGCCACCTGGGCCGGGCTGGGGGACGGCGGCCTGGCCATGCCGGTGATCGCCTACGAGAACGACCTCGGCGAGGCCGGGCAGGCGGCGCTGGACCAGGAGTTCTACCGCCGCTGCGGCGCGCTGGAGAAGCTCCAGGACGAGACCGGCACCTGCGACCTGCCGCTGCTGATCAACCCGGCCAAGATGATCCTGTTCGCCCAGCAGCGCCTGCCGGCGGCCTGGGCCCAGGTGCGCAGGATCGTCAACTATCCGCAGTTCTGGGGCTGGATGCTCACCGGCCAGGCCGCCAGCGAGCCGACCTTCGCCTTCTGCCACAGCTTCCTCTACGACATCCGCACCCACCGCCCGTCGAGCGCGGCGCGCGCCCTGGGCTGCGACCGGCTGCTCGACCAGGAGTTCCGCAAGCCCTGGGACCGCCTGGGCGGGCTCACCGGCGACCTCCAGCGCGAGCTCGGCCTGCCGGCGCTGCCGGTGACCCTGGGCGTGCACGATTCGAACGGCTCGCTGCTGCCCTACCTGGTCAAGCACCGCGGCCGCGACTTCGTGCTCAACTCGACCGGCACCTGGTGCGTGGCCCTGCACGGGGTCCCGGCGGTGAAGTACGCCCCCGAGGAGCTGGGCACCAAGACCATCTTCGAGGTCGACGTGTTCGGCGGGAACCAGAAGGTCTCGATCCTGATGGGCGGGCAGGAATACGCCCTCTACCACGACCTCGCCGGCGGCAAGGACCCCGGCTTCGACGCCGCCCGCCTCGACCGCGCCCTCACCCGCACCGGCGACGTGGTGCTGCCCGGGGCCTTCCCCGGCCAGTTCAGCGACCAGCGCGGCGGGCTGCTCGACGGCGGCCGCGCGCTGGCGCTGGCCGCGCTCAAGGCCGGCAACCGCCCGGCCTGGTTCCAGGACCCGGTGCTGGCCCACGACCTGCTCAACGTCTCGCTCGCGCTGCAGACCGAGGTGGCGCTGCGCCGCACCGGCATGTCCGAGCGCACCACCATCTTCATCGAGGGCGGGTTCCGCAACAATCCCGCCTACTGCGCCCTGCTCGCGGCGCTGTTCCCGCAGGCCACCGTGGCCTGCACCAACCTCGAGCAGGCGAGCGCCTGCGGCGCCGCCCTGCTCGGCCAGGCCCTGCTGCGCGGCACCGACCCCTCGGCCCTGGGCGACGCCATCCACATCGAGGAGTCGCCGGTGGCGCGCCCGGCCCTGGCCAACCTGGCCGGCTACCGCGCCGCCTGGCGCACCGCGGTCGGCCTGTAGCGCCCCACACACCGGCCCGCACCGCGCGGGCGCGCGGTGGCACCTCCCTCTGCCGCGCTATGGTCCCGCGCCATGGCCTCCCAACGCATGCGCCGCGCCAGCGGCAAGCAGGCCGCCGCCGCGGCCGACGCCAAGCCCTCGTCCAGCAACCGCCTGAGCCCCGCCCAGGCCTTCACCCAGGGGGTGAAGGCGAACTGGAAGCTGGTCGGCGGCATCGTGCTGGGGGCCGCGGTGCTGATCACCCTGCTGGTGCTGGCGCTGATGCCCAACCGCCGCAAGGAGGCGATCGAGGACGCCTTCCTGCAGGGCGAGCGCGCGCTCTCGGCTGCCGAGACCGGCATGCGCGACCGCGATCCCGAGGCGGTCAAGACCGCCCTCGAACGCGCCTCCGCCGCCCTCCTTGCGGTGCCCAAGGACGACCCCGAACTGGTGGCGCGCTGCAACGAGCAGCAGGAGAAGGTCATCGCCTTCACCCTGCGCCTGGGGGAGCTGCGCCAGGACCACCTGGTCGAGCTGCGCGGACGGGAGCTGGCGGCGCGCATCGCCAAGGTCGGCGATCCCGCCAGCGACCCCGCCAAGCTGCTCGCCGACATCGACGCCTACCTCGCCAATCCGCTCGACCCCGGCCTGGGCAAGCGCCCCGACCTCGAGGCCAAGTACCGCATCGCCACCAACGAGGTGCGCACCCGCCGCGCCCAGGTCGATGCCGAGATCACCCGCCGCCAGGGTGCCGCCACCGATGTGCCGGTGCGCGAGGCGCGCCTGCGCTGCGATGCGCTGATCCGCGACGAGCGCTTCCAGCAGGCCATCGAGATGCTCAACGAGGCCGCCGCCAGGCACCCCCAGGCCGACTTCGGCCCGCTCAAGGTGGCGGTGATGGACGCCGCCGAGGCGGCCTGGAAGCAGGTCACGGTGCTGGTCGACAACCGCCTGGCCGACGCCGCCAACCCCACCATGTCGGTGCCCGAGCGGGCACGCACCAGGGAGTCGGCGCGCGCCCGCGTCCAGGGCGTGATCGACACCTGGGGCCTGCCGCGCTACGTCGAGCAGGCGCGCACCCTGCTGGCGCGCTGCCAGTAGCCCGAACGCCGGCAATCCGACCGCCACGACGCCACGACGCCAAGGCCGCACATGAGCTCGCATCGAACCACCCTCTGACTCGCAGGGTGGGAGGGCACATCCCCATATTCTGTTTCCGCGTGGCGTCGTGGCGTCGTGGCGGTGATGCACCCCTCCCCAATCTGGCCGCCCGGCAAAGCGGTTGCGTCGGCCGGGTGGCCGCCAGCCTGCGCCGCCATGCGCTACCACTTCTCCGGCGTCGGCGGCGCGGGCATGAGCCCGCTGGCGCGCCTGATGGCCGCCCGCGGCCACCAGGTGCAGGGCTCCGACCGCGGCTTCGACCAGGGCAAGGCCCCCGAGGTCCAGGCGCTGCTGCGCGCCGCCGGGGTGGCCCTGCTGCCGCAGGACGGCGGCGCGGTGGTCGACGGCCTCGATCGCGTGGTCTACTCCGCCGCGGTCGAGCAGGACACCCCCGAGATGCGCGCCGCGCGCAGCCGCGGCATCGCCCTGGTGCCGCGCCCGGGGCTGCTCGCCGAGGTGGTCAACGCCGGCTCCCCCGGGGTCGCCATCAGCGGCACCAGCGGCAAGAGCACGGTCACCGGCATGATCGCCTGGTGCCTGCGCCACGCCGGCCGCGAGGCCACCGTGCTGGGCGGGGCGGCGCTGGTGGGCGACGGCGGGGGCGGCTGCTTCGCCGCCGGCGGCGCCGGGGCGCCGGTGGTGGCCGAGGCCTGCGAATCCGACGGCACCCTGGTGGGCTACCGCCCCGGCATCGGCCTGGTGCACAACATCACCC
This sequence comes from Planctomycetota bacterium, assembly GCA_023150565.1. Lineage (GTDB taxonomy): Bacteria > Planctomycetota > UBA11346 > UBA11346 > UBA11346 > JAKLKR01. Next base: position 8,186 of record JAKLKR010000173.1, read on the forward strand.
GCGACCACGACGAGCTGGAGCCGCTGCGCCGCCAGTTCGGCACCTTCGCCGCCCAGAGCGCGCTGCTGCTGGTCAACGCCCGCTGCGCCGAGGCCTGCGCCCTCGCCGCCGGGCACCCGCGCGCGCGCCGCTACGGCCTCGACGCGCAGGCCGAGCTGGCGCTCGAGGTGATCGCCCCCGGCCCGCACCAGGCGCGCGGGGTGCTGTCGACCCCGGCAGGCGAGATCGCCATCGAGCTGCTCCAGCCGGGGGCGCACAATCTCGAGAACGCCGCCGCCGCCGCCGCGGTGTGCCTCGAAATGGGCCTGGAGCCCGCCGCCATCGCCGCCGCCCTGGCCTGCTTCCCCGGGGTGGCGCGCCGCTTCCAGCTCGCCGGGGTCACCGACGACCACATCCGCGTGGTCGACGACTACGCGCACAACGCCGACAAGATCCGCGCCGCGGTGCAGGCGGCGCAGGAGGGCTGCGACCGCCTGCTGTGCGTGTTCCAGCCGCACGGCTTCGGCCCGGCGCGCTTCCTGCGCCCGGAGCTGCGCGAACTGTGGCCGCGCCTGCTGCGCCCGCAGGACCGCCTGTGCTACGCCGGCATCTACTACGCCGGCGGCACGGTGGCCAAGGACATCAGCAGCCAGGACCTCGCCGACGACCTCTTCCCGCTGCGCGCCCACCACGCCCCCGGCCACGAGGAGGTGCTGTCCTGGGCCGCCGACCACGCCATGCCCGGCGACACCGTGCTGGTGATGGGCGCCCGCGACCCCGACCTGCCCAAGCTGGCGCAGGCGCTGTTCGAGGTGCTGTAGCGCAACCCGGCGCCTACTCGGTGTTGAGGTGCACCCGCCCGTGCAGGCGGCGCCACTCGCCGGGGGTGACCCCGGCCAGGCGGCGGAACCAGCGGCGGAAGTGGCGCACGTCGGCGTAGCCGCAGGCCGCCGCCACCGTTTCCTGCCCGTCGCCGGTATCCGCCAGCAGCTTGCGCGCCTGGCGCACGCGTTCGCGGTGCAGGGCCTCGATCGGCGGATGGCCGAAGCGCCGGCGGTAGGCGCGCGTCAGGTGGTCGGGGTGGCAGCCCAGCTCGGCGGCGACCGCGGCGGTCGACAGCGGCTCGGCGAAGCGCAGCACCAGCAGGCGCCAGGCGCGGTCGGCGACCGCGTCGCGGTCGTCGCCGGGATCGGCGCTGGCGCCCGCCAGCTCGGCGAGCAGGGCCGCCAGCAGCAGGTCGCGCAGCAGGGCCGGGGCGCCGGGGCGCTCATGCTCGTCGAGGATGCGGCGGGCCAGCTCCTCGGCGCGCTCGGGACGCGCCGCCCGGCCGCGCCGCGGCAGCGCCAGCCCGGCGCCGGCCACGGGGTCGAAGTGCAGCCACAGGAAGGCGGTGTCGCGGGCGTAGGGCGCGGCGGCGCCGTGCACCAGGCCCGGCCGCAGCAGCAGCCAGTCGCCGGCGGCGGCGTCGAGCCGCTCACCGTCCTCGACCAGCGCCAGGCGGCCGCGGGTGACGACGATCAGCTCGTGGTCGCGGATGGTCCTGGTCGGATGCGTGCCCCGGCCGCGGCTGACGAACCAGCCGCAGGAATGCAGGGAAACCCCGGGCGCACAGGCGATGGACAGGTCGGACATGCCGGAATCGTCCCCCCAGGATCGGAGCTCCGCCCCTTGCCGCAAGGTCCCCCGGCGGGCTAGGATGGGCGCCGAGGACCACCCCATGACCCGTGCCGCCTGGACCCCCGTCGCCCACACCGCCTGGACCATCAGCGACCCCTTCTGGGCGCCGCGGCGGGCGACCCTGTTCGCCACCACCCTGGCCAGCCAGCACACCCAGCTGCGCGAGAGCGGCCGCCTGTCGCGGCTGGGCATCATGCCCGCCGACCCGGCGCGCGCCGGCAGCCACATCTTCTACGACAGCGACACCGCCAAGTGGCTGGAGGCCGCCGCCTACGCCCTGGCCGAGCGCCCGCAGGCGCAGCTGCGCGCCGACGCCGAGGCGGTGATCGCCGGGTTCGAGCGCATCCAGCTGCCGGACGGCTACCTCAACAGCCACTTCTGCGCCATCCCGGAGCAGCGCTGGAGCAACCTCGAGCACGACCACGAGCTGTACTGCCTCGGCCACCTGATCGAGGCGGCGGTGGCGTGGCAGGCCCACCTCGGCTGCGGCCGCCTGCTGGCCTGCTGCCGGCGCGCACTCGACCACGTCTGGCGGCGCTTCGGCCCCGCTGGCGAGCCGGCCTATTGCGGCCACCCGGAGATCGAGCTGGCGCTGATGCGCCTGTGGCGCCTGACCGGCGACGAGCGGGCGCGCCGGCTGTGCCGGCTGTTCGTCGACCGCCGCGGGCGCGCCGGCTGGTTCGCGCGCGAACGCGCGCGCGGCCAGGCGCGCAGCGACTGGGGCCGCGACCCGGACGAGTTCCAGGACGCCCGTCCGCTGGCCGACGAACGGCACGCGGTCGGCCATGCGGTGCGCTGCCTCTACCTCGCCTGCGGCGCCCTCGACCTCGCCCAGGACGAGGACGACGCCCCCCTGGCGGCGGCGATCGGCCGCATCTGGGACAGCGCCACCCGCCGGCGCATGCACGTCACCGGCGGGGTGGGGTCGAGCGCCCACCGCGAGAGCTTCAGCAGCGACTGGGACCTGGACCCCTTCCGCGCCTACAACGAGACCTGCGCCAGCATCGCGCTGATGATGCTGGCGCAGCGGCTGCTGGCCGAGGGCCCGCGCGCCGACGCCGGCGACATCCTGGAGCTGGCGCTGCACAACGGCGTGCTCGCCGGCTGGTCGCTGGACGGCAACCACTACCTCTACGCCAACCCGCTGGCGGTCGACCCGGGCTGGGACGGCAAGACCAAGCACTGGAACGGCCGCGCCTGGGGCCGTGAAGGCTGGTTCGGCTGCGCCTGCTGCCCGCCCAACCTGGCGCGCACGGTGGCGCAGCTCGGCAGCTACGCCGCCTCGACCAGCGGCGACGAGCTGGCCCTGCACCTGCTGCTGGCCGGGGATCTGGCGGCGGGCGGCTGGCAGCTGGCCCTGGACGGCGACTGGGTGCGCGGCGGACGGCTGCAGGTGCAGGTCCTGGCCGCGCCCGCCGGTGGCAAGCTGCATCTGCGCCTGCCGGGCTGGAGCGCCGGCACCCGGGTGATCCGCGATGGGGCCGAACTGCCCCACACCGAGCCGGGCTACCTGCGGCTGGAGGGCCTGCAGGCCGGCAGCCGGTTGGAGGTGATCGCCGAGATGGCGCCGCGCCGCATCCACGCCGACCCGCGCGCCGAGGCCCTGACCGGCCGGGTGGCCCTGGGGGTGGGTCCGCTGATCTACTGCCTGGAGTCCTGCGACCACACCCACGGCCTGGAGGCCCTGCAACTGCCCGAGGCGGCGGCGCTGTCCCTGGGCGAGCCCGACCCGGTGCTGGCCGGCTGCCGGCCGATCCTGGCGGCGGCGCTGGCGCTGAAGCCGGGGAAGGGCGGCCCCTACGGCAGCCAGAGGCAGCCACTGGAGCCGGCCCGGCTCACCGCGGTGCCCTACTGCCTGTGGAACCACCGCGGCCCGGGGGCGATGCGGGTATGGGTGCGGGGCTCCAACTGAGCGTTTACCATCGGGTTGACTCCGTCTTCCCCGGGACCTCGTGCCGCTGACGCGCTCTTGGGCGCACTGCACCAATGCGGGGGCCAACAGAAGCGGATGGGAGGATGAATTGCCGGGCTGGAGCCCGGCGGTCCCAGGGAAGAGCCACCAGGTCTGGGGGTCCAGGGGATGACCCCCCCGGCAGCAAGCGCAGCGAGCTGGACCGCAGGGTCCAGGGGGTGAAACCCCCTGGCAGCAAGCG
>JAKLKR010000174.1:0-233 GCA_023150565.1 Planctomycetota bacterium
GGAGGGCCGTGATGCAAGCTCGGGGCCGGGACGCGTATCGGCCGGCCTTGGAGCAGCGGCGATGCTGACCGGGCCGTTGGCGCTGAAGAGCAGGCGGCGCAGCTCTTGGGCCTCCTCCAGCAGCGTGGGCGCGCGGGGTGCGGCCGGCGTCGGCGCGCTGCTCGCGGGCGCCGCCGGAACGGGGTCGCTGGCGCGGGTTTCGGCGCGCTCGGCGGCGCTGACCGGGTCGGCGT
>JAKLKR010000174.1:243-11811 GCA_023150565.1 Planctomycetota bacterium
CACGTTCGAGGTCGGCGGGCTTCATCGCCGCCAGTTCCTTGGCCAGCTGGATGGCCTTGGCCTGCTCGACCATCAGGGGGGCGAGCAGCGACGGGCGCACCGGCTGGGTGCGTTCGCGGTTGCGTTCGCCCTTGCGGAAGGTGGGCAGCAGGCGGTACTCGCGCGCCTTCATCAGCTGGTCGCCGGTGAACACGATGCGGCAGTCGGTGCGCGCCTCAAGCTCAGCGATCTCCTTGTGGCGGGCGTTGAGCACGGTCAGGGCGATGTCCTGCGGCATCACCACCTCGAGCCGTGTCAGGCTGCGCGAATGGAGGATCTGCCGCACCTCGCGCATGCAGTCGATCTCCAGCGTCTCCGAGGTCTTGATCGAGCCGGTGCCGGCGCAGTAGGGGCATTCCGCCGACGACACCAGCTTGTGGCTGGGGCGCTGGCGCTGGCGGGTCATCTCGACCAGGCCGAAGCGCGACATCGGTCCGACCTGGATCTTGGCCTTGTCGGCGCCGAGCGCGCGGCGCAGCGCGAGCTGGACCTGGCGCTGGTGGTCGCGGTTCTCCATGTCGATGAAGTCGATGATGATCAGGCCGCCGAGGTCGCGCAGCACCAGCTGCTCGGCGATGGTGCTGACCGCCTCCAGGTTGGTCATCAGGGCGGTGGTCTCGACGTCGCCGGAGTCGCGGTTCTTGGCCGAGTTGACGTCGATCGAGACCAGCGCCTCGGTCTGCTCGATGACGATGGTGCCGCCCGAGGGCAGCTGCACCTTGCGGTCGTAGACCTGGGCCAGGCGCTCCTCGATGCCGTAGAAGGTGAACAGCGGCAGCTCGTCGCGGTGGTGGCGGATCTTGTCGCACAGCTCGGGCATGAAGACCTGGGCGAAGGCGCGCGCCTCGTCGTAGAGCTTCTCCTGGTCGATGATGATCGCCTCGACGTCGGGCCCGGCCACGTCGCGCAGGGTGCGCACCACCACGTCGGCCTCCTGGTAGAGGCAGGCGGGGGCGCGGGCGCGCTTGGAGAGCGCGTCGACCTCGGCCCACATGCGCTTGAGGAACTCGTAGTCGAGGCGGATGTCCGCCTCCTCGCGTTCGGCGGCGGCGGTGCGCACGATGAAGCCGAAGCCTTCGGGGGGTGCGAAGCCGTCGAGCAGGCGCTTCAGGCGCTTGCGCACCAGCGGGTCCTCGATGCGCTTGGAGACGCCCTTGGCCTGCTCGGAATGCATCAGCACCAGGTAGCGGCCGGGCAGGGACAGGTACATGCTCATGCATGGACCCTTGTCCTTGATCGACTCCTTGGTGATCTGCACCATGATCTCATCCCCGGCGTGCAGGATGTCCTCGATGCGCTTGCCGCGGCCCTTGTCGTGGATCAGTTCATCGACGTGGATGAAGCCGTTCTTGCCGCCGCCGCCAAGATCGAGGAAGGCGGCATCGAGGCTGGGTTCGACATTGGCCACCCGCGCCTTGTAGATGTTGCCGAGGTGCTGGCCGTCGCCGAGGCGCTCGTGGGCGAGGGATTCGAGCCGGCCGTCGCGTACCACCGCGACGCGCATCTCCTGCTCGTCCAGGACGTTCATGAGGATGTGGGAACCCATGGCGGGTACCTGTGCTTTCTCTGCTAGCAGGGGGCCGGCGAGCCCGCTCCCGCACCGTGCGGGGGGCTCCGAGCCGGAAGACTTCGGCAACCTAGGGCGTCAGCAATAAACGGCAAGCCCCCGCGTCCGGCGGACGCGAGGGCTTGGGTGCAGCGTGGGCTGAGCGCCTACTCGCCTGCCTTGGCGGGGGCGTCGCTGGCGACGGGCTTGGCGCGCTGACCGGTGAGCTGGTCCTTGAGCGCCTGCATGCGCTGGTCGTACTCGCTCTTGCCGTCGGTGTGGATGATGCGCGGGGTGATGAAGAGGGTGAGGTTGCGGCGGTCGGCCACCGTCTCGCTCTTCTTGAAGATCCAGCCCAGCACGGGGATGCTGCTGAGGTAGGGGATCTCGCTCTGCTTCTCGGTGTTGACGCTGCGCAAGATGCCGCCGATCACCCCGGTGCGCCCATCGGCGACCATGATGGTGGTCTGCAGCTTGATCAGCTTCTTGTTGGGCAGCTGAATCTGCTGGGCATTGACGTCGTCGGGGTTCTTCTTGTTCGAGTATGTCACCAGCGAGGCGAGTTCATCTGATGCAACAAGGTCGATGTTCACGAATCCGTCGCCGGTGATATGCGGGGTGACATTGATGGTCACGCCGTCCTTCACCGGGCTGGTTGATGCCTCCTTCAGGGAGCGCACCACCGAGTTGTTCTCCTGGGTCACGGTCTCTTCGGCGAAGCGGATCTCGTTGCCGATGTTGATCATGCCCTTGGTGTTGTCAGTCAGCAGCAGGGTGGGTTCCTGCAGCACCTCGGTGCTGTTGAGCACCGAGATGGCTTCGAATGCCAGGTTGCCGCTGAAGTTGCCGTTGGCGGTCGGTCGGCTGCCAGCGGTGCTGACCAGGGCCGCACCTGCGGTAGGTACCGCATTGAAAGGCAGGAAGGTGGCGCCCACCCTGCCCATGTTGGCGACATCGAAAGCGCCGGTGATGGGGTCGAAGCCGATACGCCGGGTGTCGCTGTCGCTGAACTCGACGAACTTCATCGCGATCTGCACCTGGCGGGTGCGGCGGTCCAGCCGCGACAGGATGCGTTCAGTGGCATCGAGCGTGGGCGGCGTGCCGGTCAGGATCAGGCTGTTGGTGCGCGCCTCGACCACCACCTTGCCGTCCGCCCCCAGGTTCTGGGTGGCAATGTCCTTGAGCTGGTCGGCCGGGGTGTAGTTCAGGGCGTAGATGCGGGTGACCAGGTCCTTCTGCAGCTTGTCGGCCGTGACCACCTGGATGATGCTGTATTCGCGCTCGACCCAGGCGTAGCCCACATCGCGCACGATGACGTCGAGGGCATGCTTCCATGGCACCCCGTTGAGGGTCATGGTGACACGCTTCTCGGTGTCGATGTCGCTGAAGACGATGTTGACGTTGGCCTGGCGCGCCAGCGCTTCCAGCACCACGCCCAGACGGGCGTCCTGGAACTCCATGCGCACCTTGGGCGGGCGGGTCAGCACCCACACCCGGTCGCTGCGGCGCTCGATCACCAGGTCATACTTGGCGGCGATCTGCTGCACCGCCTCCTGCCAGGTGACGTTGACCAGGCGCAGGGTGATGCGCGGCTGCTCCTGCTCATTGCAGACCACGTTCACCCCCGCGCGCCGGCTGACCCACTGCAGCACGGTTTCGAGCGGTTTGTCGCTGGTCTCGATGGTGAGGTTGGCCTCGGCGTTTCCTGGGGCCGGCGTCGGCACCGGAGCGGTGGAGGTGGACTCGGCCGCGATCGCCGGGACGGCGATCGACGCGGCGGCGAGGCTGGAGATCACGAGGTGGCGCAGGCGCATAGGGCGGGCTCGCAGAGGTCTCGGTGGCTCAACGCTTGGATGACTTGGAATCTTCGCCGACATAGCGCGGGAATTCGAACCGCCGGCTCTGCTCGGAGCGGGAGCTGCGGTAGTGGAAGCGGAAGTCGACCCGGTCGGTGTCGATATTGATCACGGTGCAGTCCTTGACCCGGTCGTTCACCCCGACCGCACGTGGTTCTCCGCGCATGATGGCCAGGCGGGTGCCGTTCTCGGCCCACAGGATGCCGTCGATGCGCAGGGCGAGGGCGTCGAATGCCGCCTGCGCCTCGTTGCGGATGAGCGCCTCCAGGGCCTGGTCACGGAACACCTTGAGCCGGACGATGACCTTGTCCACTCCAGCTTCGTTGGCAAAGCGATCAAGGCGCTTGGCCGCCGCCTCGGTGCTCTTGAGGGCATCTTCGAAGTGGCGCTGCGCCACCAGGGATTCGATACGGTCGAGTTCCGCAGTTGCCCAGGCCAGGGCGTCACTGACATCGCGGCTGGTGTCCGGCTTGCCGGACGGGGTGCCCGGACTGTCAGCCTGGATCTGCTTGATGGCGCGGTCGATGCGCAACACCGCTTCGCGGTCGAAGAAAGGGTCGATGCGGCCGACCGGTGGCCGGAATTCCCACTGCTCCTCTTCAGCGATCAGGGTCAGGGCCAGGCTCTGTATCTTTGGTGCCGTCTTCTTGATGGCTGCGCTGGTGGAGGCGGGGGCTTCAGCGGGAGTCTTGTCGGCGGCCATCAGCAGCGGGGTGGCCAATAGCAGGGCGGCGAGGGCGAGGGGGCGCATCATTTGCTCCCCTTCTTGGCGTACACATAGGTGATCAAGTCTATCCGTACCGAGTGCATGCCAAAGAGCGGCTTGGGCGGCTGGGAGGAGCCGTCGGCGCGCACCTCGCCGGAACGGATCGAGATCGAATTGACGATCATGAAACGGGGGTTCTTTTCGACCGAATCGATGAACTTGATGATCCCGTTGATGTCGCCCTCGACATCGAGATTGAAGGTCATCGACCACAGTTCGCCCTTGGAGGACGTACCGCGCGATGCGGCGGCGTCCTCGTTGATGCGCACCGACTTGAGGTTGACCACGCCGATGTCGGCAGGCACATCGCGGGCGAGGCGCTGGATCACCTCGCGCATCATCGACTTCTCGGCCTCGCGCGGCAGGCGTTCCTCGGCCACGGTGATCTCGGCCTGGAGGGCGTCGAGCTGCTTGCGGATCTTGTCGCGTTCCGCGATGACCAGCATCTTGGCGTCGATCTCGCCTTGGGTGGCGTTGATTTCGTTCCATTTACCGCTGCCGGTGTCACGGCGCAGCAGGTTCGGGACGTCAGGATCAGGGCCGAGCAGGGCCAGGGCGCCCCAGGTCAAATAGCCGGCGATGCCAGCGATGGCGGCCGGAATGGCGAAAGCGATGCCAAGACGCTGCTGCTTGGGCAGGGCCTTGAACTGGGCGACGTACTTGGCGAGGGGAGACTCGGCCATGTCACCTCCCGGCCTTGGCGGATGCGGTGACCACGTTCTTCACCCGCACCCATTCGAGGGTGAAGTCGACCGCCACCCGGTCGATGTCCTTGCGCCACTCGGGTTGGTCGCCGCGGTAGGTGCGTTCGGGCTTGTCCTCGAAGCCCTGGACCTTCCAGAACGGGCTGGCCTCGGTGCGCGAGAAGAAGGCGTTGATGTAGTCGCCGGCCTTGGACTTGTCCTCGCCCAGGAGTTTGAAGCGGCCGCGGAAGCTGAACGCCTTCTGGTTGCCGCCTGCCTTGGCGGCGCGTGAACCGGCACTGGTGGTCGAGGTCGGGAGGATCTGCAGGTCGGTGCAGCTGACCTCGAAGCCCTGCCAGTTGGGGCTGATCAGATGGTTGATGAAATCATCCAGGGTGTGGGCCCAGAACACCTTCTGGGCGAGCAGGCTGATGATCATCTCGCGGTGCTTTTCAAATTCGGCGATCTGGCCGCGTTCCTGTTCGACCTGCTCGGCCTCGGCGGTACGCCGCTGAAGCTCTTCCTGGCGTTCCTCGGCCACCCGCGCGGCATTGGGCAGGCGCACCTGCTTGACCCAGACCATGGCCCCGATCGGCACCAGACTGATCACCATCGCTGCGATCCAGCCCGCGAGGACGGGATCGACCTGGCGGCGGGTCTTGCGCAGCTCGGGCGGCAGGAGGTTGATGAGGATCATGAGTGTTCCACCCGAGCAACGCTGCCATCACTGATGTTCTTGGCACATCGGTGGATGGCGAACGGCGGCGACCATAGGGCACACGCTTCGGCGTGGCAAGGGGGAAGGGCCGTGTCACCCTGCATCGCAGCGCACATCATCATACGCCCTTCCCGGGCAGGCCGTCGTCAGCGGCGATGGTGGTGATGGTATGGGCCGCATGCAGCGGTCCCTGGCCGATCCCTGGGCATTCCAGCGCAGCCTCGGCCCAGGCCTGGGGGCTGGCCACCAGACGGCGCCAGAAGGGCCAGGTCCGGCATTGGCGCGGACGGTCCTGGTACAGCGAGCAGCCCTGGCCGTCCCACAGCATGCATTCGTGCCCGCGTTTACCGGGCCGGTCGCGCAGCACCAGGCGGGCGACGCCGTCCTTCCAGGCGGTGAGGGTGTAGCGGCGGCGGAAGGCAGGGCCGTCGAGGCCCAGGCGTCCGGCAAGCTGTTCGGCCTCATCCTCGGCCAGCCACACCAGCCCCGGCTCGCCGGTGCAGCACACCCCTGAGCGCTGGCAGGCGAAGCGCAGGCCGTCCTGGTACCAGGGGGTCGCCATGCCGACGGTTCAGAGCGCCAGGGTGCCGGCGCCGGCGGCGGCCTTGGTCACGTAGACCGCCGGGGTCATGGCCGGGTGGGCGGCGCGGTAGCCGGCGGTGAGGGCGGTGACGAAGGCCGCCACCTGGGGCTCGCGCACCAGGCTGACGGTGCAGCCGCCGAAGCCGGCGCCGGTCATGCGGCTGCCCAGGCAGCCGGGCAGGGCGCGGGCGATCGCCACCATGTCGTCGAGCTCGGCACAGGTGACCTCGAACTTCTGGCGCAGGTCGTCGTGGCTCTGGTCCATCAGCTGGCCGAGGGCCTCGGCGTCGCCGGCGCGCAGGCAGGCGAAGGCCGCCTGGGTACGGCCGTTCTCGGCGATCACGTGCTCGCAGCGGCGGGCGGCCGCCGCCGGCAGCTTGCCGCTCGCCACCGCGGTGCGCAGCCCGTGCAGGGTGACGTCGCGCAGGTGGCTGACGCCCAGCGACTTGGCCCCAGCCTCGCACTGCGCGCGGCGCTCGTTGTAGGCGCTGTCGACGAGTCCGCGGCGTTTGCCGGTGTCGGCGATCACCACCGCCACCCCGGCGGGCAGCGGGGCGGGGGTGAGCTGGAGGGTGCGGCAGTCCATCAGCATGGCCTGGCCGAGCACGCCGCAGGCCGAGGAGAGCTGGTCGAGGATGCCGCAGTTGGTGCCGACGTAGGCGTTCTCGGCGCGCTGGCCGAACTGGGCGATGCGTTCGCCTTCCATGCCCACCGAGGCGGCGGCGAGCAGGGCGTGGATGGTGGCGACCTCGAGCGCGGCCGAGGACGACAGCCCGGAGCCGAGCGGCACGTCGCCGGTGACGGCGAGGTCGCAGCCCACCAGTTCGATCCCCGCCTCGTCGCGCAGCACCTGGGCGCAACCCTTGACGTAGTCGGCCCAGCGCTGGTCCTTGGCGGTGGCCTTGGGGATGGGGCGGGCGTCGAGGCTGAATTCGACCACTCCCGGCTGCTGCACCGAGGTCACCCGCACGCTGCGGCCGGGACGCCGGCGCAGCACGATGCGCACGTCGCGCTCGATGGCCATGGGCAGGCAGAACCCGTGGTTGTAGTCGGTGTGCTCACCGATCAGGTTGACCCGCCCGGGGGCGCGCACGGCGCGCTCGGGGGCGCTGCCGTAGGCCTGCTGGAAGTGGGCGACGAGTTCCTGGGTGCGGGGATCCATGGGGTGTCCTGAAGCCTTGATGCCGAGGCGTTTGGTGCTGTCTTCGCCGGTGCCGCTCATTCCGCCTCCGAGCGCCGCCAGCCGCCGAGGTCGCGGCCGAGGATCTGTTCCACCGAGGCCGCGAAGGTCTCGCGGATCTGCCCGGTCGAGGTGAGCTGGAGGGCGCGGCTGGCGAGGTTCTTGGCCCCGGTGAGGTTCACCGAGCGGATGATCTTCTTGACCAGCGGCACCTGCGGGGCCGGCATCGACAGCTTGTTGGCGCCGAGGCCGAGCAGGAAGAGGGTGTAGAAGGGGTCGCCGGCCATCTCGCCGCAGATGGTGAGGTCGGCATTGGCCGCCTTGGCGGTGTCGACGATGATCTTGAGCAGCTGCAGCATGCCCGGGTTGTGGCCCTTGAACCACGGCGCCACCTCGGGGTGGTTGCGGTCGGCGGCGCACACGTACTGGGTCAGGTCGTTGGTGCCGACCGAGAAGAACTGCACCTCGCGCAGGTACTTGTCCAGGCTGAGGGCGGCGGCCGGCACCTCGACCATCATGCCGATCGGCACGTTGGCGTCGTAGGCGTGGCCGGCGAGGTCGAGGTCGCGGCGCGCGGTGCGCACCAGGCGCTTGCCCAGGCGGATGTCCTCGAGCGAGGTGATGAAGGGGAACATCAGCCGCATCTTGCCGTGCACGCTGGCGCGCAGCATGGCGCGCAGCTGGATGAGCTGGAACTCCTCGATCTCGGAGAGCAGGCGGATGGAGCGCCGCCCGAGCACGTGGGCCTCGTCGCCGATCTTGAGGTAGGGCAGCTTCTTGTCGCTGCCCAGGTCCATGGTGCGGAAGGTCACCGGGTGGTCCGGCATCTTCTCCAGCGCTTCGCGGTAGACCAGGTAGAGCTCCTCCTCGCTCGGGAAGGAGGAGCCGATCATGAGGTGGAACTCGCTGCGGTAGAGGCCGATGCCGTCCACGCTGTAGAGCCGGGCGAGGTCGATCTCGGAGTTCTTGCTGACGTTGGCCAGCAGCTGCACCGGGTGGCCGTCGGTGGTCACCGCCGGCAGCTCGACCTCGGCCTGGAGCAGGGTGCGGTAGTGCTCGTACTCCTGGCGGGTCTTCTCGTAGCTGTCGAGCAGCTCCTGGCGCGGATTGATGTAGACGGTGCCGGTCGAGCCGTCGACCACGATCAGGTCGCCGTCCTCGATCGCCTCGCCCATGCCCTCGACGCCCATCACGCAGGGCACGTTCATGGCGCGCAGCATCACCGCGGCGTGGCCGCGGTCGGAGCCGGCCTCGCACACCACCGCCTGGCAGTGGCGGCGTTCGAGGGTGGCGAGGTCGGAGGGCAGCAGCTCGCGCGCGAAGATGATGTCCTCGGCCGAGCCGGTGGGGTCCTTGTCGCGGCCGCCGGCCTGCAGTCCGGAGAGCGAGTCGAGCAGGCGGCGGCCGACGTCGCGGATGTCGGCGGCGCGCTCGCGGATGTGCTCGTCCTTGACCATGCTCAGGGTGCGGTGGTAGTTCTCGACCACCTGCGCCACCACCACCTCGACCGGCTTGAGGTCCTTGGCGACCTGGGCGCGCACCTTCTTGAGGAAGCCCTGGTCCTCGAGGATGGCGATGTGGGCGTCGAAGATCATCGCCTCGACCTCGCCGATCTCCTTCTGCACCCGCGCGCGGTCGGCGAGCAGGCGCTCCTTGGCCCGGCGCATGGCCTCGGCCAGGCGCTCGTGCTCGCGCGGCACCTCGGATTCCGCCAGGGTGCGGTCGCTCATCACCTGGGTCTGGCGGAACTTCAGGCGCACCGGCCCGATCGCCACCCCGGGCACCACCGGGACCCCCTTGAAGGTGGTCTTGCGCCGGCGGTGGTGGGTGTCGGTGGGCGGCTGATTGGACTTGGCGTGGCGTTCGGAGCTGCTGCCCGAGGGCGGCGGTCGTTCGCGCTGCTTGGCCATGGCGGGAAGCTAGGCGCTGGCCTTGCCCGACGCCAGCACCGCTTCGACCAGGGCGGGCACGCTGGCGATGGCACCGGGCAGGGCGGCGGCGTCCTTGCCGCCGGCCTGGGCGAAGTCGGGGCGTCCGCCGCCGCCACCGCCCACCAGGGGGGCGACCTTGGCGATCAACGCCCCGGCTGCGAGGCCGCGCTTGGCGAGATCGGGGCTGACCGACGCCACCAGCGCGACCTTGCCGTCGAGGGCGGCGCCCAGCACCAGGCACAGGCTGGGGCGCTTGGCCTTGGCGGTCTCGGCCAGGGTGCGCAGGGCCTTGGCGTCGAGGTTGGGCACCACTGCGGCCAGCAGCGGCACGCCGGCGACCTCGCGCACCTGCGCGAGCAGCTCGTCGACCGCCCCGGCGGCGGCCTGGGCGGACTGCTGCTCCTCGACCTTGCGCAGGCGCTTGATCTCGTTCTGCAGGCCCTCGACCCGCTCCACCAGCCCGCCGGTGAGGGTCGACTGGGTGGCGCGCAGGCGCTCGGCCAGCTGGCCGACCTCGCGCGCGAGCTGCTGCACGCGCGCCGGCAGCTCCTTGGGCTGGGCCTTGAGCAGGCGCGAGAGGTCGGCGACCGCGCGTCCGTCGGCGGTCTGGAAGATGCCCACCGCCTTGCCGCAGGCGTCGGCGATCTGCGCCTCCTCCTGCTGCAGGGCGCGGGCGGCGTCGCCCGCCACCGCGGTGATGCGGCGGATGCCGGCCGAGGACGCCTCCTCCTTGAGGATGCGGAAGGCGGCGATGTCGGCGGTGCCGGCGACGTGGCAGCCGCCGCAGAACTCCACCGATACCGGGGTGCCGGCGCCCATCGCCACCACCCGCACGGTGGCGCCGTACTTCTCGCCGAACTGCGCCTTGGCGCCCTGCTTGCGCGCCTCCTCGATGGGCAGCTCGCGCACCGTCACCGGATGGGCGGCGGCGATCTGCTGGCCCACCCAGGCCTCGACCGCGGCGAGCTGCTCGGCGCTGAGCGCGCCGGGGTTGTTGAAGTCGAAGCGCAGCTGGTCGGGGCCCACCGCCGAGCCCTGCTGCTCGACGTGGTCGCCGACCAGGCCGCAGAGGGCGGCGTGCAGCAGGTGGGTGGCGCTGTGGTGGCGGGTGGTGGCGGTGCGGCGCTGGGCGTCGACCGCGGCCTTGGCCGGGCCGGGGCGGGCGGTGCCGGTCAGCACGCTGCCGGTGTGCACCACCAGGCCGTCGTCCTTCTGGGTGTCGCTGACCTGGATGGCGAAGGCCTCGCGGGTGGCGGGGTCGACCCCGAACACCCGTCCGGTGTCGCCGGCCTGGCCGCCGGATTCGGCGTAGAACGGCGTCTCCTTGAGCGCGAAGCGCACCTTGGTGCCGGCCTTGGCCTCGGCCACCTCCCTGCCCTCGGCCTCGATCAGGGTGATGGCGGTGGCGATCTCGGTCTGCTGGTAGCCGACGAAGGGGGTGGCGCCCAGGCGCGGCTTGGCGTCCTGCAGGGCCGAGGCCTTCCACACCTCGACGCCCTTGCTGGTCGACACCTGCTGGTGCTCGCTCCAGCGCACCTGGAAGCGCGCCTCGTCGAGCTTGAGCCCCTCGGCGGCGGCGAGCTCGGCGATCACCTCCTTGGGGAAGCCGTGGGTCGCCACCAGCTCGAAGGCGTCGTCGCCGGAGAACGCGCCGCTGCCCTTCTGGCGGTCGAGGGCCTTCTGGAACAGCTCCAGTCCCTTGTGCAGGGTGCGGCGGAACAGCGTCTCCTCGGCGCGCAGGGTGTCGCGCGCCAGCTCCTGGCGGCGCACGATCTCGGGATAGGCCGCGCCCATCGCCTGCACCACCGCCGGCACCACCGCGTGCAGCGCCACCTCGGTGCAGCCGAGCTTCTCGAGGTCGAGGGTCGCGCGGCGGATCAGCCGGCGCACGATGTAGCCGCGGTCGCTGTTGCCGGGCAGGGCGCCGTCGGCGATGCAGAAGGTCACCGCGCGCACGTGGTCGGCGATGCGGCGGATGAGGGCGTTGTCCTCGGCGGCCTTGGTCCTGGCCCCCAGCGGCGCCGACTTGTCGTAGGTGACCCCGGCCGAGGCGCACACCTGGGCGATGATGGTCTGGAACAGGTCGATGTCGAAGTTGTTGTAGACGCCCTGCATCACCGCCGCGACGCGCTCCAGGCCGCTGCCGGTGTCGATGTTGCTGCGTCCCAGGTTCTCGAGGTTGGGCGCGCCGTCGGGGCCGGGCTTGCGCACGTTGAACTCGGGGAACACCAGGTTCCAGATCTCGACGAAGCGCCCGGTGTTCGAGG
>JAKLKR010000175.1 GCA_023150565.1 Planctomycetota bacterium
GATCAAGATGATCGGGATGAGCGATTTCTTC
Organism: Planctomycetota bacterium; assembly: GCA_023150565.1. Classification (GTDB taxonomy): domain Bacteria; phylum Planctomycetota; class UBA11346; order UBA11346; family UBA11346; genus JAKLKR01. The sequence goes on from JAKLKR010000175.1 coordinate 32, forward strand.
GTCGTGGTCAAGGACACCGCGGCGGTGGACGAGCACTTCCGCCGCACCTGAGCGCACCGCCCCCCCTGGAAACGAATCAGCGCGCCCAGATGGGCGCGCTGGTTCGTTTCCAGGGGGCTGCCTGCGCTACGGATCGAACACCTGCACCTGGCCAGCCTGATCGACCGCGACCAGGCGCTCACCCAGCACCGCCCCGGCGAGGAAATCGGCCTTGCCGCGCAATGCGAAGCCACGCTTGCCGAGCACCACCAGGACATTGCCCTGGGGGAGGACCGCATGGCCCTTCCAGGCCACGATCTCGGCGGTGGGCGCCTTGTCGCTGCGTCCGACCTCGTTCCACGTCCCGCCCTCTTCGACCAGCACCCGGCCGGAGGTGCTGATGATCACCCGTTCACCGCAGATCGCCGCCGGGATCGGCAGGGCCTGGCGGGTGACCGCCCCCCCCTGCCAACGCCAGCTGTCGGTGGCGGTGAGGCCGGCAAAACCTCCGGCGATCGCCCAGGCCGCCAGCACCGGGGCGCCGACCGCTGCCGTGGCCGCAGGCACCAGGTGGCCGTCCTCGACGCCGTGCTGTTCAAGCCGGCCGTCGCGACGCACGCTCAGCACCCGTTCACCGACCACCAGCGGGGCGGTGGCGAAGGGCGCCCCCGGCGCACCGCTCCAGCCCAGGCCGCCGGACTCGTCGCCGGCGCAGAGGCGGCCATCGTCGCCCGCGACCACCACCAGCCGGCGACCGACCACCAGATCGCTGCGGTACAGCGCCGGGGCCAGGTCGGTGCCCACCGGCAAGGACAGACGCTCCACCGTCTTGCCCTGCAGGCGCAGGGCGATGCGGTCGCGGGTGGGGATGATCACCACCCCATCGCCACCCGAAGCGGCGGCATAGACCGGGTTCTCGACCGCGACCCCGCCGAAGGGGACATGAACCACCGAGCCGTCAGCGGCGATCAGACCGGCACCGAGGCGGCTGGCCACCACCACCACGCCACCGACCGCGGATGGCCGGCTGGTGACGGTCTGGGGGATGCGGCCGGAGGCCACCACCGTGCGTTCCAGGCGGGCGAGCAGGCGCCAGCCGGCCTCGGCCTCGGCGCCCTTGACCACTCGTGCCTGGTAGCCGGGGGCCGAGATCTCGAAGTCGGCGTCGACGCGGTCCGCCGCCGGGATGTCGAGCAGCAGCGGTGTAGCGCCGAGCAGCGTGCCCTCGCGGCGGACCTCGGCGCCCTGCGGCAGGCTGTCGACCGCCAGAGGCAGGTAACGCAGACCCATCTCACGCGCCAGCACACCGGCCGCGGCGACATCGCCGGCGCCGACCGCTCGCTCGAGGTCCTTCTTCAGTCCATCGCGGCGCACGATCGCCGCCTCGACCTCGACCAGCTCGTTCTCGGCCTGGCGCAGGGCCTCGGTGCGGCGCAGATCGATGCGTGCGATCATGGCGGTCAACAGGGTGCGGGCGCGCCCGAATTCGCCCTCGCGGCGCGCCCGGCGGGCCAGCTCCAGCTCCTCGCCGGCCACCTTCTCGATGCGTTCGATGCGGTCGGCGCGCTCGGCCAGGGCCTTGGCCACCGCCGGCGACAGGGTGCGGCCCGTGGCCAGCGCGCGGATCGCGACAGCACGCTCGCTCGGGGTGCGGTCGTCGGGTTGCTGCTGCAGCGCGCGCAGCAGCCCGGCGATCTCCTGCGCGTCCTTCACCACCACGCCCGAGGAACGCGCCGCCAGTCCCTCGACGCCGCTGATCGCCTGGTCGAGCTTGGCCGCCGGATCGCGTACCGCCGCCACCGCCTGGCGGCGCAGATCCTCGCCCTCGGCGCGCAGACGTTCGATGCGCGCGCGCAGGGCGGTGATCTCACGCGCCCACGGCAGGCCATCGCTCAACTCGGCGAGGTGCAGGCGTTCCAGCTCGCCCGCCGCAGCCTCGCCATCGCCGCCATCGACCACCCGGACCAGGCGGGCGAGATGCTGACGCAGCGCCTGCTCGGCCTGGACCACCTCGGCCTCGATCCGCTCGGCGGTGGCGGCCTGGCCCTGGCTGGGCACCCCGGCCGCGAGCCGGGCCAGGGCTTCGCGACGGATGCGCACCGGCGCACCAGCGACCGCGGCCTCATCGAGGCGGGCGGCACGCCAACGGTCGAGAGCCTCGAGTGCGGCCTCGTGGTCGCGCGCCGGGCGCGCCTCGCCGGCTCCGGCGACCTGGGCGGCACCGGCGACATCGCCACGACGCAGCAGATCCTCGACCTGGGCGACGAGGGCGGCGGAACGCTCGGCCTGCAGCTTCTCGGCGCGCACCACCGCGACCCGCAGCTCCTCGACCTCGGGGGCCGGCGGGTACGCGGCGATGCGCTTGCGCGCCCCCGCGAAATCGCCGGTCTCGACCAGACGCAGGATGGCGTCGCGCTCGCCCTTGAGGGCTCGCACCACCATCTGGCGGAAGCCATCGACCTCGCGCTTGGCCTCGAGATCGTTGCCGGCCTGGCGATCGGCTTCGCTGATCAGATCCTGGGCCCCCTGCCACTGCGAACGTCCGAGCAGTTCACCGATGCGGTCGGTGGACTGCTGCAAGGCGCGACGCTTCTTCTCGTACACCACCACCAGCCAGCCGACCGCGACCGCCACAACCAGGGCGGCGATCATCAAGGCCAGGCGCAGGCTGATCAGCGGTGGCTCCTCGACCGCGATCCGGCGCACCGGCACGAATTCAGGGGCACGGGCAGCAGGCGCGGCGGCCAGGGGCGCGACCGCGGTGACCACCTTGGCCTGGACGCGCTGGACCACGCCCTTGGCCGCCAGCCCGCGCAGGGTGCGGGCCAGGTTGTGGCAGCTGTCGCGGCAGGCGACCGCCAGTTCGGCCACCGGGCGGCGGCCATCGACTACGTTCAGCACCAGCTTCTCGAAGGCGCTCAGCTCCGATGAACCGGCGGACTCGGACAGCGAATAGACCGCCGCCCAGCCGGGATCGTCGGCCGCCACCGCGCGGATCTCCTCGACCCGCTGGCGGGTGGTGCGCAGCAGAACTTCGGCGTCGATGCGCAGGCGGAAGGCGCGCAGGGCGAAATCGAGGGTGTCGGCGGCCACCCCGTCCTGGAAGTCGACCTTGCCGGAACGGCCGGTGAAGGCCCGGCAGAGGGCGTCCTCGACCATCGCCTGGGTGGTGCGCGCGAGTTCATCCTCGCTTGCCGCCTGGTGGCGCAGCACGGTCTCGGCGACCGAGGCCTGGCCGGAACGGTAGACCGCAAGCAGGGCCTGATGGAACTCGGCGGTGATGCGGTGGTGTTCGAGCAGGGCATCGGCCAGCAGCCGTTCCTTGTCGACCCCGAAGTCGATGGCGACCGGGTTGCCCTCCTGGAAGGCGAAATGCGTCTCACCGGTCTCGCCCGAGACCAGCAACATGCCGGTGCGCCGCTGCCGGTGGGCGGCATGGAAATGTTCGACGAGCACCGCGTCCATCATGGGGGATGACTCCGAAGGCCGATCAGGGTCCGACCTTAGATGCGCAAGGCCGGACCACAAGGCCGGCCGGCGGGGGTCCTGGACAGGGACTGACGCAGCCGGCTCAAGCCCGGCCCCGGCCCCAGGCCTGGGCGGCGGCGGCAAAGCACCGGCCGCGATGCTCGAAGCCCTGGAATAGATCGAAGGAAGCGCAGGCGGGACTGAGCAGCACCGTGCCGCCAGCGGGAAGGCCATCGGCGGCGCGGGCCACCGCCTCCTCCATGCTGGCGACGCAGGTGCTGGCCACCCCGGCTTCGTGCAGACAGGCGGCGATGCGCGGCGCGGTAGACCCCAGCAACACCGCCCGGGCACCGCGCTCGCCCACCGCCTGGGCCAGGGCGTGGAATGACGCGCCCTTGTCCGACCCCCCTAGGATGATGGTCAGGGGGCCGCTGAACGAACGCAACGCTGCGATCGCGCTTTCCGGCGTCGTGGCGATGGAATCGTCGACGAAACGCCTGCCGCCGGCCTCATGCACGGTGCATAGGCGGTGCGGCAGGCCGACCACGCTGCGCAGCCGTGCCGCTGCCCGGGCCGGTTCCAGACCCAGGGCCAGGGCGGCCGCCAGGGCCAGGGTGGCGTTGCCGGCGTTATGCTCGCCCGGCAGGGGCAGGTCGTCGCGGCCGGCCAAGGGACCACCCTGCCAGCTCCAGGCGCCATCGGCATATGTCGGCAGAGGCACTCCACCGGCCCGGCCCGCTCCGCCAGGATGACGGACCACCGCCGCAGCCCAGTCGAGCAGCGCCAGCTTGGCGGCGCGGTAATGACCGGCATCAGGATGCCAGTCGAGATGGTCCACCGCCAAGCTGGTCAGGATCGCGGCATCCAGCCGGGGTGGCTGCCCCGCCAGATACCACAGCTGGAAGCTCGACAGCTCGCAAACCATCGGCGCATCCGGACCCTGCCGCTCCAGCACATCGAGCAGCGGTTCATAGCTGTTGCCGCCCGCCGACCAGCCGAGCAGGGTGGACAGGATGCGCACCGTGGTGCTTTTGCCCTTGGTCCCGGTCACCGCCACCCGTGGACCGCGATGGGCGGCGAAAAACAGCCCCTCGGGGCAGGTGCGGGGCGGGTGGCGCACCGGCCAGGCGCGCGGCGGGATGGCCGGCGAGGCCACCACCAGATCGGCGGCGGCGAACCCGGGATGACCGGCATCGCCCTCCATCCAATCCCAGCCTGCGGCCAGGGCCTGCTCGCCAGCAACGCCGAACGCCGAGGACGGCTTGGCATCGAGGATCGCCACCCTGGCCCCGTGCCGGGCGCAGAAGCGTGCCGCCGCCGCCCCGCCACCATGGCGGCCGAATCCCCACACCAGCACCCGGGCCCCGGCCAGGTGGCTCAGTGCCGGCGCGAACGTCGCATCCACCAGGTGAATCCGATCAGCAGGGGCCCAAAGGCCAGGAACACGCAAAGATAGAACGGCCACATCGCGTCATTGGGCATCGGCAGCCTGACGTTCATGGCGAAGAAGCCGCTCACCAGCGCCGGCCACATGACCGCGATCATGATCGCGCTCATGCGTTTCATCTCCTGGTTCACATTGAGGTTGATCAGCCCCAAGGTGGCATCGAGCATGAAATTGATCTTGCCGCTGGTGAAGGTGGCGTGGTCGGACAGGGTCTGGATGTCGTGCTGAACGCCCTTGAGCCGGGTACGCGCCTCGGCGCTCATCCAGTCGGCGCAGGCCGGTTCGGCGAAGGTGATCAGGCGGTTCTTGTCGATCAGCGACTCGCGCACCTTGCCGCAGATGTGCCCGCAGGTGCCGGTCTTGGTGATCGCCTTCTGCAGATCGAGCTCGGCCTGATGGCCCTTGCCAGGCATGTGCAGGCGGAACACCTGCTGCGACAGGTGGTCGAGTTCCATCGACACCAGTTCGAGCATGTCGGCCAGGCGCTCGACGGTGGTGTCCATCAGTTCGACGAAGACCTGTTCGGAGGTCATCGCCCCCGATTTGGGTGCACGCTGGGCAAACACGCGGAACGACCAGGGTTCGGCGTGGCGCACGGTGATCAGCCGGGTGCGGGTGAGCACGAAGCTCACCGGGGTCGACTCCGGGCTCTGGGTCTCGGTCTTGATCAGCATGGTGGCGGTCATGAACGCCGCCCCGTCTTCACGATAGAGGCGGCTCGACGCCTCGATCTCCTGCATTTCAGCCCGGCTGGGCAGGTCGGCGCCCAAAACGCGCTCGACCCGCTCCTTCTCCTCCTTGGTCATCTCCACCACGTCGATCCACAGTGCCTGGGCCAGGGTCTGGTCGTCGGGCGCCTCGCCCTTCGCCGGTCCCTTGGGCCCGGGGAACCACGTGGTTATCATGGCCGGCATGCTCCCGAGCCAGGCCCGGCCGCAAGGGCCGAGGCGCTTGCGCAGGCGCGCGGTCCGGACGACCATCGCGCATGCCCCGCCCCCCGCTCGCCCGCGCCCCTCTGCGCCAGGCGGCTCTGCGCCTGTTCGTCGAACAGGGCTTCCACGCCACCGGCATCCGCGACATCGCCCGCGCCGCCGGGGTCAGCGAGGCGGCGCTCTACCGCCACTGGTCGGGCAAGGACGAACTCGCCCTCGACCTCTTCACCGAGCATCTGGGCGAGGTCACCACCCTGCTCGACCAGGCCATCGGCAGCCGCCCGCCCGCCCAAGCGGTCGCCGCAGCCACCCGCGCCTGCCTCGACCTCTACGACCGCGAACCCCTGGTCTTCCGCTTCGTGCTGATGGTGGAACACGACCTCGCCCGCCGCCTGCCCGCCGACCGGCGCATGCCCCAGGACGTGATCGCCGACCTGGCGCGCGCCGCGGCCGCGGCCGGCGGCGTCAAGGAGGACCCCGACCGCCTGTCCGCCTTCCTCATCGGGCTGTTTCTCCAGACCGCCAGCTACGCGTTGTATGGCCGCCTGCCGGGCCCACTCGCCAGCCATGCCGATGCGGTGGCCGCCGCCGCCCTGCGCGTACTCGGACTGCCCCCTGAACGCACATGACCCGGCGGGCTGGGCCCGCCGGGTCATGGCATCGGAGGCCCGACTGGATGCTCAGCCGAAGAGGGCTCCGACCACCGCATTGAGCACCCGGCTCAGGCCGCGCCCGATGCCGCTCACGCCGGCCGCCACCAACTGGCTGACGCCGATCATGATGCCGCAGTAGATCACCCCGATGGCGGTGTTCCCATTGAGGAATTCCGCCTTTTCATCGATGTTCTCGGTGAGCTTGTCCATCACCCGGAACACTACCGTGATGGCGAACGAGGCCACCATGACCGCCACCACCAGCTGAACCAGACCGGAGAACAACCCGACCGCGCCACCGAAGAGGCTGCCGGAGCCCAGGCTCATCAGGGAGTCGGTCATGGCCTTGATGCCGCTGCCGATGACGCCGGTGTACGCGATCACCACGCCGGCCGCGAGCAGGGCCACCGCCAGATTCTTCTTCTTGATCTCGGCCCAGATGTCGACGCCACCGAGCAGCCGGCTGAGCAGTTGGAGACCCTTGGTGATGCAGAAGGCGGCCATGCCCAGGGCGACCACCAGCTGGATGATGCCCAGCACCAGGCTGCCGACTTCCCCAAGCACATTCAGCCAGGGGCTATGAGCAGCCGGCGTGGCGGCAACGACGGCCGCAGTGGTGGGCTCGGCGGCGAAGCCGGCTGCACAGGCGAGGACAAGCGCAGACAGGCGCAGGGTGACGCTCATGGCGTGGGATCTCCCGGTAGGGTGAAGGTGATGGGCGGGGCACTGTATGATCCACTGCCACTTGCCAAGGGGGCTCCGCTGCCACTTGCCAAGGGGGCATGGCGGCGCGGCGTCCCCCGCTACTCGCCCTGCTCCAGGCGAAGCGCTCAGACCGGGGTCAACCAGGCCCGGTAGGCCGGGCTGCGGCCATACACCGCATCCTCGTACGCCTGCTGGATGCGGGCGGTGATCGGTCCGCGCACCCCCTCGCCGATCACCCGCTGATCGATCGACGACACCCAGCTCACCTGGCAGCCGGTCCCGACCAGGAACACCTCGTCGGCCACATACAGTTCCGTACGCGCGATCGGCCGTTCCTCGAAGGGGATGCCGAGGTCGGCGGCCAGGCCGAGGATCGCCCGGCGGGTGATTCCCTCGAGGATGTCGGCGGTGCGGTCGGGGGTGTGCAACCGCCCATCACGCACGATGAAGATGTTCTCCGCCGAGCCTTCGCAGACCTGACCGCGATCATTGAGGAAAACAGCCTCATCGTAGCCGTTGAGCACCGCCTCGGTCTTGGCCAATGCGCTGTTCAGGTAGCCGCCGGTGGCCTTGGTGCGGGTGGGGATGGCGTTGTCCGGCAGACGGCGCCAGCTCGACACGCACACCTTGAGCCCCTTGGCGGTGTCCAGGTAGTCGCCCAGGGGGATGACATAGATCATGAAGCCATCAGGCACCCCCGCCAGGACCGGGCCGAGCCCGGTGCCTTTCTTGTAGACCATCGGCCGGAGGTAGATGTTGCGGGTGGGGGCGTTGCGACGCACCGCCTCGATGGCGAGCGCGCACATCTCCTCCGGCGACGGGCACTCCATGCGCAGCATGCGCGCATTGCGGCCGAGGCGGCGAAAGTGCTCCGCCAGCAACAGGAGGTTGATGCGGCCACCATCCCAGTAGCCGCGGATGCCCTCGAAACAGCCTGTCCCGTACTGGAGGGCATGGGTGTTGATCGGCACCTGGCATTCGGCCAGAGGCTTCCAATCCCCGTTGAGGTAGGCGATAGCGGCGGCTGGGTTCACGGCTGCGTCCGGTGCAGAAGGCGGAATCGGGTCGGCACCTTATGGCCGACCCCGCCCACGCCAAGAGCCCAGCGGTTGACCGCCACTCCAAGCCCGCTAAACAGCTTCCCCCGCTCTCTACGCCCCTGGCCCATCGCCCCTGGAACCGCTCATGTCACTGGTCAATACGCAGTACGCCGAAGCCATCGCCAAAGTTGGCGGCTACTACAACTTCGTGACCCTGATCAATCGCCGGCTCAAGGAGCTCAACAACGGCGAACCCCCGATGGTGGCCCCGCCTGGCCCGTCCTACGACAAGATCGACCTGATCGTGGCTGAGATCGAAGCCGGGCACCTGCGGGTCAAGACCTGAGTTCTTGACCTTTCACCCATCCATTCTAATCTTTTATCCCCCTTCTGAATCTGAGCCATCCATGAACCAGACGACCCTCACCAAGCAGGAATCCATCAAGCGCCAGTGGCTTATCGCCAGCGCCAAGGGCAAGGTCCTGGGCCCGCTGGCGGTGCGGGTGGCGAACGCCCTGATGGGCCGCACCAAGGTCGACTGGACCCCTCACGTCGATGGCGGCGACTTCGTGGTCGTCACCGATGTGGAAAGCGTGGTCGTGACCGGCAACAAGCCCGAGAAGAAGACCTACCGCTTCCACAGCGGCTACATGGGCGGCCTGACCGAGCTCAGCTTCGCCACCCTGCACGCCAGCCACCCCGACCGCGTCCTCCAGCTGGCGGTGAAGCGCATGCTGCCCAAGACCGTTCAGGGCCGCAACCAGCTCAAGCGCCTGAAGATCTACAAGGGCAGCGCGCACCGGCATACCGCCCAGAAGCCTGTCGAACTGCCCTGAGCACACGCGGCATTCCCGCACGCCCAAGAACCCCGGTCCTGCCGACCGGGGTTCTTCGTTTGAGCACACGGGCCTGCGCCCGCTCATACACCCCTGATGCCGCATCCCCGACCGGCTTGGGGCGGATGCAACCACCGCTACCTTGCCACCATGCTCCGCTGCACCGTCGCCGTCGCGCTCGCCCTCACCCTCGGTGCAGCCGAGGATCTGGATGCCGACCGGCTGCTGGTCGCAGCCCGCGCAGCCAATCAGAGCTACCAGAACCGTCTGGCCGTGATGAGCGCCGGACTTGCCGACGAGGCTCCCGCCCAACGTCTGGAGTCACTCCGTCAATTGGCGCAACTGCACGATCCCGACACCGCCCCCCTGTTGCTGCCCGCACTCGAGGCGGCCACCCGCACACCCGAAGAACTGCAGGCCGCCTGCATCGCAGCCGAAGCAGTGGGCAACCCCAGCGTCACCGGCCCCGCCTTGCGCACCCTGCTGATGCACCCAGATCCCGAGGTGCGGCTGGCGGCCTACAACGCCACCGAGCGGCTCAAGATCACCACCAACCCCGCCGCTCCTTCTGCAAGGCCTGATCCGGCACCGCGACCCGCACATCCGGCGCATGTGCGCCATCGGACTCGGCAAGCTTGGCGACCGCAGCGTCGGCCCCCAACTCAAGGAGGCGCTCAGCGACCCCGACCCCGAGGTGCGCGCCCGGGTATCCGAAGCACTAGTACGAATCGACTACAAGGCGGCCATTCCCAACCTGATCTTCGCCTTGGAATCCAACGTCGCTGCAGTTCAGATCAACCGTTCACTGGTCCGCTTGGCTGGCAGGGATTTCGGCTTCGACCCCTGGGCCGACGCACTGAAACGCCAGGTCGCCATCGATCGCGCCTTCGCCTGGTGGAGCGTCAATCACAAGAAGCTCGGGGTCGACTGACTCCGGCCGCAACCAGCCACGACAGGATCTCAGACGCCGATCGGGCACGCAGCAGCATTTTGCGTTGAGCCTCACCATCGGCAAACAGATCGCCAGCCCGATACCAGCACAACTGCTGCTTCAATTTCGCCAGGGCCCGGCTGCCACCATGTGCCGCCGCCTCCGCCTCATAATAGCGCATCGGCCATTCAGCCGCCTCCCGGCGATCAGGCGCCGGACCACCAGCCGCAACCCGAAACAGAAACGGATCCGCGAGCACAGCGCGTCCGACCATGACCGCGTCGCACCCAGTCAGCCGGCGCATCTCCGCCACCTGATCAGCCCGCTCAACACCACCATTCCCAACCACCGGCAGACGATACCCGGCCGCGCGCAGGACGCGAACACCTTGAGCAATCCAATGCCAGCTGGCCGGCTGGTGGTATCCCTGGATGCGCAGACGCGCATGAATGGTGACAGCTGCAGCCCCCGCCTCTGCCAAGGCGAGCAGATTCTCCTCAAGAAGACGCTCATCGGTGATGCCCGCGCGAATCTTCGCCGTCACCGGCAAGGTAGTCCCAGAACGGGCGGCGCGCACAATGGCAGACATCCGCTCGGGCAGAGCAAGCAAGGCCGACCCGGCGCACTTGCCGAAAACCACCGGGGCCGGGCAGCCGAAATTCAAATCGATCCAATCAGCGCCGGCGCACTCAGCGTGCGCAGCCGATTCTGGCACATGCTCACAACCGGCAGCCATCAACTGGATTGCCGTCGGCAAACGCACCTGCCTCAACCCATCATCACCGGCATCGGTGACAGCCAGATGCCGGCGGCAGATCCGCTCCGGTACCGGCGAAACTGATATACGAAGGAACTCGCTGCACAGGGCCGCCACACCACCGGTGCGGGAGACAAGACGGCGAAAGACGGGATCAGTGATGCCCTCCATGGGAGCAAGCAAAACCCGCCCAGGCAAGGTCACCGGCCCGGCCGGACCAGTCAATACCAGAGGATCAGACAACAACCGGCTTCGGACGGGGCTCAATGCAAAACAAGCTGTCGAGCCTCATGATGGCTAGGTTGCGCAGAACCCGCGGGTCAGGGTGCCGCAAGCGGAGCGGCGACGACCCCTTGGGACAGTAATGACCGCGCAATTGCAGCAACCCGGCAAAGAAGGTGGAACTCACCAGACCGCATTGCGAGAGATCCAACGTCACCTCGACGAATGGTCCGGGAGCCTGACTGACCACCGACACCGCCCAGTCCTGGTGCAAATTGCCAAAGTCGAATTCCCGACGAATAGTGACGAGGAGCACCCGACCCTTGCCATCAGGCGAAGGACTGGACTCGAGATCGAAGGCATGCAAGCCACTGGAAAGGGGCGGAACCGCCATGTCCAAGGATTCCCGACAAGTAAGGCGGTGTCAATAATGCTTTGCCCCCACAAGGATATCCCCGATCACCCAAACCGGCAAGGGAAGGAAGGCAAGAAAACAAAAAACCGCCCGATCCGTAAGGATCGGGCGGTTGGAGTAAAAACCAGGCAGCGACCTACTTTCGCCGGAAAGACTATCATCGGCCCTGGCGAGCTTAACGGCCGTGTTCGGAATGGGAACGGGTGTGACCTCGCCGGTATGGCCACCTGGAATGGAGAGATGACAAGGAGCGTGAGCCCATTGGCAACTCTACAATCGCGGAACAGACACGCATGACGATCAAGCCAATGGAGCGATTAGTATCGGTCAGCTGAGCACCTTTGGATATACGTGCTTACACCCCCGACCTA
>JAKLKR010000176.1 GCA_023150565.1 Planctomycetota bacterium
TCTTGTTCGCTGATCGGGGACCATGGCAGCGTCAGTGCGGCGTCGAGGTGGGCGTCGACGCTCCAGAAGGGCCGTCCACGGCACTCGATCAGCCTTGGCTTTTCGTCATTGGGCGCCGCCCCGGTACAAACAAGCACCGGGGACGGCGCAGCCGCCCTCTGCAACGCAGTCTCGGCCCCCGCGCAGCGGGGATGTTCGGTGCAAGCGCAGCGACGGCCGCCCTTCCCGCGGCCGCGGCCGTCAGCCGGCGCCGGCCAGCCCGGTGAACAGCTGGTTCCACCAGCGCCTGCGGATGTGCAGCGGGCGCTCGATCGGCTTGCTGCGCACCAGTTCGACCGCCTCGGCCGGGGTCAGGCCGCGTACCAGCGCCTCGGCCAGGATGCGGCTCAGTTCCGCCTCCCAGCCCGGCTTGTTGCCCCAATAGTGGATGATCGCGTGGTCGGCCGCATGCAGCCGGCCGGTGGTGGCCAGGGTCAGGCTGAAGCTCGCCTGTTCGACCAGGGTATGGTGGAAGCCGTCGGCGAGGATGGCGTCGCACACCGCCAGGGCGCGGTCGATGAGCGCGTGGTCCTTCACCGCCACCACCCCGGCATTCCACATCTCGCTGCGCTTGCCGGCCGGCACCCCGGCCCAGGAGCGGCCGGGCAGGCGCCGGCGCACCGGGGTGCCGGTGCGGCCCTTGAGCCGGCCGAACGGCGCCTCGCAGCGGTGCATGAACACGTCGCCCGCCTCGAGGTCGGCGAGCAGGCGTTCCACCCCGCTGCGCGCCACCACGTCGGTGTCGCAATAGACCAGCGGGCCGGGACCGCCGGCGGCGGCGGCGGCGCGGATGGCCTCGATCTTCACCCGCCACAGGAAGTCATGGGGACCGCGCCAGGCCTTGACCTGGGCGGCGTCGATGGGCAGCACGCTGACGCGGTCCTGGAACCAGCGGTAGCGCTCGGGCTGGTCGGTGACCATCACCGGCTGGACCCCGGCCGGGGCATAGGCCAGCACCGACAGCAGGGCATACCAGGCCTGGAGGTGGTAGGCCTCCTGGCCGCCGCAGGTGAGGAATACGAAGCGGGCGCCCATGATCCGTGCCAGTCTAGGAGGCCGGCGGACGTGGGAAGGGCTCAGGTCCGGGAACGGGCTACGGTTTGCGCGCCGCCGCGCTGGCGCTAGCGCGGGCGGTGGCCTGGTCGGTGAGCAGGGTGGTGCCGCCGCGCTCGCCGGGGTCGGTGCCGCGCAGCACCACCCGGCCGAGGATGCCCATGGCGTCCTTGACCAGGGCATCGGTCTCGTCCGCCCAGGCCTCGATCTGCTCGGCGCTGGCGGCACCGGTGGCCGAGCCCTTGTCCACCGCGCGGCTGTGGGCATGGGCACGCCCCACCAGGCCGAACAGACGGTTCAGCTCCGCGGCCTCGTGCTCGGCCTGGCTGCGCGCCGGGGCGAACGCGGTGGCCTTCTCGGCCGCGGCGCGCTGGCGCTGCCACTCCTGGTTGCGGGCCAGTTCGGCCTGGTAGGCGCGGTTGACCTGCGCGAACTCCTGGCGGCGGCGGTCGAGATCCTGGTTCAGATCCACCCAGGCCCGCCAGCCGGCCCAGACGCCGCCAGCGGCCAGCATCAGCAGCAGGATGGCACCGGCCGCCAGCCAGGGCAGCAGGCGCCGCCGCCGCGCCGCCAGGCGGCGGGCGACCTCGGCGGCGACCGCCGCCTCGAAACCCTGGGCTGGATCCATGCCCACAGGCTAGGCCGCCGGCCGGGCCGGGAACCACGCCCCCGCCCGCGCCGTCAGCGGTGGATCAGAGGGCGGTGCCGGCGCCGAACTGGCGCAGGCTGCGCAGATCGGCGCCATTCATCACCCGGATGTCGGCGATGCCGTGGCGGATCATCACCAGGCGTTCCAGACCGAGGCCGAAGGCGAAGCCCTGCCAGGCCTCCGGGTCGATGCCGCCCGCGGTCAGCACCTGGGGGTGGATCATGCCGCAGCCGAGCAGCTCCATCCAGCGCGCGAAGCGGCTGGCGGGGTCGGCCTTGGTCAGGCGCACATCGACCTCGAAGCCGGGCTCGACGAAGGGGAAGAAGCTCGGGCGCAGGCGCACCTCGATGTCGTCGCGCTTGAGCAGCGCGGTGAGCATGGTGCGGATGGTGCCGACCAGGTGGGCGACGGTGATGTCCTGGTCGACCAGGAAGCCCTCGACCTGGTGGAAGGTGTTGTCGTGGGTGGCGTCGACCGCCTCGTAGCGGAACACCGTGCCCACCACCACGCGGCGGAACGGCGGCTTGAGCCGGGGATAGCTGCGGCTCTGCACCGCCGAGGTGTGGGTGCGCAGCAGACGTGCGCCGCGGCCGTGCTGGGGATGGTCGAGCCAGAAGGTGTCCTGGTGGTCGCGCGCCGGGTGGTCGGCGGGGATGTTCAGGCGGGTGAAGTTGAACTCGTCCAGTTCGACGTGGGGGCCGTCGGCGACCTCGTAGCCCATCGAGGCGAACACCTCCTCGACCTCGGCCGCGACCTGCGACACCGGGTGGATCGAACCGGCGCGCTGACGCGCCACCGGCAGGCTGAGGTCCACCGGCTGGTCCTCGGCCGCCGCCGACAGGCGCGCCTTGGCGGCTTCGAAGGCGGCCTTGGCCGCCTGCTTGGCGGCGTTGAACACCGGGCCCAGGGCGCGCTTGTCCTCGGGCGGGGCGGCGGCGAAGGCCTTGGCCAGCTCCTTCTCCCGCCCGTTGGAGCCGATCAGCGCCACCCGCACCGCCTCCAGCGCGGCCGGGTCGGCGGCGGCGGCGAAGCGCGCCTCGGCCTCGGCGGTGAACTGCTGCAGATCGTCGGTCAGGGCCATGGCGTCCTCGCGGGCGGCACGCTAGAAGGCGACGGCGGATGGGCAATGCGCGCCCGGCATGGGCAGGCCGGGGGGAGCCCGATTGCAGCCCGCGTAACAGGGTGCGACAGTGCCGCCATGAGCCTGACCATCCCCCCGGAGCTGGTCCCAGCGATGCAGGACCACGCCCTGGCCTGCTACCCGGGCGAATGCTGCGGCCTGCTCTTCGGCAGCGAGGCCACCGCCCGCCGCTGGATCGCGGTCGAGAACATGGCCGACCGCCTGCACGCCCTCGACCCGGTCGAATACCCCCGCACCAGCCGCGACGCCTTCATGATGAACGAGGCCAGGGTCGCCCGCCTGGTGCGCGAGGCCGAGGCCGCCGGCGAGCAATGGCTGGCCATCGTCCACAGCCACATCGACTGCGGCGCCTACTTCAGCGCCGAGGACCACCGCGTCGCCGCCCCCGACGGCATCCCGGTCTATCCCCGCCTGTGGCAGGTGGTGATCGACTGCCAGCCCGCCGGCCGCATCGTCGAGGCCAAGGCATTCCGCTGGGATGGCCGCACCTACGCCCACGTCGCCACCTATCCGCACTTCGCCCGGGAGCCCCGCTGATGGCCCGCTCGATCGACACCCTGACCATCCACGCCGGCGAGACCCGCGACAAGGCGCACGACTCGCTGGTGACGCCCATCGTCCTCGCCACCGCCTATCCCTTCCAGAACACCGGCGAACTGCATTCCTATTTCCGCGGCGAGGTCGAGCGCAGCGAGGAATACGGCCGCTACGGCAACCCCACCCGCGCGGTGGCCGAGGCGCGCCTGGCGGCGCTCGACGGCGGCGAGGCCGCCATGGTCACCTCCTCGGGCATGTCGGCGATCGTCACCACCCTGCTGGCGATGGTGAAGCCGGGCGCGCACCTGGTCATCACCAATGACAGCTACCGCAAGACGCGGGTGTTCGTGCGCGAGTTCCTCGCCCGCTTCGGCATCGAGCACACCGCCTGCGAGCCCTCGATCGCCGGCATCGCCGCCGCCATCCGCCCCACCACCCGGCTGATCATCACTGAGAGCCCGACCAACCCCTACCTCAACTGCATCGATTTGGCGGCGCTCGCCGCCCTGGCCAGGCCGCAGCGCATCAAGACCATCGTCGACGCCACCCTCGCCACCCCCTACAACTGCCGGCCGCTGGATTTCGGCATCGACCTGGTGGTGCACAGCGCCACCAAGTACCTGGGCGGGCACAACGACCTCATGGCCGGGGTGGTGGTGGGCGGTCAGGGCCTGATCGACGCCATCCGCGAGCACCAGGGCATGTTCGGCGCCCTGCCCGGCGCGTTCGGCTCGTACCTGCTGATCCGCGGGCTCAAGACCTTCGCCCTGCGCATGGAGCGCCACAACGCCTCCGGCCTCGCCATCGCCCGCTTCCTGGAAACCCACCCGAAGGTGGAGCGGGTATGGTATCCCGGGCTGGAGAGCCACCCCGCCCACGCCATCGCCCGCCAGCAGATGCGCGGCTTCGGCGGCCTGATCAGCTTCACGGTCAAGGGCAGCCTGGCTGATGGATCCAAGGTGGTGGACGCCTGCCGCATCCCCTACCTGGCACCGTCCCTGGGCGGCCCCGAGTCGCTGATCGAGCAGCCTGCGCTGATGAGCTACTACGACAAGTCGAGCGAAGAGCGCGCCGCCCTCGGCATCCACGACAACCTCATCCGCATGAGCGTGGGGCTGGAGGACGCCGGCGAACTGATCGCCGACCTCGACCAGGCGCTGACCTCGTTCTAGGAATCAGCGCAGCTCCCAGAGCTCACCCGCCAGCCTGGGCAGGCCCTGCTGGTGGAGGGCGCTGGTGGTGGCGTTGCACAGCACCACCAGGGCGCGGTCCTGCTCGCGATCGATCCAGATCGCCGACTGGTTGAGGCCATTGCTGCCATAGTGGAACAGCAGCGGCCTGGGCGCGAAGGCGAAGGTGGTCCGACCCCAGCCGAAGGCGTAGTCGTCGAATCCCACCCCTGGGAAGCGGCCGTCGCGCATGCGCTTGAGGGTGTCGGCGCGCACCAGCAGGGGCGGCCGACGGCCATCGCCGGCATTCCAGGCCGCCCAGCGCGCGAAATCGACCACCGAGCAATGCACCAGCCCGGCCGGGCCGAGCACCGCCGGCAGATCTCCGCTCGGCCCTGGCGGCACCGCCACCAGCTTGCCGTCGTCGCCGGCCAGGTGGCCCCAGGCGGCGTCGACCGCCCCCATGCTGGCGGCTGGGCCGAAGCCGCCGCTGGTCATGCCCAGCGGCTGGTAGACCAGTTCGCGCACCAGCTCCTCCCAGGAACGTCCGGCCGCGCGTTCGCACATGCTGCCCGCGATCAGGAAGCCGATGTTGGCATAGGCCATGGTTGCGCCCGGCTGATGGGCGAGCGGCCGGTTCAGCCAGCGCTCGGCCACCTGCCGACGCATGGTCGGCAGGTCCTTGGCCGCCATCTCATCGATATCGTTGAGGTTCTGCACCTGGAACAGCAGGGCGAACACCTCGTGCTGCTCCTTCCCCTGCTCGGCGGCGAAGCCGCCCGCCATGCACAGCAGCTGGGCCAGGGTGACTGCGGCGGCACGCCTGTCGCCGAACTGCACCCCGGGGAAGGCCTCGGCCAGGGTGGTGTCGAAACGGATCAGTCCGCGGTCGACCAGCGCCGCCGCCACCGTGGCGGTGAGCGCCTTGGTGCTCGATCCGATGTGGAAGCGGTCCTGGATGCCCACCGGGGCATCCCAGCCCAGCCGCCGCGTCCCTGCCGCCCCGATCGCGACGATGCGTCCGCGGCTGACCAGCGCTGCAGCGATGCCCGGCACCTTCCATTCGCGGGCGAACTCGGCCAGGCGCGGCCCCAGATCCTGGGCGGTTGCGAGCTCGTCGGATGGCGCCGGCGCCGCGGGCGGCGGGTTCAGCGCCGCCGCCTTTCCACGATCGGAACCGCCGCATCCGGCGATCGCCAGGGATGCCAGCAGCAGGACGGCAGTCGGCAGACGGGTGGCGGTGGACATGCTGGACCTGTAGCGCGGCCCGCCAAGCGCGCCCATACCGGGAGCGCATGGGCGGTCGTCCCTGATCACGGGCGGGACGCCTGCCTCTGGCTGCGGTCAGGCCAGATCTGCGCGCAGGCGCGCCATCACCACGTCGACCGCATCCATCTGCACCTGGCGCAGGGGCAGGCCGAGGCCGGCGAGGGCGGCGCCCTGGGCGGCATTGCGCGCGCCCACGATGCAGGCGGTGCAGCCTTCGGTGGTGAGCAGGTAGCCGACCGCCAGCTCGGACACGCTGAGGTCGTCCTCCTCGGCGATGGCGCGCAGCTCCTCGACCGCCTGCAGGGCGCGCGCCAGGCGTGGCCCGCGGTAGTCGTCGCGCTCGCCGCGATGGTCGCCGGGAGGGAAGGTCTTGTCCGGCCCCCAGGTGCCGGTGAGCAGGCCGCGGAACAGCGGCGAATAGGCCAGGAAGCCGACCCCCTGCTCAGCGCACCACGGCAGCACCGCCTCGGCGGCCTCGGGCTTGAGCAGGCTGTAGACGTTCTGCACGCAATGGAGCGGCACGCCGGTGGCCTTCCAGGCGGCCAGCTGCTCGATGGTGGCATTGCTCAGGCCGATGGCGCGGATCTTGCCGGCCTTGAGCAGCTCGGCGCAGGCGCCGGCGGTCTCCTCGACCGGCTGCGGGCAGGGCCAGTGCAGCTGGAACAGGTCGAGGCTGTCCACCCCCAGGGCGGCGAGGTTGTGCTCGCAGTCGGCCAGCACCCGCGCCCGGCTGCCGTCGCTGACCCGCTTGCCGTCGATGACATGGTGACCGAACTTGGTGAACACCAGCGGTCGGCGCGAGGGTTCCAGCCCCTTGATCACCCGCCCGATCAGGCGGTCGGTGCGTCCCTCGCCATAGAGCGGGGCGGTGTCGATCCAGGTCACCCCGGCCTCGAGGGCGGCGCGGATGGCCGCCTCGCTGTCGACGTCGTCCTGCTGCCCCCACATGAAGCCGCCCATGGCGAAGGCGCCCACGCCGATCACGGAGATGGTGTAGCCGGTCGAACCGAGGGGGCGCTTGATCATGGTGGGACAGGGATCACGGGGTGGCGGGCGGCTGCCGTCGACAGCGGGGAGGGTGTAACAGGATGGGGAGGATAGGAAGGATGAGGCGTTGGCCCCATCCTCCCCATCCTCCCCATCCTCCCCATCCTGTTCACGCCTTCCCGACCGGGTGGTCAGGCTATATCGCACTTGCCGCCGGCGCAGGCCTGGGCGTCGAGCAGCTTGGTGTTGTCGCTGTCCTCGATCATCAGGGTGTAGTCGACCGGGGTGTACTCGCGCTTGAGGTCTTCCCACATCTTGCAGTTGTGCACGCGCTTGAGGCAGTAGGTCATGCGCCGCACGTCGCCCTGGAAGTAGTTGTTGGCGAACTTGTGCGCGCGCCGCACCCAGTCCTTCTGCAGCAGGACGCGCTTGGTCTGCTCCTGGAACTCGCTGATGTCCTTGGCGCTGTCGCTCTTGAGCGCGGGCATCTCGAGGCTCTTGCCGCGGCCGAGGGCGCAGTCGCAGGCCGCCCACATGTCGTTGGTGAAGGCGTGCAGGCCGTCGACGATCAGCCCGGAGGCGAACAGCGAGCCGACGCCGTACTCCTTGACGATCTCCTCGAAGGTCCACACCGCGGTGAAGGGCGCCTGGGGATAGTCGAGGTCGCCGCCCTCGGGCAGCAGCGAGACCCCGGCGAAGGCCTGGCGGTGGTCGTAGATGAAGCGCGACACGCCGTCCCATTCCTGGTCGCGCACGGTGATGGTGTTGGACACGTTGTGGCGCAGCCAGGGCGCGGTGCAGCGCTCGGGCCGGCGCCCGGCCATCACCCAGTTGTTCTGGGTCAGCTCGACGTGCTCGAGCAGCTGGACGGCGCTGATGTCGTTCTTGATCCGCGCCTCCTCGGGCACCTCGACGCAGAAGGTGATGACCTCGTCGGTGCCGTTGGGGTTCCACACGCTCTTCTCCACCGCACGCGGGTTGTGCAGGCGGAAGTACTGCAGCGGCGCCTCGTTGACGTTGGCCTGGACGCGGCGGAAGTAGCGCTTGGCGTGGTGCGGGTGGATGCCCGAGGCGGTGCCGAGGATGCACGAGGTGGTGCCGGCGGGCTTGACGCAGGTGGCGCGGGCGGCCGGGTTGAGCCCGAGGCGATGGGCGATGCCGGCGTTGACCTCGAGGATCAGCTGCGCCATGCGCGTCTGCAGGGCGGTGTTGAAGGCGATCTTGGGATTGTCCATCATCCCGGTCATCGAGCAGCCGAGCAGGGCCTCGCGGCGCACGATGCGCTCGGTGGTGGCGCCGAGATAGTCGAAACGGTCGTAGCCGGCCTGCAGGGTGCCGAGGATGGCGGCGGCGCGGCAGGCGCGCTCGAAGGTCGCCTCGTCGACGCAGGCCTTCATGTTGATCTCGCACAGGTTGCAGAAGTGCCACCCGGTGGCCCCGGTCTCGACGTCGACCGGGTACATGCCGATCTCGACGCAGGGGTTGTACATCAGTTCGGTGCTGTCGGCCCACACGAAGCCGGGCTCGCCGAACTCCTTGACCGACTTCATCAGCTTCTCGAAGTCCTCGTACGAGGTCTTGTCGCGCAGCAGCAGGGCGGAGTTGTTGGAGCGCCCGCGCTGGGGGTTCTTGATGAACCAGTCGCCGGTCTTGGCGGTGGCCATCTCCTCGTCATCCGGCGAGAACATGCAGATGGTGGCGCTGCGCCGCACCCCGCCCGCCAGCACCGCGTCGCTGGCGTGCATGACGATGTCGTAGGCGTCGATCGGACGCAGGGAGGCGGGCGAGCCGGCGGTGACCAGGCGGTTCTCGAACACCATGCGGATGTGCTCGAGCGAGCGCTTGAGCGGGCCGGGGCCGGGGGCCTTGCCGATGCCCGACGACAGCGGCGAACCCACCGGACGCACCTGGGTGTAGTCGAACTCGACCCGGCGGCCGGCGTATTCGGGGAAGGTCTGGTCGCCCACCAGGTAGCTCGACACCAGCACGCCGAGGGCGTCGGCCCAGCCCTCGATCGAGTCCGGCACCACGAAGGTGACCTTGTCGGCGGGGTTGGGCTTGGCGATGCGCGGCAGCTGGGCGACGTGGTGGCGCTGGACCGAGAAGCCCACCCCGCAGCCGCACAGCAGCAGCCACAGCGCCTCCTGGAAGAAGCGCGGGCGGTCGCAGTAGCTCACCGTGCAGTTGTACAGGCGGGCGTTCTTGTCTTCGACCGGCTTGCCGCCGAACTGCAGGGCGCGCTGGCTGCCCAGCACCAGGCGGTCCTTGACCGCCTGCTTGGCATAGGCCATGTCGGCCTCGACCCCCTTGCCGGCGTACTTGCGCTCGTGCATGGCGAACACCCGGTCAGCCGCCTCGGCGAAGGTCTCGCGGCGGTTGATGGCCGGGTTCCAGCGCGCGTATTTGGTGTTGAAGGTGTATTCCTGCAGCTGAGCGAGGGTCATCGTCGGTGTCCTGGACTGGCAAAAGGGGCGGAGCGGTGGGTGGGTAAAACTATGGCCCGCTGGGGTGACGCGGCGGGAGGACCACTACATATGGTGGTCAGCCAGAATTTCAACCCAGCCGATGGTAATACCCCGTCCCACTCCGCTCCGAGGTCCTAAGCCCTTGATGCACCATCCCCGCGTGTATCACACGGGAAAGTGGAACCATACGGACCCACCTGGGGGATTCACCATATCCAGGCGGTCAGGCGGTGATCCGACGCACCACGATCGCATCCCAGGGCTGGCGGCGCACCACCACCAGTTCGTCGCCGATCTCGAACAGTTTGAGCGCCCGTCCCTGGGCCACCACCGAGTCGATCAGGTCCTCGCCCTCGCCCACCAGCGCGAACACCCCCCAGAACAGGGCGAAGCGGCGCGCCTCGGCCTGGTCCAGGCAGGCCGCCACCACCGGGGTCTGGCCACGGCGTTCGCACAGCAGGCGGATGAGCTGGGGATCATGGTCGGCCACCACCAGGGCGGCGGCCCGGCGTTCGTCGGCCAGCACCACCGCCGCACGCGCCAGCGACACCGAGGCGGGCGGGAACACGCCGGGTTCGCGGTCGACCTCGACATGCACCAGGTAGGCCGAGCGCTCGGCCACCAGCGCCAGCCGGGACATGGTCGACACCGCTTCGAGCGGATAGGCGCCGGTGGCGGTCTCGGCCGAGAGCATCACCGCGTCGGTGCCGTCGATGATGGCGTTGGCGACGTCGGTGGTCTCGGCGCGGGTGGGCACCGGCAGCTCGATCATCGACTCCAGCATCTGGGTGGCGGTGATGGCGATGCGGCCGTGGCGGTTGACCGCGCGGATGATGTCCTTCTGCACCATCGGCAGCCACTCCGCGCTGATCTCGATGCCGAGGTCGCCGCGCGCCACCATCACCGCATCGGATTCGCGCGCGATCGCATCGATGTCCTCGACCGCCTCGGGCAGTTCGACCTTGGCCACCACCGCCGCGCATCCGCCGGCCTCGGCGATGCGGCGCTTGAGGTCGACCACGTCGGCATGGGAGTGCACGAAGCTGAGGGCGATGAAGTCGACCTGGTGGGCGATCGCCCAGGCCAGGTCGCGCAGGTCCTTGTCGGTCAGCGGGGGGGCGCTCACGCGCACTCCAGGCAGGTTGATGCCCTTGTTGTTCTTGAGCTTGCCGCCGACCTCGATCAGGCAGTGGACGTCATCGCCCTCAACCCGCTCCACCAGCAGGCGCATCTTGCCGTCGTCCACCAGCAGGTGGTTGCCCGGCTTGACGTCGCGCGCCAGTCCGGCGTAGTCCGAGCCCACCCGCGCGGCGGTGCCCTCGGGGCAGGGGGCGACGGTGAGCACGGTGCGCTCCCCGCCCACCCAGGTCACCGGCCCGCCGCCCGCCAGCCGTCCGGTGCGCATCTTCGGCCCCTGCAGGTCGGCGAGCACGCCGATCGGTCGCCGGAAGTGCCCGGCGGCTTCGCGCACCAGCGCCAGCGCCGCCTCGTGGCCGGCATGGTCGCCATGGCTCATGTTCAGGCGGAACACATCCACCCCGGCCTCGATCAGTTTCCTGACCATGGCCGGAGTGGCCGAGGCGGGGCCGAGGGTGGCGATGATCTTGGTGCGTTTGGCCATGGCGGTGGATCCTGGAGTGACCGAGGTATTGCCGGGGCGGGCGCCGGATGCCAGCGCCAGCTTGCCGGGCGGTCCGGACGATGATGGTCGCCGCCATGCCCGCCCCCCTGCTGCTCGACGAGGCCCTCACCCTGGTGGCCGCCATCGCCACCGTGTTCCTCGGCCGCAGCATCAACGGCTGGGTGCCGGCGCTGCGCGCCGCCAGCATCCCGCCCGCGGTCACCGGCGGGGTGGCGGTCAGCCTGCTGCTGACCGCGGCCTTCCTGGCCGGCGGCTGGTCGGTGGGCTTCGCCGGCGGCGCGCGCGGGGTGCTGCTGCTGGCCTTCTTCGGCTCGATCGGCCTGTCCACCCGTCTCGGCCAGCTGGTGCGCGGCGGCTGGCGGCTGGGGGTGTTCGCCGCCATCCTGGCCCTGATCATCGCCTGCCAGGACCTGCTCGGCATGGGCCTGGCCCGGCTGTTCGGCCTCGACGCCCGCCTCGGACTGTTCGCCGCCAGCATCCCCTTCGTGGGCGGCCACGGCACCGTCGCCGCCTGGGCCCAGGCCGCCCCCGCCCAGGGGCTGGCGGGGGCGATGGAGGTGGGCATGGCCTGCGCCACCTTCGGTCTGGTGCTGGGCGGGCTGGTGGGCGCCGGTCTGGTGTGGGGCTCGCCGGAGCTCCAGGTGGCGCTGCAGGCGCGCGGCTGGGCGCCGCCCTCGCCGCTGGCCTGGACGCACCGCGCCGCCGTGGCCCACGCCGTCTACGC
>JAKLKR010000177.1 GCA_023150565.1 Planctomycetota bacterium
AAGCGCGGTCGCCGGCCTGCCGCTGCTGCGCCTCTACCCGCCGTCGTGCGCCGCCCTGGTGCTCGACCGCCTGCACGCCGCCGGCCACCGCCGCATCGGCTGGATCAACACCCAGCCGGCGGATGCCACCATCACCGCGCTGCGCGACGCCTACCTGGGCTGGATGCGCGACCATGGCGGCGCGGGGCCGCTGCTCGACGACCCGGTGGCGCCCTTCGAGGACCCGGTGCCGCGCGCGCGCGCGCTGGTGCTGCGCCACCTGCGCGCCGGCGGCGACCCCGGCGCCAGCGCCTGGCTGTGCTCGGTCTACCAGGTGGCGCGCGGGGCGATCCGCGCCTTCACCGACGCCGGCCTGGCGGTCGGACGGGCGGTGTCGGTGGCGACGGTCGACGGCGAAGGCCAGGAGGAGGTCAACGTGCCCTCGCTGGCCTGCATCGCCGCCGTCGACCCCGCCCCGCTGCTGGCGCGCTGCGTCGAGCGCATGCTCGCCGGCACCCGCGCCCGCGGCGCCCCGCCGCTGCTCGAACCGGGGTCGCACACGGTGTTCGCCGGCGAATCGCTGGGGCCGCCGGGCTGACGGCTACTCCGCGCCGCCCACCACCAGCAGGTGGCTGACCTCCAGGCTGTTCTCCTCGCTGCGGCTGCTCATGCCCAGGGCCAGCACCGTCCAGGCGGCGGGGTCGAGGCGGGTGTTCTGCATGCCGGCGCCATTGGGGCCTGGCTTCAGCTCGGCGAAGGGCACGTAGACCACGTGCCAGGCGCCATCGGCGGGGAACAGGTCGCTGCACCAGAACGAGTCCGGCTGGTTGGGGTTGGCCATGATCGCCACGTTGCCGGCGGCCTTGGCGATGCGCGCGCGGATCAGGAAGCCGCTCTCGCGCCGGGGGTCGATGGGTTCGCCGAGCGCGAACTTGGGATAGTCCCAGTTGTTGGCGATGCCGGTGAAGCGGTCCTCGACCCGCCAGGTGCCGCCGTCGAGGGCGAAGCGCGAGCTGCCGTGGCCGGCGTGGTTGGCGCTCCAGCGCGCCAGATCCGCGATGGGCAGGGCGCGCCGGTGGGGGTGGCGGGCGAGATGGCGCCCCAGCGGCCCCTCCATCATCAGCGGGATGGCGAGCGGGGTGGGCTGCGCGCCCTCGGCGCTGCGTGCGCTGACCACCGCCAGGCGGGTGGCGGCGATGTCGAGCGCGGCGCTGGCATCCACCGTCCAGGCCAGCTCGGCGCTGCCGCGCGCCGGCACCAGCACCGGCGCCGCCGGCTGCGAGGCGGCGCCGGGCAGGGTGAGCTCAGCGGTGACGCTGGCGGGGATGTCGGCGAGATTGTGCACGCGCGCGCGGATGGGCAGGGCGCGCGCCGCCTCCTCGCTGAGCAGGTAGCGGCGGGCGGAGGCGCGCGCCGGCAGGTGCTGGGCCTGCAGCTGCAGCACCAGCGGCGCGGCCAGGCGCGTCCGGCGCCAGGGCTGCTCGCCGAGGGCGAGCAGGCGCGCGGCCGGGGTGTCGCGGCGCAGATGCGCGGCGGCGGTGGTGGGGTCGAGCCATACGTAGGCCAGGCCGTCGGCCAGCGGCACCCGCCCATCGGCCAGCGCCAGCGCGCGCCCGTCCGCCCCGGCGGCGCGCAGCGCCGGCAGGGGCAGGCGCACGGCGGCATCCGGCGCCGGGGCGCCGGTGTAGAGCACCGCCAGCCAGGGCTGTCCTTCGCCACCGGCGAACACCCGCGCCAGGGCCACGCCGCCGTCCAGCCCCTGCAGGTCGCCGCAATAACGCCGCCCGGCGAGGGCGTCCACGCATTGCACATAGGCCGCCATGCTGCGCAGCGGGGTGGCCTCGCGGCCCATCATGCCGAAGTTCTTGCGACCTTCCTCGTAGTACACCAGCACGAAGGGGAAGTAGCGCGCCACCCCGCAGGCCCGGCTCTCGACCGCCTTGGCGGCGATCTCGATCGCGCTCAGGCGGTCCTGGTCGAGCGGCGGACGGCCGGGACCGTTGACCCACGGCCAGCCGCATTCGCTATGCCACAGCGGCATCGCCGCCGCGCCGCCGGCCTCCATCCAGGTGCGGTAGCGCGCGACCGCGGCCTCGACCGCCGGGGCGCGGTCGTAGGAGTGGAAGCTGATGGCATCGCTGTCGGCGAACAGCCCGTTGGCGGTGCAGGCGTCGAAATAGGGCCCGGGCGGCAGGTGGGCGAACACCCCGGTCACCAGCGGCGCGGCGCCGCCGGCCTCGGCCAGGGCCCGGCTCATGGTCTTGACCACCGCCACGTACTGCTCCGCCGGCACCCCGCCCAGGTCGGGCTCGTTGTCGGCCTCGGCCGCGCCCCAGCCCGCGCCCCAGTGGCGCGCCACCGCGGTCCAGGCCTGGGCGAGCGGGGCGAGGTCCTGGGGGTACGGGAAGCCCTTGGCCATGCCCAGATGCCCGGCGCCGCCGTGCAGCATCTCGAGCAGCGGCATGCCGTGGCGGGCGTAGGTGGCGCGCATGGCCGCGAAGTCGCGCGGGGCCTTGTCCCAGGTCCAGGTCGCGGGCGCGGGGTGCACCGCACCCAGGCCCATGCGCTCGCGCGCCAGGGCGATGCCGCTGCGCGCCAGCACCCGCACCAGGGCGTCGCGGCGGGCGGGATCGGTATCGAGCCACGACAGCGCGGCGTCGATGGCGAAGAAGGGGTCGGCGGGCCCGCGCCGGGCCTCCAGCGCCACCACCCCGAAGGTCTGCCCGCTGGCGGGGAAGGTGATCTCGTGGTAGCCGCGGGCGAAGCTGCGGGTGATCGCGTGGGTGCCGTCGGCCGCCTGGACGGTGCTGCCGGTGCCGGACTCCTCGCCGGCGAAGCCGCGCAGGGTGTACGCCAGCGCGCCCGCCTGGCCGCCACGCCAGCGCAGGGTGGCGCTCTGGCCGGGCTCGACGAAGCACATGGCATGGTCGACCGGCACCAGCGCGGCGGCGGTCGCCGCCGGGACCGGAGCGGCGGCCGGGGAGCGCGCCGCCACCGGAGCCTCGGGGCCGGCGCACCCCGCCAGCAGCAGGGCGGAGATCACGGCCATGGTCATCGGTTTCATATCGCCCCGTTGCCGGCTGTGGCGGAGCCCCGCCAAAGTAGACATTTTTTGTATATCTCTATCCAGGGCTGGTCAATCGCAACACGGCCGCAACCCGGACTCACGGCTGCAGTCGGTTCCGGCGGCGTGCCGGCCGGCGGGCGCCGGGGGCGGCTCGGCGGAAGTCACCGGCAGCACCACCGTCACGGTGGTGCCGCGCCCAGGGGCGCTGTCGAGCGTCACCGATCCGCCCATGCCCTCGACCAGGCCGCGGGCGATGGCCAGGCCGAGCCCGGCACCCCCATGGCGGCGGGTGTCGCTGCCATCAGCCTGCACGAACGGACGGAACACCTCGGCCTGGAGTCCGGGGGCGATGCCCGGTCCGGAGTCGGACACGCTCAGCTCCAGCGACCAGGCCGCTTCCGTGCGCAGGCAGCGTGCCGCCAGCAGAACCTGCCCCCGCTCGGTGAACTTGACCGCATTGCCGACCAGGCTGGCCAGCACCTGGCGGATGCGCCCGACGTCGCCCACCAGACGCGGCGGCAGCGATTGGTCGGCCTCGACCAGCAGCTCCACCTCGCCGCCAGCGAGGTGGAGGCTGAAAAGCCCCGCCTGCTCGCGGAGCAGGGCGGCGGGATCGAAAGGCGCCGGGTGCAGCACCAGGATCCCGCTCTCGGTGCGCGCGAATTCCAGCACATCGTCGATCATCGCCAGCAGCGCCTCGCCCGAGCGGTGGACGACGCGCAGGCGGTCGGCGTTGACAGGGTCGGTCTGCTCGTCGATCAGCAGCTCGGTGAGCCCGAGGATGCCGTTGAGCGGGGTGCGCAGCTCGTGGCTCATGTTGGCGAGGAACTGGTTCTTGGCGCGGTCGGCGGCCTGGGCGCGGTCGCGCGCCTCGCGCAGCTCCAGCTCCTGCCGCCGGTGCGCGGTGACATCGCGCATCAGCAGGCACCACAGGTTCTCGCCACCCTGGGCCAGGCGCGACACCCCGACCTCCTGGATGCGCGCGGTGCCGGCGCGGTCGCGGGTGACGATCTCGGCCAGCCCGGCGGGAGCCGGTCCGCCGGCGGCCAGGTCGGCGAGCGGACCGCTGGCCCCGGCCAGGTCGGCCAGGCGCAGACCGGCGGCGGATTCCCGTCCGATCGCCGCCAGCAGCGACGGGTTGGCGTAGATCACCGCGCCGTCGTCGCGCACCAGCGCCAGGGCGTCGGCTGCCTGCTCGACCGCGAAGCGGAACAGGCTGAGCTCGCGTTCGGCAGCGCGCCGCTGGCGCACCTCGGCCTCGACCTCGCCGAGGTAGCGGCGGTTGGCCATCGCCAGGCCGACGGTCTTGCCGATCGCCAGCAGGGTGGCTCGTTCGACCGGGTCGAGGGGGGCGGGCTGGCGGCGGATGACGTTGAGCGCGCCGATGGCGCGGGTGCGCCACAGCACCGGCACCGACACCACCTCGGTGAAGCCCTCGCGTTCGAGCGCGGCGCGGGTCTGCGGCTCCAGGCGCGCATCCGCCCCCAGGTCGGCGGTCGACACCACCGTGCCGCTGCGCACCGCCTGGCCGGTCAGGCTGCCCTGCACCGGCAGCACCCTCGCCCGGGCCATGATGTCCTCGGAGAATCCGCGCCAGCTCAGGGCGCGCACCACCCCCGCGGCCTCGTCGTGGTCGAAGAAGGCGCACGAGGCGTAGCCGGTGAAGGTCACCACCGCCTCGACCGCGCGCTCCATCAGGTCGGCGATGTCGCCGGAGGCGTGCACCATGTCGCCGATGGCGAGGATGGTGCGCAGGGCCTCGGCCTGGCGTTCGCAGGATGCGGCGGCGATGGTGTCCATGGTCCCGGGGAAAGCATACCCGCGGACCGCGCGCTAAGCCAGATCACCCCGCCAGGCGGCGGTAGCCGGGCTGGTCGCGCACCCGCTCGATCATCGCCAGCAGGTTTCCCAGCGGCACGTCGCCCTCGACCGCGTGCGCGGGGGCGAACAGGTAGCCGCCACCGGCCCCGCGCGCGAGCAGCGCGCCGGTCTCGGCCACCACCTCGGCGGCGCTGCCGTAGGGCAGGGTGCGCTGGGTCGACAGCCCGCCGTGGAAGGCCAGCTTGCCATGCCACTGGCCGGCCAGGGCATGCACATCCATGACCTCGGGCTGGAAGGGGTTGAAGCAGGTCACCCCGGCCTCGACCAGATCCGGGAACAGCTCGTCGACGTCGCCGCAGCTGTGGATGAACACCTGGCGGCCGGCGCCGCGCACCGCGCCGTACATGCGGCGGATGCGCGGCAGCACGAAGCGCCGCCAGGAGCGCAGGCCGGTGAGCAGTCCGCGCTGCGAACCCCAGTCGTCACCGAAGTAGACGGCGTCGATGTCGTGCTCCAGCGCGCGCTTCGCCACCGCGATGTTCCAGTCGGCGATGGCGTCGAGCAGCCCCTCGACGAACTCCGGAGCGTCCGCCAGGTCGGTCATCAGCTCCTCCATACCGCGCAGGGTCCAGGCGCGCTCCCACAGCGAGAAGCCGATGCCGAACACCCGGTAGCGCCCGGCGTTGGCGGCGCAGCGCGCGGCCAGCCCGTCCCACAGGCGGGGATCGGCGGGATCGGGCAGGCGCAGCAGCGACAGGTCCGGCGCCGGCAGCAGGCGGCCCTCGACCACGCCGATGTCGCCGTCCTTGGAGCGGTCCCACACCACCCCCCAGCGGTCGCGCACCCGGCTGTTGGCAAGCGGCTCGGCGAGGTCGGCGGAGCCCACCCAGGCCACATGCGGGTCGAGCATCTCCTCGGTGCGGGGCCCGAAATGGCCCTCCAGGCGCTCGCGCGCCTCGCTGGTGAACCACATGCTCCACGGCACCCAGCGCGGCGGGCGGTGGGCGAGGGCATCGATGACGGCGTCGCGGCGGGTGTACATCGCGGATCTCCGCCGGCCATCCTGGCGCCCGGGCGGCTCCTGCGCCATGCACGGCGCTGCCCGCGGCTTGGACTTTGCTGCCGCGCCGGCACCCTGGCGCCATGGCGCGCGCGGTCATCCGTCCCGAGGTCCAGGCCCTGCTCGACCATTTCGCCGCCCTGCTCGGCATCCGCATCGCCGTGTTCACCCCCGACGGGCGCGACGCCCGCACCGGCCTGGGCATGCCCGGCCAGGCCTTCTGCGCCCGCCTGCGCGCCTGCCCCGGCGGCGAGGCCGCCTGCCGCGCCGAGGACGCCCGCCGCTTCGCCCAGGCCGCCGCCGGCGCCGCGCCGGTGGCCTACCGCTGCCACGCCGGGCTCGACGAGGCGGTGCTGCCGGTGCTGGTCGACGGGGTGTTGACCGGCTTCGTGATGATCGGCCAGTGGCGCTCGTGCCGCCGCCCGCCCGCGGGCGCGGCCTGGGCCGCCGATCCCGCCCTGGCGCGGCTGTTCCGCACCGTGCCCTACCACCCGGCGGAGCGCCGCCGGCACATCCTCGGCTTCGTGCGCCTGCTGGTGGACCAGATCGTGGCCCGCCGCCTGCTGACCCCGGACCCCGGCGGCGCGGTCGGTCGCGCCCTGGCCGAGCTCGGCCGCGAGCACGCCCGCGGCCTGACCCAGCGCCAGGCCGCGCGCCTGGCGGGGGTGGCGCCCTCGACCCTGTCGCACCGCTTCCGCCGCGACCTGGGCGCCTCCTTCACCACCGTGCGCATCCGCGCCCGCCTCGACCAGGCCGACCGCCTGCTCGCCCAGGGCGCCAGCGTGCGCGCCGCCGCCGCCGCCACCGGCTGGGACGACCCCGCCTACTTCTCGCGCCTCTACCGCCGCCATCGCGGCCGGCCGCCGAGCCAGGCGAGACCGCGCCGGTGACGGCGCCGGTCCCTGGCAGGCGGGGTGGGTGCGCCTACCCTGCCGCGATGGGCACGCCCCCCACCCTGGCAGACATCGCCCGCGCCTGCTCGGTGTCGCTCGCCACCGCCAGCAAGGCGCTCAGCCCGCACCGCGACCGCTGCGACCTCAGCGCCGCCACCCGCGAGCGCGTGCTCGCCGCCGCCCGCCGCCTGGGCTGGAGCCGCGACCGCGGACGTTCCGCGCGCGCCCGGCGCCGCTGGCGCAACATCGGCCTGCTGTGGGGCCTGCGCACCCCGTTCACGCGCGGCAGCTACGAAGGCGTGCCCGAGGCGGTGGCGACCGCGCTGGGCGACGACTTCCGCCTGCTCATCACCCCCACCCCGCTGCCGCGCGACTGGAGCGAGGTGCAGATGTCCCTGCACCTCGACGGGGTGATCACCCTCGGCGGCATAGACGACGGCATCCTCGCCGACCTCGAGGCGCGCGACTACCCCGCCGTGCTGGTCAACCACCGCAGCCCGCGCCGGCTGCCGCAGTTCCTGGCCGACGACCTGGGGGGTTCGCGGGCCCTGGCCCGCCACCTCGCCGACCTCGGCCACCGCCGGCTGGTGTACCTGGGCAACGACTGGGTGCCGAGCCACCATTCCGAGCCGGACCGGCGCGCGGGCGTGGAGCAGGTGGCCGCCGAACGCGGCCTGGCGGTCGCGGACGTGCACGGCCCGCACTACGACCAGGTGGTGGCGCACTGCCGCGCCGGCGCCAGCGCGGTGGTGTGCTACAACTGGTGGGACGTGTCCGAGGTGCTTGCCGCCCTGCGCGCCGCCGGCCTGGCGGTGCCGCGCGACGTGAGCGTGGCCGCCTGCCACGACCTCTCGTGGTTCCCCCACTTCGATCCCCCGGTCACCGCCGTGGCCGTGCCGGTGCAGCGCCTGGCCGAGGACGCCACCCGCCTGCTGCTCGATCTCATCGCCGGCGCCCCGCCCGTGTCCGGCACGGTGGAGGCGCTGCCCGAGACCCTGGTGGTGCGCGCCAGCACCGCGCCCGCCGCCAAGGCGGCGCGGACCGCGGCCGATCGCCGGCAGCGGCCGCTCCGCCGCGCGCCCTGACCAGCCCGGGCTTGCCCCCCGGTCATTCCCCGAGCATCCTCCCCCATGCCCTCCTCGCCGCTGCTCCCGCTCATGCCCTCCGGCGACCTGCCCCCGGCGATGGCGGTGGTGCGCTGGCTCGAGGACCTGCGCCGCGACGGGGTCGACGCGGTGGTGGCGGGCGGGCTGCCGTGGATGAACGGCTCGCTGCCCGACCTGCTCGCCCTCGGCGGCATCCGCCACCTGCTGCTCGACGGCGCGCCGGTGGCGGCCTTCCGCTGGCAGGGGCGCGGCGGCGCCGCGGTGGCGGGCTGGCGCAGTGCCGAGCTCGGCAGCTTCGCCGCCATGGGCTTCGCCGACCAGGCGCGGGTGTGCGCGGTGCGCCGCATCGCCGTCCCGCCGGCCTGGACCGGCCGCCGGGTGCGCCTGGTGTTCGACGCCCACCCCTGGTTCTACGGCTTCAACCCCCAGGCCCGCCTGTGGCTGGACGGCGAGCCGCTGGATCCGCCCGGCGCCGCGCAGGGCCTGGTCAAGCCGCGCGCGGATTCCTCGTTCTCGCTCGACGTCACCGCCCAGGCCGCCGACGGCGAGCTGGTGCTGGCGCTCGAGATCGACGGCCGCCCGCAGGCCAAGCCGGGGTTCCTCGCCGGCCGCCCGCCCGGCGTCACCGGGGTGTTCTACCTGCGCCCGGAAGCGGCGCCGGTGGCCGAGCAGCCGCTCACCGACTGGCGCGCCGGCAGCGAGGCCACCCGGCTGGTGCCGGCCCCCAGCGGCAGCCAGGCGAGCTACGCCTACCTCGAGACGCGCTTCACCCTGCCCGCGCGCTGGCCGGCGCCGCGCCTGCACCTGCGCGCCCCCGGGCCGGGGCTGAACGTCCTCATCCTCAACAACCGCCCCCTGGTGGTCACCGGCGAGAGCGACCGTCTGGAGATCACCGGCCTGGTGCGGCGCGAGGGCGAGAACGTGCTGCGCTGGGTGCCCGCCGGCAGCTTCGGCGGCTGGCCGACCTGGCCCAAGGCCGGCCAGGTGGCCACCGCCACGGTGCCGGCGCTGGCCCTGGGCTGGTGGGCGGATTGACCGCGCCGCCTCCGCCGATGTATCCTCCGACCCCGGAACCCGCCATGGCAACCTCCTGTCAGAACCGCCCCGGCTTCACCCTCATCGAGCTGCTGGTGGTGATCGCTATCATCGCCATCCTCGCCGGCATGCTGCTGCCGGCGGTGGGGCTGGTGCGCGACGCGGCGCGCAGGACGGGCTGCCAGTCCAACCTGCGCCAGCTGTCCCTCGGCCTGCAGGGCTACGCGGTCGACAACGAGGGGCGGGTGATGACGGTGTGGGTCAACGCCACCAGCCAGACCTGGGCGGAATACGTCGCCCCCATGCTCGACCTGCCGGCCATGAACCAGGTGTTCGCCAGCCGCTCGCAGATGGGGCCGTTCAACTGCCCGGCCAACCCGGCGCAGAAGCGCGGCATGGGCACCGGCGTCAGCGCGGCCCAGGCCAGCTACGCCGGCAGCGGCTACTACGACGAGCAGCCCACCAACGCCGCCGGCGGCTGGGACCGCCAGTACTTCGGCGGCTTCGTGCCGTCCTATGCCCGCGCCGCCGAGCTGGTGACGCTGTTCGACTGCACCTACTTCCGCAACATCGGCAGCGAGAACGATGGCGCGGGGTGCAGCCCGGTCATGACCGTGGGCGCACGCAACCTTCCCTACAGCCGGCACCGCGGCGCGGTCAGCGTGGCCTACGCCGACGGCCATGTCGACAGCACCCGCTTCCTCAACGGCTGGGGCACCGCCCTGGGCGGACCGTACTGGCAGTCCACCAGCTGGTCGAACGGGCGGCAATGGTTCGCCCGGTGAGGCAGCAGCGGCGGCGGCGCTGGCCGCTGCTGCTGCTGCCCCTCGCCGCGGTCGCGGCGACCCTGCTGTGGTACGAGCGGCGCGAGCCCGGGCCCGACCTGCCGCCGTCCCTGACCCGTGCCGAAGTGGAGGCCCTGTCCGAGGCCGCGCTGGTCTCGGCGGTCAGCAACGACCTGCGCCTGCGCATGAGCGCCGCCGGCGCCACCAGCGGGCGCTGGCGGTCGTGGCCCGAGCCGGCGCGCCACGTGCTGGCCTGGTCGTGGGTCGAGGCCGACCACGGTGCGCAGGCGCCGCCGCGCTTCCCCGGCTTCGCCGCGCTGCTGCCCAATGCGGGTCAGCGCATGCCCACCTTCGCCGACATTGCCGACGCCTACCAGGCCCTGGGCGCCGCCCCGGTGGCGGCGGTGGTGCGCGAGGCCGAGGAACTGGCCAGGGGCCTGGAGGCCCCGCCCGAGGGCGCCACACCCTTCGCCGCCCTCGACCGCCGCTTCCTCCAGGTCCTCGGCCGCGGCGGCACGGTGGCGGTGATGCGCGCCTACATTCGCGCCCACCTCGACGAGATCGCCGCCGCGCCCTGAGGCGGCGACGGTCGTCCAGAAATACAACCGGTTGAAAATACATGGATCGAAAGAAGGTCCTGATCATGCGCCGCGCCCACGCCATCCTCCTGCTGCTGCTCCTATCCCTGGCTCCGGCCGTCGCCGCCGAAGGGGACGACGTCGCCGCGGCCTTCGCCCGCGCGCGCAGCAGCGGGGTGCTGCGCGCGGCGGCGATCGGCGGCTCGATCACCCAGGGCGGCGAGGGCTGGATCGCGCCCTGGCTGCGCCAGCGCCTGCCCGGGGCGCTGGTGAGCATGCGCAACGCCGGCTGGAGCGGCACCGGCTCCGAGCTGGGCACCTTCCGCCTGGCGCGCGACGTGATCGCCGCCGACCCCGACCTGGTGCTGATCGAGACCGCGGTCAACGACGGCGGCCTCTCCGACGACGAGGCGGTGCGCAACGTCGAGAGCCTGGTGGTGCGGCTGGCGGCGCTGCCGCGCCGGCCGGGCCTGGTGATGGTGCTGGCCGCGGCCCGGGGCGGGGCCAAGCATGCCCGCCACCGCGCGGTGGCGGCGCACTACGGCCTGCTCTGCGTCGACCTGCAGGCGGCGATGGCGGGGCGGACGTGGGAGGACTTCTTCACCGACGACGTGCATCTCAAGCCGGCCGGCAACGCGCTCTACGCCGCCACCATCGCCGCCGCGCTCGCACCGCTCGTGGATCGCCCGGCCCCAGCGGCGCTGCCGCCGTTGCCCGCGCCGCTGGCGCGCCTGCCCCTGCGCCTCGACGGCCGCCTGTGGACCCCCGGCCCGGCGCCGGGCTGGACCATGCGCACCCAGGTCGGCGAGTGGTGGGACTGCTTCCTGCTCGGCTCCGCCGAGGGCCGCGATCCCGCCCAGCCGCTGGTGGTGCCGGTGCGCGGCACCGCGGTCGGGCTGCACGTCGACTTCGGCAACGGCAAGGAGTGCGGCACCCTGCTCGCCAGCGTCGACGGCGGCCTGCCGGTCGAGGTCCCCGGCCACCTGCGCGGCGGCGGCGAGGCGCTGGTGCTGGCCAAGGACCTGCCCCCCGGCGAACACCGCCTGAGCGTGACGGTGGCGAGCTGGCGGCCGGGCCCGGTGCGGGTGGCCTACGTGCTCGCCGGCGGCGCCGGCGATGCCCCCGCTCCCGCCCAGGGGCCGTGGACCGCCGCGCGCCTGGCCGCGCTGCGCCTGGATCCGGTGCCCGGCGACGCCTTCCGCATCGCCGGGCCGGTGGGCGGCTTCACCGCCGACGTCGACGACCCGGCGGCGCTGTTCGCCGCCCCGCCCCTGCCCCAGGACGCGGCCGCCTACCGCGCCGCCAGCGTCCCCGGCCCGGCGGGCGCGGTGGCGGT
>JAKLKR010000178.1 GCA_023150565.1 Planctomycetota bacterium
CCCGCCCCAGCGCAGGCCCGCCCCCGCCGCCCAGGCGCGGTCCAGGCCGGCGTCGACGCCGGCCGCGCCCTGGGCGTCGGACCAGGTCGCCTGGACGCGCAGGGGGCGCAGCTCGCCCTCGGCGCGCAGGTCCTGCACGCGCTGGTCGACGCCGGCGGCCAGGCCGGCGGTCAGCAGGAGGATGGGGATGCGCATGCGGCGAGCTGAGGATGCCATACGCAGCACGGATGATAACCGGACATGCCCGGCCGGGGGTCCGGCGGGCGGGACCGGGAGGGACACCTCAGATCTTCTTCGACGCCCGTCGTATGATCATGGTGTTGGAGATGTCGCCGCGCTTCTCGCTCAGCTCGGCGGCGGCGTCGAAGGCGGCGCGCGCCTCGGTGTCGCGGCCCTGCTGGGCGTGGGCGTTGCCGATCCCCACCAGCACCTTGACCCGCAGGCGGTCGTCGGTGTGGATCGCGAGCAGGGCGTCGGCCTCCAGGAAGTGGCGCTGCGCCGATTCCGGGTCGTGGCGGTGCAGGCTGCTCTGGCCGAGCTGCCACTGCAGCTGGGCGCACACCCCGGGTTCGGCCACCGGGTCGTGGTCGGCGAGGGCGTTGGTGAGGTGGAGGTAGGCCTCCTGGTGCTCGCCGCGGCGGGCCAGCAGGGCGCCCAGCTGGCGGCGCACGCGCGCGCGCACGATGCGGTCCTCGGGCCGCGAGCACACCTGCACCAGCCGGCGCAGGTGGATCTCGGCGTCGGCGGTGGCGCCGCGCTCCTGGTGCAGGTCGGCGATCTCGCCCAGCACCTTGAGCGCGTCCTCGCGGTCGCCCAGCTGCTTGAGCACCTCGACCCAGCGCTGCATCGCCGCCAGCGCCTCCTCGATGCGGTTGCGCGCGCGCAGTTCGCGCGCCGAGGCCGCCAGCGCCTGCTCCTGGTGGTGGAGGTTGCCGCCCGCGGCGGCGGTCTCGGCGCTGCGCCGCAGCAGTTCAAGGCCCTCGCCCTCGCGCCCCTGGGCGAGCGCGAGCTGGCCGAGCAGCAGCTGGGTGCGGCTGATACCGTCCTGGTCGCCGATCGCGGCGCCGATGTCGAGCGCCTGGCGGAAGGCCGCCTCGGCGGCGGGGGCCTCGCCGCGCGCCTGGTGGATCTGGCCGAAGCGGCGCAGCACGGTGGCGATGCCGGCCTTGCCGCCGGTGCGCTCGTGCAGCTCGCGCGCGCGCTGCAGCACCGCCATGGCCTGGTCCAGGCGCCCGGCCTCGCGCTCGCGCTCGGCCCAGCGCAGCAGCACCTCGCCGGCCTCGACCGAACGCCCCAGCTCGTCCTGGTAGATGGCGGCGCAGGCGGCGTACTCGCGCGCCATCGCCTCGAGGTCGCCGAGCACCTGCTGGGCCTCGGCGAAGCGCTCGCGGCAGCGTGCCACCTGGATGCCCTTGCGGTAGGCGGCGAACTGGCGGTGGGCCTTCTCGGCCGCCGCCAGCGCCTCGGCGCCCTGCTTGAGGGCGATGTGCGCGCGCGCCAGTTCGTGGTTGGCGGCGGCGATGCGCATGTGGTCGTTGATGCGGTCGGCGATCTCGGCCGCGCGGCGCAGCACCGCCAGCGCGGCGCCGGCCTCGCCCAGGCGCAGGCGCGCCTCGCCGGCGCCGCCGGCGGCCTCGATCGCGCGCGGGTCGCCCAGGCCGTCGAACAGGCGCAGGGCCTCGTCATAGGCCCCGGCGGCGTCGCGGGCATCGCCCGCCTTGTCGTGCAGGCGGCCGAGGTCGAGCAGCACCTCGGCGCGCCGCGCGGGCCATTCCAGCCGGCCCCAGATGTCGGCCGCGGCCTGCAGGTGCGGCACCCCGGCCGAGAGCGCGGCGCCATCCTTGTTCTCGAGGATGAGCAGGCCGAGCCGGCGTTCGTCCTGGGCCTGGGCTTCGAGCTCGTGGTTGTCGGCGGGCATGGGGGCTCCGGGGTGCGCGGCGTGAAGTGAGGAGGCGGTCTACCAGCCCCAGGTCAGGCTCCAGGCGGCATTGCTGGAGCGCCCGGCGGCGGTCAGGCTGCCGCCGCTGGCCGGGGCCAGCACCAGCGGCGCCGGGCGCGGGCAGGCCAGCAGCGGCAGGGCGGGGGCTACCGGCCAGCCGCCGGTGCGCCAGCCCGGCACCACCACGCCGCTGACATAGGTGTAGGAGGCGTCGGCCTCGGATTCGGCCCGGCGGGCGCGGCGCTCGGCCTCGGCCAGCTCGGCGCGGCGCTGCAGGGAGGCCAGGCGCTCCTCGTGCCGGCGCACGCGCTCGGCCTCCTGTTCGGCGATCTCCTCCGGCGACATCCAGCGGCCGTCATGCCACTGCTTGCCGGCGGCGCGCGCGGCTTCGGCCACGGTCAGCCACCTGCCGTCCACCAGGCTGCGGCCGAACAGGCGGTGGGCGGCCGCGCACTGGGGGTCGCGTTCGAGCGCGACCTGGGCCAGGCGGCGGGCCCAGCCGCCGTCGCCGAGCTGGCGCGCGCGTTCGGCCAGCGCCATCCAGGCGGCGGCATCGCCGCCCGCGGCGAGGGCGCGCTCGTCGGCGGCGAGGGCGTCGCGGCTGCGCTGGCGCGCGCTCGGACCGGGCACCACCTGCACCACCTCGCTGGCGGGCAGGCGGCGCACCGCGCTCATGCCTCCGGCGGTGAAGCGCACCGCCACCACCGCGGGGTCGCCGGAAGGCACCACCTCGCCGTCGAGCACGCTGCCGTCGGCGAGGCGGATCTCATCGCCGCTCAGGGCGGCGCACAGGGCCAGGGCAAGCAGGGGGCGCATGCCCGAGCCTAGCAGGGCGCGGGCGGATGACGAGCCTCGGAGGCACCTGCGGGCGTCGGTGACTCACCGCAGGCGGACGGGGCGCCAAGGCTGGCGCGGGACGTGGATTGCACCGCCCGGCGCACCCGTACACGAGCGCCATGTCCGTGGCCACGCCCGATCTCGACACCGCCGCGGCGGTGGACCAGCGCGTGTCGCCGCTGTGGAACGTCGTGCTGCTCAACGACGACGATCATACCTACGACTACGTGATCGAGATGCTGGGCCGGGTGTTCGCCCACCCGCCCGAGCGCGCCCTGGTCATGGCCCAGGAGGTCGACCGCGCCGGCCGGGTGGTGGTCGATACCACCACCCGCGAGCGCGCCGAGCTCAAGCAGGAGCAGATCCACGCCTACGGCGCCGACTGGCGCCTGCCGCGCTCCAAGGGCAGCATGTCCGCCGAGATTGAACCCGCGACCTGAGGGACGCCATGGCCTCCACCGAACTGACTTTCGCCGACCGCGCCGCCCACCGCGCCTGGCTTGCCAGCCAGGCGGCGCTGCCGCGCGGCTTCCGCACCGGCTGCGCGCGCTTCGACTTCGTCCCCGCCGAGGTCGCCAAGCCGGCGAAGATGACCGTCACCCTCATCGCGCTGGAGCGGCCCACCCCCGACTTCGCGGCGATGTTCACCCGCAACGCCTTCCCCGGCGCGCCCATCCTGGTCGGACGCCGGCGGCTCGAGGCCGCCGCCCTCGGCGCGGTGGTGGTCAACAACAAGATCAGCAACGTCTGCGCCCCCGGCGGGGTCGAGGCGAGCGAGGCGCTGTGCGCCGAGACCGGCCGCCTGCTCGGCATCGGCGCCGATGCGGTGCTGCCCAGCTCGACCGGGGTGATCGGCTGGAAGCTGCCGGTCGCCCAGATGCTCGGCCAGCTGCCGGCGGCGGTGGCGGCGCTGCAGGGCGCCAGCGTGCTGCCGGCGGCCGAGGGCATCTGCACCACCGACCTCTACCCCAAGGTGCGGCGCGCCGAGCTGCCCGCCGCCGGCGGCACCGCCAGCATCGTCGGCATCGCCAAGGGCGCGGGCATGATCGAGCCCAACCTGGCGACCATGCTGGTGTACATCCTCACCGATGCGGCGGTGCCGCGCGCCGAGCTGCGCGCCGCCCTCGCCGAGGCGGTCGACGCCAGCTTCAACCGCATGTCGATCGACAGCGACACCAGCACCAGCGACACCGTGGCGCTGCTCGCCTCGGGCGCCGCCGGCGCGGTCGACCGCGCCGCCTTCCGCGCCGCCCTGGCGCGGGTGTGCGCCGACCTCACCGAGGACGTGGTCAGGAACGGCGAAGGCGTGCACCACGTCATGCGCGTGCGCGTGCGCGGCGCGCCCGACCTGCGCACCGCGGTGGCGGTGGGCAAGTCGGTGGCCAACTCGCCGCTGTTCCAGTGCGCGGTGGCGGGCAACGACCCCAACGTCGGCCGCCTGGTGTGCGCGATCGGCAAGTGGGCGGGGGCCAACGGCCTGGCCCTCGACCCGGCGCGGGTGCGCCTGGCGGTGGGCGGCACCGAGGTGTTCGCCGGCGGCGCCTTCCGCCTCGATGAAGGCAAGGAGCGCGCGCTCATCGCCCACTTCAAGGCCGCCGAGCTGTACGCCAGCGTGCCCCCGGCCGACGGCCTGACCTTCCGCCCGCCGGTGTCGTGGCCGCCGCATGAGCGCGCGGTGCAGCTCGACCTGGACCTCGGCGCCGGCGGCGCCGAGGCCGCCGTGCTGGGCGCCGACCGCACCCACGAGTACATCAGCGAGAACGCCGACTACCGCTCCTGACTTGCGTGGGGCGGCCGCGGTGGTGTCCTGCGCGCCCATGGCCAACGACAGCGACGACAGCCTCTCCGATGCCGACGAGGTCCCGGGCGCCGGCTCGGTCGACCCCGCCGACCATCCCCCGGTGGCCTTCCCGGAGGAGGACTGGGCGTGGTTCCTCGCCCGCTGCGGCGAGCTGGGCATCCCGGTGCCGGCGGCCAAGCGCGAGGTGGTCGAGGCGGTCTACGGCCATCTGCTGGGGGTGAACCGCTGGCTCAACCTCACCCGCCTGACCGCGCCGCGGGAATACCTCAAGAACCACCTGCTCGACAGCCTCAGCGCGGTCGCCGACGCGCGCTTCAAGCGCCTGGCCGAGGGCGCCTTCTGCGCCGACCTGGGCTCGGGCGGCGGCTACCCCGGCCTGCCCCTGGCGCTGTGGAACATCAAGGTGCCGTGGGCGCTGCTCGACGCGCGCAAGAAGAAGGCCGAGTTCCTCGCCGCCGCGCTCAAGGCCGCCGATCTGCGCCCGTGCAAGGCCTTCCACCTGCGCGGCGACGAGGTCGCGCGCACCCCCGCCGCCTCGATCCTCTCGCGCCGCTGCCAGCTGGTCACCAGCCGGGCCATGGGCCAGGCGGTCGAGGTGCTGCAGCAGGCCGCGCCGCTGCTGCGCCGGCACGGCAACCTGCTCATCTGGAAGGGCCCCGGCTTCGCCGGCGAGGAGCGCGAGACCGCGCTCAAGGCCTGCCCCAAGCTCGGCTTCCGCCACGTCGCCGACCGCGCGGTGGTGCTCGAGGCGGGCGACCCGGAGCGCATCATCGCGGTCTTCGAACGGACGACGTGAGCGCCCGCTGGTGCCGGCCGCCCCCTTCCCCGACCTGATCCTCGACGCCGAGCTGGCCCCGGTCGGGCGCTGGCGGCGCTGGCGCGCGGCGGCGGTCGACGGCCGGCCGCTCGATGTGCTGTGCGCCGCAGGCGGCGACGCCGCGCGCTGGCGCCGCATCGCCGGCCTGCTGCCCGCCCTCGCCCATCCCCACCTGCTGCGCTGCCATCGCGCCACGGTCGATGCGGAAGGGCGGCGCTGGGTGGTGCTCGACGCCCTGCCGGCGTGGAACCTGGCCGACCATCTCGCCCACGCCGGCGCCCTCGAGGCGGGGGTCGCGGTGCGCCTGGTGCGCGAACTGGCCCACGCCCTGGCCCCGGCCCACGCCCGCGAGCTGACCCACCGCGCCATCGATGCCCAGGTGGTGCTGCTGGAGCGGGTGCCGGCCACCGCTGCCGACCCCTTCCCCTACCGCGTGCTGCTCGGCGGGCTGGGCCTGGCCGATGACGCCATCGACGAGCGCGACGAGGACCCGCGCCACGATGTCGCCGCGTTGGGCCGGCTGCTGCGCCGCTGCCTGCATCCCCAGGCGCCCGAGGCGCCGCTGCCCGCCGGGCTGTCGTCGGCGGTGCATCGGCTGGCGGGCGAGCTGGCGCAGCCGCCCGCCGACCGTCCGGTCGACGGCGCCACCGCGGCGGCGGCCTGCGACGACTGCCTCTCCGGTCCGGCCGGGGCGCACCGCGCCGCCGCCTGGACGGTGGTGCTGGCGGCGCTGCTCGCCGCCCTCGCCTCGCTGGCGTGGACGCTGTTCGGGCGCTGATCGCGCGGCTGGAAGCCGCGTCCGGAAAGCCGGAAAGCGCAATCCCGACCGGTAAAACCGCCTGACGCCGTATTGATACACCTTATACAGTGCTTGGCACAGGTTGCGCCCCCACGCCGTGGCCACCCCGACGCCCCCGACCGGAATGGAGCATGCTGTGAAGCCTATCCCCAAGGACGGTCCTTCGCACGCCTGGTGGCAGCGCATGGCGTCGCCGTGGGCGATCCTGTGCGCGCTGCTGGCGCTCGGCCTGCCCATCGCCTGCGCCGAGTCGGCGGTGGGTGCCAGCGGGAATGACCGCGGCGAACAGGTGCTGCCAGCCGGCCTGTCCCCCGAGCAGCGGGCGGGCGTGATCGTGGAACCGGACTGCGCTGACGCCGAGCACGGCCAGATCGACCGCCTGTATCTGCACGGCTACTGGAAATTCAGGCCGGTGGTCAACCTGCTCCGGCGGGAGGGGGGCAGGATCGTGGCCGACGGCCCCGCGACGGCGGTGCCGCCGGCGAGCGATGCCGGGCTGGAGCAGGGCTGGTTCCGCCCCGGCCACGATTGCTCCCAGTGGGGCGAGATGCCGGTGCCCTGGGTGTGGAACATCCCGGTCGGCCGCCCGGACTTCGCGCCGGTCGCCTTCGCCGGGCTGGGGTACTACCGCACCACCTTCACGGTGCCCGCCGACCGCGCCGGCAGGCGGGCGGTGCTGCATTGCGACTCGATCAGCAGCCACTGCATCATCTGGGTCAATGGGACCCGGGTCGCCGAGCACGCCAACGCGATCTACAGCTCCGCCTCGCCCTGGCTGCTGGTGCGCAAGGTGTGGATGGACCAGTTCGAGGTGGACATCACCGACGCCGTCTGCTTCGGCGCCGAGAACACCATCGTCATCCGCGTATTCGACGGCGGGCGGCCGATCACCTTCAACCGGCCGAGCGATGGCGGCATCGTCGGGCCCATCCACCTGGACTTCCGCGAACCGGTCCGCTTCGATGAGCTCCTGGTGGCCGCCGATCCCGTCTCCGGGGCGGTGAGCATCCAGGCGCGGGCGGTGAACCAAGGCCCGGACCAGGCGGTGGTGCCGCTGGCGGCCGAGGTGGAGCCGTTCCGTTCGCGCCATTACCAGCCCCCGCCCGGCGCCCGCGCGGCGCGGATCGATCTCGGGCCAGTGCGGATCCCCGCCGGCGCCAGCCGCCACCGCTTCGCCTTCACCGTCCCCGACCCCATCCCCTGGGACGTCAACCGTCCCGCCCTGTACCGCCTGCGCCTGGCCGACGGGGCGCGGGTGCTCGGCCAGGTCCGCATCGGGTTCCGCACCATGGCGGTGGAGGGCCGGCAGTTCCTGCTCAACGGCCGCCCGATCATGCTGCGCGGGCTGCAGTCCGAGCCCTGGGGCGCCTACCAGAAGATGCTGGTCTTCAACAAGGCCGACCTCATCCGCCAGGGCTTGCGGCTGCTCAAGGAGGCGGGCTACAACTCGTGGCGGGACAACGGCGGCTTCCAGCCCCAGAACCTGACCAAGGTGGTCCTGGACATCTGCGACGAGGTCGGCCTGGTGGTGCAGACCGACTTCTCGCCCGACATCAGCGTGCTCGATGCCAAGGACTGGAAGCCGGAGGCGATGACGGCGATCCGGCTGGGCGCCATGCTGGACCAGGACAAGTCGTTCAACGCCTTCGGCCAGGACGCCTTGGAGCGCTGGCTGGCCTTCACCCACAACCATCCCGCGGTGTGCCTGTACACCGGCGGCAACGAGATCGGCTTCGCCAAGGGCGAGACCGAGCAGGCCATGGCCGAGTACCTCGCCGCCTTCTACCGTTTCATGAAGGCGCGCGACCTGCAGCGGCGGCCGGTCACCTCCTCCGCCGGCCTGGTGATCTACAACGGCTGGAAGACCCCGGTCCCGGCCGACTACTACGATTACCACTGCTACGCCGAGGAGGTCATGGGCTACCTCGATTCCAGCACCGTGAACCATGACGCGGTGTTCCGCCATGACCGCCTCGCCGGCATCTACGGCAGCATCGACAAGCCGGTGGTGCTCGGCGAATGCCTCGGCTTCACCGCGCGCGGCACCGTGCTGCGCCCCGACATCCAGGCGCTGTTCCCCGCCGGCGCCCTCGACCGGGACGCCTACATCGCCTGGGCCAACCGCAACAACGCCCAGCCGGCGCGCGCCTACTGGGACGTCATCGCCCGCCAGGCCTACGCCGCCTACGCCGGCATCCGCGCGGTGGCCGACCGCGCCGCCCTGGTGGAGTCGACCGCCCGGCTGTCCGGCGGCTTCCTCGAACGGCTGCGCCGGGACACCGATTTCCACGCCGGGCTGATGACCACCCGGGTGGATTTCACCGACTGGGGGCTGGAGCCTGACGGCGCCTTCCTGACCGAGAGCCGGGTGAAGGGCGAGCTCGTCGGCAAGGCGCGGGCCAGCCGCGAGTTCCAGGCGATCAGGCGCAGCCTGGCGCCGCTGGCCGTCTTCAGCGACCTGATCGACCGCCACCACAGCCCGGGTGGACGCATCGCGGCGCGCCTGGCGGTGCTCAACGAGCAGTATGGTCTGGATGAGGCCGGCCTGGCGCTGGAGCTGGTGCTGGCCGACGCGGCCGGCGGCGAGCGCGCCGCCAGCACCCGGGCGGCCCTGCCGCCGCTGCCCGCCTGCACGCGCATCCGCCGGGAGATGTCCCTCGACCTCCCCGCCGACCTGGCCCCAGGCAGGTACGCGGTGCTGGCCCGCCTGCGGCGCGGGGACGCGGTGGTCCATGAATCCGCCACCCCCATCATCGTCCTGGGTGCGGCCGCGGGCGGTCCGCCCCGCAGCCTGGCCACCGCCCTGATCGAGCGTGCGGATGGCGGGGCGGGGGCGGTACGGGCCATCCTTGGCGATCTCGGCATCCCGTACACCCCGGTGGATGGCGCCGGGCGGATCGCGGACTTCCAGGCCCTGGTCATCGGGCCGGACGCGGTCGAGAGCCTGTCGGCCCGCGATGCCGGACTGCTGCGGGCGTGGCTGGAGGGCGGCGGCCGCATCGTCTGCTGCGAGCAGGCGAAGCCGGGGCCGGTGCCCTTCCTGGCCGGGCACCGCTTCGCCGCCGCCGGGCCGATGCTGTTCGCCGACCTGATCGATCCCGGGCATGCGGCGGTGGGCGGCCTAGCCGCGGACTGCTGGGAGCTGTGGAACGGCCGCACGGTCGAGCACCCCGGCCATGCGGACAACAGCGCCAAGGCGGTCTACCGCACCCTGGTGGTGCCGATGCCG
Source organism: Planctomycetota bacterium (assembly GCA_023150565.1). Taxonomy (GTDB): domain Bacteria; phylum Planctomycetota; class UBA11346; order UBA11346; family UBA11346; genus JAKLKR01. Next base: position 9,423 of record JAKLKR010000178.1, read on the forward strand.
GCGGGGACCATCGTCAGCGGCGCCAACCGCACCTGGCGGGATCCCGACCCGCTGCTGTTCGGGATGGTGGCCGGCGAGGTCCCGGTCGGCCGGGGGAAGGTGTTCCTGTCGCAGCCGCTGGCCGTCAGCCGGTACGGCCGCGACCCGGTCGCGACCAGCTACCTGCGCGCGATGCTCGGGTACATGCTCGCCGACCGCGGGCGGTAGCGGGGCCTGGCGCTCGGGTCAGCCGAATTCCGGTGATTCGACCGCCACGACGCCACGACGCCACGGCCGGACATGAGCCTGCATCGAATCACCCTCTCACCCAAAGGGTGAACAGGGCGGATCTCCATAAGCCATCTTCTCGTGGCGTCGTGGCGTCGTGGCGGTGATCAGTCTGCTCTTTCGAGGCTTAGCCGGCCTGGGCGAGGTGGGCGCGGATGCGCGCGGCGTCCTCGGCGGTGAGGAAGCGGCGGCCGGCCACCACCTGGCGCTCGAGGTGGTCGGCGGCCTCGCTGATGCGCAGGATCGGCGCCACCCGGATGCCGCATTCCTGCTCCAGCTCCTCGACCGCGGTGCGGTTGCCGCGGCCCTTCTCCTGGCGGTCGACCGCCACCACCGCGCCGGCGACCTCGACGCCGATGGGGCGGAGCTTGGCCAGGGTCTCGCGCATGGCGGTGCCGGCGGTGAGCACGTCGTCGACGATCGCCACCCGGGTGCCGGCGGCGAGGGGATGGCCGACGAACAGGCCGCCGTCGCCGTGGTCCTTGGCCTCCTTGCGGTCATAGGTCCAGCCCACCGGGCGGCCGACCAGGCGCTCGTAGGCGGCGGCCGCGGCCAGCGCCAGCGGGATGCCCTTGTAGGCCGGCCCGAACACCACCTGGATGCCGTCGCCGAAGGCGGCGCGGATGGTGGCGGCGTAGGCCGCCCCCAGGCGTTCGAGATCGCCGCCCATGTGGAAGCAGCCGGTGTTGATGAAGTAGGGGCTCTTGCGCCCGGACTTGAGGGTGAAGTCGCCGAAGCGCAGGGCCTGGCGCGTCACCAGCAGTTCGAGGAAGGCGAGCTGGGCGGGGGTCATGGGCGCGGCATGGTGGGGACCGCGCCGTCGCCGCCAGCGCCGGCCGGCAGCAGGTCCTCCGGCTCCGGCCCCCCGACCAGGCGGCGGGCGCGGGCGGCGGCCCAGGCGCGCAGGTCGTCGGCGACGGTGAAGGCCACCGGCACCACCACCAGGCTGAGCGCGGTCGAGGCCAGCAGCCCGCCCACCACCGCCGCCGCCATCGGCACGCGGAAGGCGGCGTCGGGGGTGAACCCGGCCAGGATCGGCAGCATGCCCGCCACCATCGCCAGGGTGGTCATGATGATGGCGCGGGCGCGGGCCAGCCCGGCCGCCACCAGCGCCTCGGCGCGCTCCAGGCCGTCGCGGCGGCGCTGCAGCGCCTCGTCCACCAGCAGGATGGAGTTCTTGCACACCAGGCCCATGAGCATCAGCAGGCCGATCAGCGCCGAGAGGTCGAGGGCCAGGCCGCCGAGGTGCAGCGCGGCGGCGGCCCCGCCCAGAGACAGCGGCAGCGCCACCAGGATGGTGAGCGGGTGCACCGGGTCGCGGTAGAGCAGTACCAGCACCAGGTACACGCACAGCACCCCCAGTCCCATGGCGGCGGCGAAGCCGGCGAACAGCTCGCCCATCACCTCGGCGTCGCCGGTGGCCGACGGGCTCACCCCCGGCGGCAGGTCGCGCCAGGCCGGCAGCGCCTCGATCGCGGCCAGGGCGGTGCCGAGGGTGGCGCCCGGGGCGAGGTCGGCGGCGATCGCCGCCCGGCGCCGGCGGTCGTGGCGCTCGATCGCGCCCGCGCCGTCCTCCCAGCGCAGGGCCGCCACCGCCCCCAGCGGCACGCTGCCCGCGGTGGCGGGCACGCGCAGGGCGGCCATCGCCGCGGGATCGTCGCGCAGGCCGCCTCCGAGCGCACCCCCAGCAGCCGCCCGCCCACCGCCACCTGGGGCAGCGACTGCTCGTCGCCACCGCGGGTGGCGATGAGCAGGGTGCGGGCGATGCCGGCGGCGTCGACCCCGGCGCGCGCCGCCGCCTCGGGATCGGGGACCACGCTCAGGGCGGGGACGCGCGCGGCCGCCGCCGGCGACACCCCGGCGAGCTCGGGCAGGGCGCGCATGGCGGTCTCCAGGCGCTCCGCCGCCCCGGCCAGGGCGGCGGGGTCGT
>JAKLKR010000179.1 GCA_023150565.1 Planctomycetota bacterium
GTGAGCGTGCTGTCGGAGGGGCGCATCGTGGATTCGGGCGGCTTCGAGCTCGCCACCCGCCTCGACCGCGAAGGCTACGGCTGGATCGACCGGCGCTGACCATGGTCGACCCGCTGCTCGCCGATCTGCGCGCCGCCGCGCGCGCCCGCGCCCAGGTGCTGGGCCTGCCCACCCCCGCGCTCGAGGACTGGCGCTATGTGCGCTGCCAGCCGCTGGCGGCCGCGCCCGCCGGCGGACCCGGGGGGGCGGCGGGCTGGGAGGGGGCGTGCCTCGACCTCGCCGACGGGGTGCCGGCGGTGCGCGGCGACTGGGGTGCCGGCTGGCGCCTGCGCCTGCCCGATGCCGCCGAGGTCGCCGTCCTGCACGACGGGCTCGACCGCGCCGCCTCGGCCACCGCCTGCTGGCCGCTGGCCGAGGCCGGCTCGGTGCAGGTGCTGGAGGCCGCCGGCGCCGCCGCGCCGCTGGCGCTGCGCTCGATCGCCGGCGGCAGCGCCGGCTGGGTGCTGCTGCTGCGCGTGGCGCCGGGCGCCCAGGCGCGCCTGGCCCTGATCCATGCCGGGCCGGGCCGCTCGAGCGTGCAGATCGAGGCGGTGCTGGGCGCCGGCGCCAGCCTGTCGGTCGACGAGGTGCAGACCGGCGTCGCCGGCCAGCTGCTGGTGCACGCCCGCGTCCGTCTGGAGCGCGATGCGCGCCTGGCCTGGACCGCCGCCGGGCGCGGCGGCGCGCTGGTGCGCCATGCCCTGGCGGTCGATCTGGCCGCAGCCGGGGCCGAGGTCGCGATCGCCACCGTCGACCGTCTCGACGGCGAGGCCCAGGCCCACCGCCACACCCGGGTGGTGCACGCCGGGCGCACGCGCAGCGGGCAGATGATCCGCACCGTGCTCGCCGGGCGCTCGCTGGCAGGCTTCGACGGCTGCGTGCACATGCCGCCCGGGGCCGACGGCAGCGAGGCCGAGCTGCAGGACCGCAACCTGCTGCTCTCGCCCGAGGCGCGCGCCGACGCGCGGCCCCAGCTCGACATCCGCGCCGACGACGTGAAGGCCGCCCACGGCGTCACCGTCGGCCAGCTGCCGCCCGAGGAGCTGCTCTACCTGCGCATGCGCGGCCTGCCGCTGGCCGCCGCCGCGCCGCTGCTGACCCGCGGCCACCTCGACGCGGTGGCCGGGCGCATGGTCCTCGACCAGGCGCGGGCCCTGGCGCGCCACGAGCTGGGGATCGCATGAGCTACGACGTCGACGCCATCCGCGCGCAATTCCCCGGGCTCGACGACGCGCGCGAAGGCAAGCCGTTCGCCTACCTCGATTCCGCCGCCACCACCCAGAAGCCGCGTTGCGTGCTCGACGCGGTGGCGCGCTGGCTGGGGCCGGCCTACGGCACCGTGCACCGCGGACTCTACCGCCGCAGCGTGGCCAGCACGCAGGCCTATGAGGACGCCCGCGCCACCGTGGCCCGCTTCCTCAATGCGGATGCCAAGGAGGTGGTGTTCACCATGGGCACCACCGACGCCATCAACCTGGTGGCGTGGTCGTGGGGGCGCAGCCGCCTCAAGCCCGGCGACCAGGTGCTGGTCACCGGCATGGAGCACCACGCCGACATCGTGCCCTGGCAGGTGACCGCGCCCATCACCGGCGCCGAACTGGTGGCCTGCCCGCTGCTGGACGACGGCAGCCTGGACGAGGCCGCCTTCGACCGCCTGCTCGCCTCGGGCCGGGTCAAGCTGGTGGGCCTGGTGCACATCGCCAACAGCCTGGGCACGGTCAACCCGGTACGCCGCCTGGCGGCCAAGGCCAGGGCCGCGGGCGCCACCGTGCTGATCGACGCCGCCCAGTCGGCGCCGCATGTGCCCCTCGACGTCGCCACCCTGGGCTGCGACTTCCTCGCGTTCTCCGGCCACAAGGTCTACGGCCCCACCGGCATCGGCGTGCTGTGGGGGCGCGGCGAGGTGCTGGAATCGATGCCGCCCTGGCGCGGCGGCGGCGAGATGATCGAGCGCGTCAGCTTCGAGCGCACCACCTTCGCCGCCCCGCCGGCGCGCTTCGAGGCCGGCACCCCGCCGATCGTCGAGGCCATCGCCCTCGCCACCGCGCTGGAGTGGCTGATGGCCATCGGCCTGGAGGCGGTGGCGGCGCACGAGCACGACCTGTTCACCTACGCCGAGGGCCTGATGGCCCAGGTGCCGGGCCTGCGCCGCATCGGCACCGCGCCCGAGCGCGCCGGGGTGCTGAGCTTCACCCTGCCCGGCGCCCACCCGGCCGACATCGCCGCGGTGCTGGACATGGAAAACGTCGCCATCCGCGCCGGCCACCACTGCGCCCAGCCGGTGATGGCGCGCTTCGGGGTGCCCGCCACCGCGCGCGCCAGCCTGGGCTGCTACACCACCCGCGCCGATCTCGACCGCCTGGCGGCCGGGCTGCACAAGGCGGTGAAGCTGTTCGGCTGAGAGGCTAGAATGAAGCGCCGGCGCTGGCGGGCTCCGCCGCCGGTTCCGCCGCCTGTGGGGCCGCCATCCGCGTGCGCACCGGGCCGATGGCGCCTTCCCAGTCCTCGGGCCTGATCCCGCCGGCGGCGGCGGCCGGCAAAGCGGCCAGGCGCTTGGCCTCGTCCCAGGTCTTTTGGGCGCGGGCGCGGTCGAGCCAGCCGACGTGGCCGTCGCAATAGACCACCATGCAGCCCTTGCCGCGCCATACCGCGGGATCCTCGACGATCAGCGGTTGCAGCGAGGTGCCGTCGGGGCTGGGGCGGACATAGAGGTAGGCGTCGGCACGCTCAGGCGCGGCCGGGCTGCGCAGGAGCTTGTCGCTCACACCATGCTTGTCCAAACTGGCCAGGCTGGGGGGGAAGGCCCCGTCGTGCCCGTTGGCCCACACGATGGTGGCCAGGGCGAGCTGGCGCAGGTTGTTGCCGCTGGCGGCCTTCCTGGCGCTTTCGCGCACATGGTTGATCGCCGGCAGGGCCATGCCTGCCGCCACCGCCACCAGGCCGAGATTGGCGCTGCCGCCAGTCAGGCCGACGCTGTCGCCTTCGAGGTGGTCGCCGGCATGGCGCAGGACGCTCCAGCCCGGCTTGGCCAGGGCGGCCAGGCGTTGGACCAGGGCGATGACCGCCTGGCGTTCCGCGGGCGACAGCTCCTTGGCACCGGACAGCAGCATGCCCAGGGTCGAGCCGAGGCTGCGCAGCTGGGCCCCGGTGTCGCTCACCGCCAGGGCGCAGGCGCCGGTGCCAGCTTTTTCCAGCGCCAGGCGGCCGAGCGGGGTGGTGTTCCAGCCGGCCCCGCCCTGGCCGAGCCAGACCGCCGGCATGGCGGTGTCGGTGGTGGCCAGCCAGTGGCCGCGGTCGCGCGCCAGCGACAGCATCACGGGCACGCCCTTGCCCAGCGGGATGGGCAGCGACTCGCCTTCGGGGGGGAGTTCGCCGCCGCCCTGGCGCACCAGCGCCGCCACCACCGCGTCGATGGCGGGGGAGCGCGGCACGACCAGCGAATAGCCAGGCAGCGGCATGCCGGCGCTCTGCGCCAGCATCCAGGTGCCGGTGGAGCCCTGCACCAGGTCGGCCCAGGTGGTGGCGGCGCCGAGGCGGGCCAGGGCCTGGTCGGGCTTGAGCCCGGGCTCGTACTGGGCGAGCACCGCCAGCAGCGGGGCGCCCAGGTCCTGCCACAGCGCCGGACCGTCGATCGCCACCGCGCTGCAGTCGTTGACCGAAGGCGGTAGGCGTTCGAGCAGGCGCAGATCGACCGGACGCAGCCACTGCCAGGTGCCGGACACGGTCAGCGCCGACGAGAACCCGTCCGGCACCAGGTCGGTGCGGCAGGTGGCCAGGGGCAGCACGCGGCGCAGCAACGCCTCGGCCTCCGCGCCGGGGCGCTTGGCGGGCGGGCCTCCGCGCATCAGGCCCAGCAGGTGCTCGGCGAGCACCGGGCCGTCGAGGCGCAGGTCGAGGTCGGTGCTGCCGGCCACCGGCTGCGGGCGGGGATCGGCGCGGTCGGCGGGGGTGGCCACCAGCCAGCGTCCACCGCTGAGCATCACCCGCATGGCGTCCGCACCGCTGCCGAGGTCGACGGCGCCGTCGCAGCCGTCCATCGCCACCGGCGTGCCGTGCTTGGCGATGGCGGCGAACACCGCCGCCGCCTTGGCCCCAAGATCGGCCTGCAGGTGGTACTGCAGGCGCTGGTCCTCGGCGGTGCCGAGGCCGGTGACCACCAGCCGGCAGCTGGCGCTGGCGGCGATCACCGCCAAGGGGTCGAACCCCACCTGGGCGACCACCTCGGGCATGCGCCGGTCGAGCCAGGCGCGCAGCGGCGCCACCGCCGGGTCCTGCCAGGCGCGGGCGAAGGGGCCGGCGTTCCAGTGCTGCAGCAGGCGCTGGGCGTCCGCGACCTGGATGCTCGCCAGCGGGGCGGGCTCGGCGGCGGCGAGGGTGGTGGCCAGCCCGGCGGCGAGCAGGGAGCGGGTCAGGCGGCGGAAGGACATGGGAGCCTCGCGGACGGTGGGGACGGTGGACGACTGTCCGGCTTCCGCCGTGGCCGGTTACAGCCGGTCCGTGCCCACCCCGTCGGCGCGGTCGGTGCCCTGGCTGCGGTCCGGTTCCGGCGCCTGGCGGCCGGTGCCGTGGCGCGGGGTGCGGTCGGTGCTGGGGCGCAGAGCGTCGGTGTCGGGCCGTGGCGGCGGACGCACGCTGGTGGCCGGGCGCAGGCGGGCCGAGGCGCCGGCGCGCTCGGTGGCGGCGCGGTCGGTGCCGGCGCGGTCGGTGCTGGGACGCTGCGCGTTGCCGGTGCCGGGCTTGCCCGAGCGGTCGGTGGGCGGGCGGCGCAGGCCGTCGGTGCCGCGTTCGAGCCGGCGGCGCTGGGCCAGCTCCATGCGGATCTTCTCCCAGTCGACGATCTGGCCGGCGTCGAGCCAGGTGCGCGCCATCGCCACCGCCTCGGCCTCCTCGTCGATCTGGATCAGCGAGCCGAGGGTGGTCTTGGCGTCGGTCAGGCGGTTGTCGACCTGGAGCAGGCACACCGACTGGCGGAACAGCCGCACCGCCTCGCCGGCGTTGCCGAGGGCGTTGTGCGCCTCGGCCAGCTGCAGCACCAGGTCGGCGTCCTTGGAATGGCTGGCGACCAGGCGGCTGAGCAGCTCGACCGCGTGGTCGTTGTCGCCGCTCGCCAGCACCCGTCCGACCAGGTCGCGGCCGGCGATCAGCTCGGCGTTGTGGTCGCCGGTGCGGCGCAGCAGCTCGACCAGCTCGCTGCGCGCCTCCCAGTTGAGCTCGTCGCCGCCGAGGTCGACGCGGCGGCGGGCATGCTCCAGCGCCAGCCCGAGGTTGTTGGTGCGGATCGCCACCCGCACCAGCTCGGCGAGGATGCGGTCGAGGTCGGGGCCCTTGATCGCGTCGGTGCATTCCACCAGGCGCACCCGCACCAGCACGTCGTCGGGGCGCAGGCGCGAGAGCTGGAGCAGGGCGTCGCGCGCCACCGCCAGCTCGCCGCTGCCGCTGGCGAGGTCGGCGGCGGCGCGGAAGTGCTTGAGCGCCGATTCGCGGTCGCCGTCGCGGTTGGCGATCTGGGCCAGGCGCAGGCGCAGGCCGGAGGAGCCCGGCAGGCGCTGCACCGCCCCTTCGAGCATCGCGCGCACCTCCTTGCGCCCGCCGCGCGCCAGGGTGAGGTCGGCGGCCTTGGCCCAGGCCTGGGCGGCGGCGCCGTCCTGGCCCAGCTCCATGCGCGCGCGCGCCATCCAGTCGAGGATGTCGGCCTGCTGGCCGTCCAGCTCGAGGATGCGTTCGAGGGTCTCGACCAGGCGGCGGTGGTCGCCGGACTTCTCCTGGGCGGCGGCGGCCAGGCGCAGCTGGGCGGTGGCGCCGTCACGGTCGCGGCGGCGTTCGTAGGCCTTGGCCAGCCAGTCGTGTGCCGACACGTCGGAGGGGTCGAGCTTGGCCAGCAGCTCGTACATCGGCAGCAGCGAGTCCTCGCTGGCGTCGGCCGGCTGCTTGCCCAGGGTCGCGCGCAGCACCACCACCGCCCCGGCGCGGTCGCCGGTCCACATCATCAGCTCGGCGCACTCCATCGCGTAGTCGCAGCGGCCGGAGGCCAGGCGCAGCAGCTCCTTCCACGCCGCCACCGACTCGTCCAGGCGTTCGCTCTCGTGGAAGGCGCGCGCGGCGACCTCGAGCTGGAGCACCGCCTGCTCGCTGTCGCCCTGGGCCACCGCCACCCGCGCCAGCAGCAGCGCCACCGCGGCCGGGTCGGCACCCAGCTCCTGGGCCTCGCGCACCGCCTGGATCGCCTGCTCGAACGAGCGGCGCTTCTCGTACATCTTGGCCAGTTCGAGCAGGCAGCTCACTGCCTGGTCGCTCTGGTCGAGCTGGATGTGGATGGCGACCAGCTGGCTGAGCGGCTGTTCGCGGTCGGCGCCCAGGCGCAGGGCGGTGGAGAGGGCCTGGGCGGCGGCGGCGGGATCGCTGAGCTGGGCGGCGGCGGCCAGGCAGGCCTGGGCGGCGCCGGCGCGGTCGCCGAAGCGCTCCGCCAGTTCGGCGATCTGCAGGTGCACGCGCGGCACGTCCTGGCCGAGCTCGAGCGCGTGGCGGTAGAGCCCGAGGGCCTTCTTGAGGGTGCCGGCGGCCTTGGCGGCGTCGGCCTGGACCAGCAGCTCCTGCGCGGTCGAGATGCGCACCACCCCGGTGCGGCGCAGCAGCGCCACCGCCATGGTGGCGCGGAAGGGCGGCAGGCGGGGGTGCTCGAACAGCGATCCGCTCACCACCCCGTCGCGCCACTCGCCCAGCAGCAGGCGGGCGTCGGCGCTGAGGGTGTCGGGTTGGGCCACCGCCGGGTCGCGCACCAGGGTGTCCCACTGGTGGGGGATGAGCGGGGCGACGGTGCCCAGTTCGTCCTGGCGGCGCATGCCTTCCAGCAGCAGGCCGCCGGGGGCGATCGACACCCCGACCTTGATCTGGGCCTCGGCGAAGGTGTCGGCGGCGCCGCCGTTGTCCGAGAAGGTGATCTGGGGGTTCTTCCAGCCCAGGATGAGGGTGATCTCCTCCTCGATCATGCAGTCGAGGGCATCGAGCACCGCCTCGGGGGCGATGATGCGCTCGGCGAGCAGCTTGTTGAGCAGGTCTTCCGGCCCGGCGGTCTCGCCCAGGGTCTGGATGACGGTGTTGATCTGCGCCCGCGTCACCACCCCGGCCCAGCACAGGGCGCGGGTGAACTGGTCGGGGCGCTGGCCGGTGAGGGCGACGATGTTGCCGGCGTTGAAGCGCAGGCGGCGGAATTCGGCACCCTGGCTGACGGTCAGCACGCCATTGCGGCGGTTCTGCGAGATGCTTTGGATCAGCCCCTGCAGGTCCATCAGGGCCTGCATGGTCCTGGAAGAGTCACCGGTTCCGGCCATGGAAAGGTCCAGGGTGGTCTTTCCTGCATAGGAAAAAGCCATATCAGGGTGGGCATGGCTGGCGTGTGCCACGGTCGTTGCGGGTCAACGCAGGTGAAGCTGCCAGGTATAACGTCATATCTTTCCCCGGAGGTCCTATGTCCTGGTTGCATCACTTGTCTGCGCTGGCCATGGGTTCGGCCCTGGCTGCGCCCATGGCGGCCTCCGACGCCGCCAACGTGGTCGCCGGCACCGACTTCGGCGCCCTGGCGATGGCCTCGACCTGGGGCGGCAACCTGGTGCAGAACCCCGGCTTCGAGCAGGGACTGCGCTCCTGGTACTACCTCAGTCTGGGCCAATGCGGGATCAAGCAGTCGCAGGTCCCCGACTTCTACCGCATCAGCGAGGAGGGCGCCCAGGAGGGCCGCCGCTGTCTGGAGATCATCACCGAGCCCGGGGTGGTGCCGGTGCACCTCGCCACCTTCGGCATCGCGGTCGAGCCAGGTAAGCCCTATGTGCTGAGCTTCCAGGCCCGCGCCGACCGCGTCGGCTGCACCCTCGATGTCGCCAGCCACACCGCCGAATGGCCCAGGTTCGACTGCGGCGGCCAGGTCAAGCTGGGCACTGCCTGGAGCCGCCAGGTGATGACCTTCACCGCCTCCAACCGCATGATCGGCATCGGCTTCGCACCCGCCGGCAACAACCCGGCGGGGGCGCGGCTGTTCGTCGACGCGGTGCAGGTGCAGGCCGGCGGCGAACCCACCGCCTTCGTGCGCAAGCCGGTCACCGCCACCCTGGTCAGCGCCGATGCCGGCAACTTGCTGGAGAAGGCCGCAGCGGCCGCGCTGCGCCTCGACGGCACCCCCGGCCTGGCCGGCACGGTGGCGGTCACCGCCCGCGCCCTCGACGGGCGCGAGCGCGCCGCCCAGCGCCTGCCCTTCACCCTCGACGCCGCCGGCGGCTGCCGCATCGATCTGCCCTGGGCCGAGGGCCTGCCGCGCGGCATGACCGTGGTCGAGACCGTGGTCGAGGGCCCCGACGGCTTCCGCGACCGCGACTTCCACCGCCTGGCGATCGCGCCCCGGCTGGCCGAGCGGCGCGCCCACCACCTGCTCTTCGCCGGCGGCGCGATGGACAGCCGCTACGGCGCCTGGGACCGCTGGGCGTCGTTCTTCCAGCGCGCCGGCATCGGCTCGCACGTGGTCTTCGACCCCGCCCCGGCGGGCATGCAGCAGGCCTTCGCCGCGCACGGGGTCTACCTCTACAGCGCCATCTTCGACGGCGGCGAGAATGTCGTCCTCGACGGCAGGAAGGTCGAGCTGCGCAAGGACTACCACCAGCTGACCCCGGCCCAGCTCGCCCGCATCGAGCAGCTCTGCTATGAGAAGGCCAAGGCCAACCCCACCATCCGCCACTGGAAGACCTTCAACGAGATGGACGCCGGGGCCAGCCACATCCTGCTGATGATGAGCGCCGAGCGCGAGACGCGCATGAAGGCCTTCGTCGAGCTGCACCGCGCCGCCTGGCGCGGGATCAAGCGCGCCGATCCCGCGCTGCGGGTGATGACCCCCGACTGCTCGACCATGTACCCCTCGACCGGCATCGCCCTGATCGACGCCTTCTATGCCGCCGGCGGCACCGACTGCACCGACCTGGCCGCCATCCACTCCTACCGCGGCCGGCCCGAGGAGCCCGACCTCGACGAGCACCTGCGCGCCTTCATGGCGGTGCTCGACCGCCACGGCTACCAGGGCGACATCTGGTTCACCGAGGGCATCTACCACCAGCCCTGGCAGGTGCCGGCGCTGCGCCTCGATCCCCACGCGGGCTGCTCCTCCGACCACTTCCGCGTGCCCACCCTCAGCTACGCCTGCGCCTGGGGCGAACGCATCGCCACCGCCTACACCATGCGCACCTGGCTGGTCATGCTCCAGCACGCCGACCGCGTGAAGAACTCGGTCGACTGGGGCTTCCCGCGCTCGAACCGCACCCTCGACCACGCCTTCACCCCCAGTGCGCTGTTCTTCGCCTCGCACACCCTCGCCGACCTGCTCGGCGACTCGGCCTTCATCCGCCGCGTCGGCTACGGTCGCGGGGTGCGCTGCCTGGTGTTCGACGACCGCCACGGCGGCACGGTGGCGGCGCTGTGGAGCTGCGACGCCGGGCGCGACAAGGGCGTCGGCACCGCCCCGGTGCTGCGCCTGCCCGGCCTGCCCGCCGGCTGCGAGCGCATCGCCATGGACGGCGAGGTGCTGCCCGCCGCCGCCGATCTCGCCATCCTGCCCGAACCGCAGTTCCTGCGCAGCCGCGACCGCGCCGCCCTGCTCTCGGCGCTCGACGCCGGCACCTTCCCCGCCGGCGGGGTCGAGCAGGTGCACGCCACCCTCGCCCTCGCCGCCCCCGACCGCGCCGAGGCCTCGGTGCGCAACCTGCTCGACGGCGAGCAGCGCGGCCGCCTGGTGGTGACCGGCGCCGGCGGCCAGGTGCTGTGCGACCGCGACGAGGTGCTTGCCCCCGGCGCCACCGCCACGGTGGCGGTGCCGGTGACGGTGGTGCCCGGGCAGCTCGCCCCGGTGTCGTCCACCATCGCCTTCACCCGCGCCGGGACCGCGCCCGGCAAGCCGCTCCAGACCGCCTTCGACTCGCTGCCCATCCGCCGCCTGGCCGCCCCGCCCGCCATCGACGGCGACCTGGGCGAATGGCCGGCGAGCGCGCGGGTGGCGATCCCCCACCGCCTGATGGAGTACCAGCCGCTGTTCCCGGCCGAGCGCGAGGCCCATCCCGCCGGGGTGCCCTGGAAGGGGTCCGCCGACCTCTCGGCCGAGCTGTCGCTGGGCTGGGACGCCGGCCACCTCTACCTCGGCCTGAGCGTGCGCGACGACGTGCACGACCCCATCGAGGAGCCGTCGCGCTCGTGGCAGGGCGACAGCGTGCAGCTCTATCTCGACGCCTGGGGCGACGCCCGTGCCCGCGGCCTGCCCGGCTACGGCAACGACGACCAGGCCTTCCGCCTGTGGCCGCGCGCCGACGGCAGCGTGGGGGCGCTGCGCGACACCGCCCCCGAGCAGCAGGTGGCGTTCCTCAAGACCGGACCGGTGCCGGGGGTGCGCGCGGCGGTGAAGCGCGGCGACGGGGTGACGGTCTACGAACTGGCCTTCCCGCTGCGCGAGATCCAGCCGGTGCAGCTCAAGGCCGGCGCGGTGCTGGGCCTGGCCCTGCTGATCAACGACCGCGACCGCGACTTCCGCAAGCGCGCCCTGACCATGACCCCGGCCGGCACCGAGCCGCACCAGCACCCCGAGCTGTTCCCCGCCGCCATCCTGGTGGAGTGACCCATGCACCTCCTGCGCGCCGCCTGTGTCCTGCTCGCCGCCGCCGCCCTGGCCGCGAGCGAGGCCGCCTTCCAGCCTGACGGCACCGTGCTGGTCGGGCCGCTGCGGGCGGAGTTCAACAGCAAGGGCGAGCTGAACCTGACCGGCGCCGGCGGCAGCACCGGGCTGCACCTGGCCATCACCCGCGAGCGCGACAAGCGCTGGATGTGCGCCGCCAACCTGGTCGGCCGCGAGCTGAAGGTCGATGCCGCGGCGCGCAGCGTGACCATTCGCGGCGGCATCCCGCTCGACGAGGGCCAGCCGCCGGTGCCGGTGGCCTGGGCTATGCGCCTGCTCGACGACGGCGCCCTGCAGCTGGAGTTCCGCCAGGAGGGCGGGCCGGCGCTGGCGGGCAGGGCGCTCCTGGCGATCTCGTACCATGGGCCGCGCCCGCTGCACCAGGGTCGCGCCCTGAGCGTGGACGGGCAGGAGTTCGCCATCGCCGCGCTCGACGCCCCCGTCGACCAGGTGGTGCCGCTGTGGAACGGGCTGCCGCGGCGGGTGTCGCTGGCCACGTCGCTGCCGGGGCGCATCGACCTCGAGTTCAGCGGGGTGGGCAGCGTGGCGGTCAACGACCGCCGCATCGCCGCCCGCCCGGGCGGCGGGGTGGTGGATGTCACCGGCCAGATCAGCGCGACCCAGGCCGCGGTGGCGGTGCGCCTGGGCGACTTCGGGGTGGCCGCGGGCGCGGTCCATGCCGGGGTCGACTACGGCAGCCTCGAACTGCCCCGGCCGGCCGGGCGCAACCTGGTGCTGAACCCGGGCTTCGAGCAGGGCTTCCGGGGCTGGGACAAGCTCAGCCTGGGGCGGGTGAA
>JAKLKR010000017.1 GCA_023150565.1 Planctomycetota bacterium
GCCGTCCTGCTTTCGGAGGCGGGTTTCGCCGCCTGCCCAACCCGCGTCAGTGCTTCTGCTCGCGCACCCGCAGGTAGCTCCAGTACACCTCCAGGCTCAGGCAGCAGTAAACAGTCGAGAGCACCCGCCCGGTGTCGTGGCCATGGAATGCCGTCCCCTCCCAGTCCCAGCTGCCTTCTGAGCAGCCGTCGGTGCGTTGGGCCTTGACCAGCATCGGTTGCACCGCCTGGTTCCACTTCTCCCAGCGCTGGCCGCCGACCTGGAACATGCCGAAGGTGTTGTAGTAGAGGTAGTAGGTGTTGCAGGGCCAGGTGGTGGGCAGCTGGTGCTGCACCACGGTGTTGGCCAGGCTCTCGACCATGGGGTCGCCCTGCAGGCCGCCGAGGAAGGCGGCGCACATCATCGCCACCGGTTCCATCGAGTGGGCCCCGGCGTAGGCGGTGGCCGGGCGCTCGCTCATCTCGACCTTGCCGCTGGCGGCGTTCCAGGTGTAGGGGAAGCGCGACTGGTCGTAGGGTGTGATCTCCTTCCAGCCCTTGGCGCCATTGCCGCCGGGGTTGGCGGCACGCCAGGCCCCCGCCAGCCAGTCGCGCGCACCCTTGAGCTGCGGAGTGGTGTCGATGTTGGCGGTGAGCGCGCTCTTGAGCGCCATCACGTTCCAGCCGGTGACCGAGGCGTCGTTGCGGCCGGTGGCCTTGACGTAGTCCCAGCCAAAGCCCTTGGACTGGCTGGTGCCGGCCTCGCCCTCGCGGTTCTGCCGCTCGGTGATGACCTGCACCGCGCGCTCGACCGACTTGCGCAGGCGGCCGTCGCCGGAACCACCCATCGCCAGGGCCTGGGCCATGGCCATGGTGGCGATGGCGTGCTCGTAGTTGCGCGGCCCGTAGCTGCCGTCCGCCGACTGGTGGGCGAGCATCCATTCGATGCCGCGCTTGACCTGGGGCCGGAAGGTGCTGGGGGTAAGATGGTCGTAGCCGTCGCCGAGGAAGCACAGCAGGGCATAGCCGGTAAGGGCGGCGGTGGTGTCGCCGGCCTGGTTCTTGCCCGGCTCGCAGCGCGCGGTGTCGGCGCAGTTCTTCCAGTACTCGACCGCATCCCAGCGGCCGTCCGGCGACTGGTGGCGGGCCAGCCAGCGCAGCGCGCGCTTGACCGCATCGACCCCGCCCCGGGTGCTGCCGTTCTTGGCCCCGACCCGCTTCTTGCCCGCACCATCGCTGCGGAAGCCGATCGGCCCGCCCGAGGACCCGGGCCCGATCGCCGGGGCGAAACCGATGGCGTCGCCGTTCACCGCATCGAGGCGCGCCAGCGGCTCGCCCTTGGGCGGCGCCGGGACGGGATTGTCGGATTCGATCGAGGCCACCTCCTCGGGCACCGCCAAGTCCTCTGCCGCCGGGTGCAGGGCATCCGGAGTTTCCACCGTGACCTCGATCTCGGGACGGTCGGCGAGGTCTGATGGCAGCGGTTGGCGGGCCAGGTCGACCGCCGCCGGCGGCTGCAGGTCGGTGCGGGTGGGCGGGATCTCGACCTCCTTCGGCCGGGAGCCGGTCACCACCAGCGCCAGGGCGAGGACCGCGCAGGCGTGGGTGGCGCCGCTCACCCCCCAGCCGAGCGCGCGCCCGCGGCTCAGGTCGGCCTCCTCGACCGGCCTCATGCCATCGACCGGCTCCTGCTCCAATCCATCCTGGTGCTGCTGGTCCATGGCCGCGTCCTCCTGAGCAGGGGAACGCGGCCGGCCGCCGCCGGTTCAGCGGAACGCGGAAAAAAAGCGGTGAACCTCCGCGCCCGGGGCGCGTTCAGCCGCGCTCGGCGTAGGCCTCCTCGCCGTGCTGGCTGAGGTCGAGGCCTTCCAGCTCCTGTTCGGCGGTGACACGCAGGCCGATGGTGTACTTGAGCAGGGCCAGCAGCAGGCACGAGCCGATCGCGGCCACGGCGATGGCGATGCCGACCCCGGCGAGCTGGCCCACCACCGGGTGCCAGCGGCCCTCGGCGATGGCGGCGTAGAGCTCGGGGTTGGCGGCCTTGAGCCCGGGATTGGCGTCGATGGCGAAGAACAGCCCGGTGGCGATGGTGCCCCAGATGCCGGCCACCCCGTGCACCCCGAACACGTCGAGGGAGTCGTCGTAGCGCAGCGCCATCTTCAGCCAGCCGCAGGCGGCGAAGCACAGCACCCCGGCCACCCCGCCGATCGCCAGCGCCGCCATGGGATTCACCCAGCCGCAGGCGGGGGTGATCGCCACCAGCCCGGCCACCGCGCCCGAGATCGCGCCCAGCACGGTGGGCTTGCCGCGCACCAGCCATTCCGCCAGCGGCCAGGTGACGGTGGCGGCGCAGGCGGCGAGATGGGTGTTGATGCAGGCGAGGGTGGCGAGGCCGCCGGCCGACAGCGCGCTGCCGCCGTTGAAGCCGAACCAGCCCACCCACAGTAGGCAGGCGCCGACGAAGGCGAAGGGCAGGTTGTGGGGCGGCATCGGCTCCTTCAGGTAGCCCTTGCGCTGGCCGAGGAAGAGCGCGCACATCAGGCCCGAGACCCCGGAGGCGGTCTCGACCACGGTGCCGCCGGCGAAGTCGAAGCAGGGGATGACCCCGCCCAGGGCCCAGTTGAGGAAGCCGCCCTTGCCCCACACCATGTGCGAGATGGGGATGTAGACCAGGAACAGCCAGCCGACGCTGAACAGCAGCATGGCGCGGAAGCTCATGCGCTCGGCGTAGGCGCCGCAGATCACCGCCGGGGTGATGACCGCGAACATCAGCTGGAAGAAGGCGAAGGAGCCGAAGCTGATCGAGGCGGCGTAGTCGCCGTTGGGGCCGGGCACGCCCTGGGGGCCCCAGGCCACCCCGGTGAGGAACCAGCCGGGATCGGTGCCGATCACCGCCGAGCCGCCCGAGAACGCCAGGCCGAAGCCGCACACCGCCCAGATCACCGAGATCACCGCGGTGATCGCCAGCGACTGCACCATGGTGCCGAGCACGTTGCGCTTGCGCACCAGGCCGCCGTAGAACAGCGACAGCCCGGGGATGGTCATGAACAGCACCAGGATCGCCGAGAGCAGCACCCAGGTGTTGTCGCCGGGGTTGAAGGCGCTCTGGGTGGCGGCGGCGTTGGCGTTGTTGGCGGTGGCCTCGACGGTGGCCAGGCGGGCCTTCAGTTCGGCCAGTTCCTTGGCGAGGTCCTCGGCGGCACAGGTGAGGGGCATGACCAGCAAGGCGAGCACGGTCAGGAAGGAAGGCAGACGGGGCATGGGGGGTCTCAGAAGTGTATCGCCTATAAGCACAAATCGGACCAAACTGTTCCGTTTCGTGTCGTTTGGATTAGCCGCATTGCAGGACAATGACTTATATCGTCACCTCCCGGTCGATGGCTGCTTCACCGCACAGCATGGACATGTGATTGCCGATCAGGGGCAGGCATTCGCCTCCTTTTCGGGCAACGGCACTTGTACCATAAATTCCGGTTCAGAACGGAATTATCGCAGCTTGATCGGCTGCCGCCGCCAGCACCGGCGATCCCGGCCGGCACAATCGGCCGACGCAGGAGCACCCCATGCCCACCCCCCTCACCATCGCCGTCGCCGGTCTCGGCAGCCGCATCTCGTGCGTCATCGGCAACCTGGTCAAGGCCTCGGCCGGCCGCGTTCGCATCGTCGGCTGGGCCGACCCCGAACCGCTCGGCAAGGCCAACCTGGAGAAGGCGGGCATCGCCACCGGCCAGG
This sequence comes from Planctomycetota bacterium, assembly GCA_023150565.1. Taxonomy (GTDB): domain Bacteria; phylum Planctomycetota; class UBA11346; order UBA11346; family UBA11346; genus JAKLKR01. The sequence goes on from JAKLKR010000017.1 coordinate 3,711, forward strand.
GCTTCGCCACCGTCGAGCCGATGCTGGCGGCGCTCAAACCCGACGTGCTGATGGTGGGCTCGCCCAACCACCTGCATGTCGACTTCATCGAGGCCGGGCTGGGAGCGGGCTGCCGCATCTTCACCGAGAAGCCGGTGGCGATCGACCGCGCCCAGACCGTGCGGGTGGCCAAACTGGCGGCCAGGCACGGCGCCGACCGCATCCTGGTCGGACTGGTGCTGCGCTCGGCGCCGCTGTTCCGCGCGGTGATGGCGCAGCTGGCTTCCGGCCGCCTGGGCCAGCTCACCAGCCTGGAGACCAACGAGCACCTCGGCTACGAGCACGGCGGCTTCCTGATGCGCGACTGGCGCCGCTACCGCCGCTATGCCGGCAGCTACCTGCTGGAGAAGTGCTGCCACGACTTCGACCTCTACCAGGGCTTCACCGGCACGCGCGCGGTCAAGGTCGCCAGCTTCGGCGGGCGCGACATCTTCACCCCCGCCAACGCCGCCATCGAGCAGCGCCGCGACGCCGACGGCAAGGCCCCCTACCACGCCTGGCCGACGCGCTGGAACACCACCGAGAAGGTGTGCGACAGCGATGCCGACACCGTCGACCACCAGGTGGCGGTGGTGGAATACGCCGGCGGCGCGCGCATGGCCTTCCACAGCAACACCCACTGCGCCTTCGGCCAGCGGCGCTGGCTGCTCGCCGGCACCAAGGCCACCCTCGAGGCCGACCTCGCCACCAGCAAGGTGCGCATCCAGGACATCCACGTGCAGAAGCAGCCCGAGGAGCTGCCGGTGCCGGGCCTGGAGCACGGCCACTACGGCGCCGACGACGCCATGGGCGTCGACCTGGCGGCGAGCCTGCTCGACGGCAAGCCCTTCCCCGCCAACCTGCGCTCGGCGCTCGAAGCCGGCATCACCTGCATGGCCATCGACGAGGCTCAGCGCAGCGGCCAGGTGGTCGACCTGGCGCCGTGGTGGGCGGAGCTGGACGCCGCCTGGCCGCGAGCGGTCGCCGCCGGCGCGCGCTGAACGACGCCAGCAGTACGTGCATCCGACGGTCTGCCGGCAGGTGCCGGCAGACCGTCGTGTTTTTGGCACGGCTACCGCCACCTGCATTCAGGCTTTTGATTGACAATAACTTAGAGTAATTGAACGCAGGTTTTCCAGGGGTTCCACCACTCGCCACTAGGCAACGATAAGGGATTTTTCCCTCAAGTGGTCGGATGGGCTGCCGAACCTTGAGACAGCCTTCCCCTAGGGGGCTGTCAGGATCGAGGCCATGTCCCTGCGCATCAACCACAACATCGCCTCGATCAACGGCCAGCGCAACCTCGCGCGCAACGATGCGGCGGTGGGCCGCTCGCTCGAACGGCTGTCCTCCGGACTCAAGATCAACAAGGCCAGCGACAACGCCGCCGGCCTGGTGATCAGCGAGCAGATGCGGGCGCAGATCTCCGGCCTCAAGCAGGCGGTCGACAACAGCGAGACCGCGGTGTCGATGGTGCAGACCGCGGAAGGCGCGCTGGACGAGATGAACAGCCTGCTGACCAAGATGCGCGAATTGGCGCTGCACGCGGCCAATGCCGGCACCAACGATGTCAGCCAGGTGCTCGCCGACCAGAAGGAGCTCGACAACGCCATCGATTCCATCACCCGCATCGCCACCACCACCCAGTTCGGCACCAAGAAGCTGCTCGATGGCAGCCTGGCGGGAGCCAACAACTACGACACCACCAAGGTCTACCGGTTCGACGTCGGCAGCGACCTCATGGCGCGTGCGGACTTCAAGGGCAGCGCGGCGACCCTCAACATCACCACCGCGGGGACCAAGACCAGCATTTCGGGGGTGAACTGGTCGGATTGGACCGCCTATGGGCGCGACTTCGCCCTGGCCGCCAGCTCCGACGCCTCGAACCTGGCCTTCTTCCTCAAGGGTTCGATGTCGGCCTTCGCCTTCACCGCCGGCGGCTCGGCCATCGGCACCGACAACATCGGCGAGACGGCGGTCGGGTTCTTCTCCAAGGCCGACAACTACCTGGCCGAGGGCGCCAGCCTCACCGTCACCGTGGCGGGGAAGGACTTCACCTTCGGCGCGAGCGAGTCGGTGGCGGACATCCTCAGCTCGATCAACAGCCAACAGAGCGACTACACCCTGGGCCTGGCGGGCGCCGACCAGGAATGCTGCTCGATCGTGCGCAACAAGCTCGGCGTCGGCGGGTCGGTGGGCGACATCACCATGCGCCTGACCACGGGGGTGAAGACCTCGCCCCAGGCCGCCGCCACCACCGGCACCGGCACCGGGTCGCTCAGCATCGCCACCACGTGCCTGGCGCGCGGCACCCAAGCCGTGGCCAGCCTGTCGAACGTCAGCATCGGCGGCGCCGCCACCACCATCAACCTGGTGGCCGACACCGCCGACGCCTCGATCCTGCGCTCGGCCGGCTACGGCATCGCCATCGACGCCTCCAACGCCTTCGCCGGCGCCATCGGCACCACCTCGGTCAATCTGAACAAGGGCGCGCTGTTCCAGATCGGCGCCAACGCCAACCAGCAGACCGCGGTCGACATCAAATCGGTCAAGGCCTTCGATCTGGGTCTTGGCGGCGACAGCCGCACCACCGGCAGGATCGAGAACCTCGCCTCGCTCAAGAGCCGCCAGTCGCTGGTGAACGGCGACTTCAAGGCCACGCTCCAGGTCATCGACAAGGCCATCGACGACGTCACCAGCATGCGCGGCCAGCTCGGCGCCTTCCAGGCCAACACCCTCGAGACCGGGCTCAACAGCCTGCGCGTCACCAGCGAGAACCTCACCGCCGCCGAATCCACCATCCGCGATGTCGACTTCGCGGCGGAGTCGGCCGAGTTCACCAAGAACAACATCCTCATGCAGGCCTCGAACTCGATGCTCGCCCAGGCCAACCAGCAGCCCCAGGGCGTGCTGTCCCTGCTCGGCCGATGAGCCGCGCCCGGCCGGGCTGAGCGGCGAGCACTGGCGGGACCGGCGGGGACGGCATCATGCCGCCCCACCGGAGGCCACCCATGCCCGCCCTCGACATGCCGCTCGCCCAGCTCCAGCAGTACCAGGGGCGCAACCCCATGCCTGCCGACTTCGACGCCTTCTGGGACGCCGGCCTGGCCGAGATCGCCGCCCTCGACCCGCAGATCGAGCTCAGGCCCGCCGCCTTCCAGTCGAAGGTGGCGGAATGCTTCGAGCTGCGCTTCACCTCGACCTTCGGCGCACGGGTGTTCGCCAAGTACTTCCGTCAGCGCAACCGGCCGGCGCGCTCGGCCTGCATCCTGCAGTTCCACGGCTTCACCGGCCACGGCGGCGAATGGCAGGACAAGCTCGGCCTGGTCAGCGAAGGCTTCTGCGTCGCCAGCCTCGACTGCCGCGGCCAGGGCGGCGAGAGCCAGGACCACGGCACCCTGCGCACCAGCCCCTGCAACGGCCACCTCACCCGCGGGCTGTCCGACCCCGACCCGCGCAACCTGCTCTACCGCAACCTCTACCTCGACACCGCCCTGCTCGCGCGGGTGGTCAGCACCTTCCCCGAGGTCGACCCCGGCCGCCTGGCGGCGATGGGCGGCAGCCAGGGCGGCGGCCTGACCCTGGCCTGCGCCGGGCTGGTGCCGCAGCTGCGCCTGGCGGCGCCGGTGTTCCCCTTCCTGTGCGACTGGAAGCGGGTGTGGGAGATGGACCTGGCCAAGGACGCCTACCAGGAGGTGCGCGACTACTTCCGCCGCTTCGACCCCCGCCACCAGCGCGAGGACGAGATCTGGACCCGCCTGGGCTACGTCGACGTGCAGTTCCTCGCCCGGCGCATCAAGGCCGAGGTGCTGATCGGCATCGGCCTGATGGACAACATCTGCCCGCCCTCATCGCAGTTCGCCGCCTACAACAAGATCCCCGCCCCCAAGCGCCACGTCATCTACCCCGACTTCGGCCACGAGGGCCTGCCCTGGTTCCAGGACGAGATCTTCGGATTCCTGCGCAAGCTGGCCTGATACCACACACTTCGCCGATCCTGCCCAGGGCGGTTTGACGCCCTGGGCATCCTGTAGTATGGTGGGGAACGGAGTTCCCGCCATGCGTCGCACCATCCTCATCGCCGCCCTCGCCTGCTGCAGCGGCGCCCTCGCCGCCGCCGACCAGTTCCGCATCCTGGTGATGCAGGCGCAAAAGGGCGATGCCGCCAAATACGCCCCGCTGGCGGAATATCTCACCGCCAAGGGCATCGCCGGGGTGGCGATCGAGGGCGCTCCGGGCTATGCCGCGGCGGCGCAGAAGTTCACCGCCGGCGAGGTCGAGGCGATGGTGGCGGGCTCGGCGGTGGCCGGGGTGCTGATCATCAAGGGGCTGGCCGAACCGGTGGCGCGCCCGGTCAGCGCGGCCGGGGTCAGCACCTACCGCGCGGTGGTGGTGGCACGCACCGGCGCCAAGCCGTGGGACGGCAAGGCCGACTACTTCGCCGGCAAGACCGTGACCTGCTGCGCCCTCGCCTCCTCGGGCGAGTTCTTCCTGCGCGCCACCCTGGCCGGCAGCGCGGTGACGGTCGAGCCGGCGATCGCCAAGAGCCACGGCGCCGCGATCGAGGCGGTGGCGCGCGAGCAGGCGGAGGTGGCGATCGTGAAGGATGCGGTGTGGAACAAGGAGAAGGCCAAGCAGCCCGGCCTGGTCCAGGTCGGCGCCGATGCCGGCGAGAACCCCGACAACACCCTGGTGGCGGCCAGGCACACCGCGCCGGCGGTGGTGGCCGCGGTCAAGGCCGCCCTGCTCGGACTCGAGGCCGACGCCTCGCCCGCGGCCAAGGCGGTGAAGGACAGCCTGGGCGCGGCGCGCTACGTCGCCACCACCGGCGCCGACTTCGCCCACACCGTCGGGATGCTGGGCAAGGCCGGGGTGGGCAAGGACTTCGCCTTCAAACCCTGATCGCGCCCGTGCTCCACCTCCACCGAGGCCACCGCCATGCCCAGCCTGCGCAATCTCGCCATCGCCCCGCGCATCGTGCTGCTGGCCGGGCTGCTGCTGCTGGCGGTCGCCACCGCGGTGACCGCCGCCCTGGTGGCCTCGCAGCAGCGCGCCCTGGGAAGGCTTGAGCAGGAATGCAGCAGCAGCATCACCCTGGTCGGCGACCGCCTCGCCGACCAGGCGGTGGCCGACCTGCGGCGCAAGGCCGAGGCCCAGGCGGCACTGCTCGGGCGCCTGGCGGTGGAACCGATCCGCAACTTCGAATTCGCCGCCCTCGACGACTATAGCCGGGCGATCACCCGCGACAACGACCTGGTGTTCGCCGCCGTGCGCGACGCCAAGGGCAAGCTGCTCACCCGCGCCGCCGGATCCGACGAAGGCAAGGGCGGCGATCCCGCCGCCCTGCTCGCCAGCCTGCAGCGCACCCCCGGCACCATCGCCGCCACCGCCGCGGTGACCGCCGAGGGCAAGGTGCTGGGCGAGGCGCTGGTGCTGGCCACCGACACCCGCGCCCGCGCCAACGCCGAGCAGGTGCGCCGCACCCTCGACCAGGGCGACAGCGGCATCGCCGGCATCGGCGCCACCCTGCACCGGTCCGCCGCCGAGCAGACCCGTGACGGCCTGCGCCTGGCCGCCCTGGTGGCGGTGGCGGCCTCCCTGGCGGCGCTGATCCCCCTGTGGCTGCTGGCGCGCGCGGTGGCCCGCCCGATCGCCGGCACCGCCGCCGCCCTGCGCGCCATCGCCGAAGGCGACGGCGACCTCACCCGCCGGCTCGATGCCGGCGGCCAGGACGAGGTGGCGCAGGTGGCGGCGGCATTCAACGGCTTCGCCGACCAGCTGCAGGCGCTGGTGCGCAACCTGGGCGAGCAGGCGCGCGCGCTCGCCGCCGCCGCCGGCGAGCTCGACACCATCAGCGCCAGCCTGGGCGCCAGCGCGCACGACGGGCGCGAGAAGAGCGAGCAGGCCGGCACCGCCGCCAGCGGCGCCACCGCCAACGCCAACGCCATCGCCGCCGCCGCCACCGAGATGACCGCCAGCATCCAGGAGATCAGCCGTGGCGCCGCCGCCTCGCTCGAGGTCGCCACCGCCACCGCCCACAGCGCCGAGGACGCCAACGCCGCGATGGCGCGCCTGGCCGCCAGCAGCTCGGCGATCGACGAGGTGGTGCGGCTGATCGCCAGCGTGGCCGACAAGACCAACCTGCTGGCGCTCAACGCCTCGATCGAGGCCGCCAGCGCCGGCGACGCCGGACGCGGCTTCGCGGTGGTGGCCAACGAGATCAAGGAGCTGGCGCGGCGCACCGCCGAGAGCACCCGCACCATCGGCGAGCGCACCAAGGCCATCCGCGACGACAGCGCGGCGGCGGCGGCGGCGATGCGCCGGGTCAGCGAGGAGGTCGGGCGCATCAACAGCGGCCAGCAGGCGATCGCCAGCGCGGTCGAGCAGCAGACCTCGACCACCGGCGAGATCGCGCGCTCGGTGCAGGAGACCAGCCGTGCGGTGGCGGATATCGCCGGCGGCCTCACCGGGGTGGCGGCGGCCACCCGCCGCGCCGACGCCGACGCGGTGCGCACCCGCGAGGCGGCGGAATCGCTGCGCCGCCTGACCGCCGACCTGGAAGGGCTGGTGACGCGCTTCCGCGCCTGAACCCGGTCCAGGCAGAGACCCGCATGTGACGCAGGCCCACCGGACCGCGCCCCTGGGACCGCCGGGCTCCAGCCCGGCAGTTCTGCCGACCCTGATCGGTTCACCTTCGACCGGGTGGATTCCAAGATGGCGAATTGCCGGGCTGGAGCCCGGCGGTCCCAGGGAAGACATGCCTGCCCGCCCACGCCCCCGTGGCACCGGGCCGGCGTGCCTGCGCCTGCTCACTCCCCCGCCAGCACGAACCCGCCCCACAGGCCGGGGTCGCGGTAGTTGGCCTCGCCGCCCTGCCACACCAGCTGGCTGATGCGCGCCGGCTGGTCGCCGGCCTGGTCGGCGTCGTCGAGCGCCACATCGAGGCCGAGCGAGCGCCCGGACGCCAGCGTGCCCGCCACCGGGGCCAGGCGCAGCTCCGCCTCCCAGCCGCCCTCGACCCGGCGCGCGCGGCCCGCCACCGTCACCGTGCCGGCGCGCGGGACCGAGGTGCGCACCGCCTCCCAGGCGGTGCCGGCGGGGGCGCACACGAACACCTGGGCGGTGCCGGTGCTGCGGCGCAGGGCGGGGCCCTGGCGCGCGGCCGGTTCGCGCAGGTCGACGAACACCTCGGCGGCGTCCCAGCCCCAGGCCGCGGACTCGCGCCCGGCCGGGGTCGCCACCAGCACGTCGTCGCGCACCGCCAGGCGCAGGTGGAGCGCGGCCGGGGTCCAGCCCGCCAGCAGGGTGGCGGAGCAGTCCGCCGGCCCGCGCCAGCAGCCGCCGCGGTCGGGGAACATGGGGTTGGGCCGGCCCACCACCACCTGCTCGCCGCCGCCGTCGATGCTCCCCGCCAGCGCCCCGGCGGCGCGCCAGGCGGCGGCATCGGCTCCCGGCTCCGGCTCCGCCGCCAGGCGCGGCAGGCGGGTCTCGAGGCCCGGGCACCACAGCTCGCGCTCGGCCAGGCTCCAGGCGGTGCCCTCGACCTGGGCGGCGACGGTCAGGCGGCGGTCGCCGCGCCGCGGCTGGGCGCCGGGATCGACCACCAGCGCGGCGGTGGCCGCCGCCCCGGGGGCGAGCACCAGGCTGGCGGGCTCGGCGCGCACCGCGGCACCGGGGCAGAGCGGGGCCAGGGCCACGGTCAGCGGCCGCGCCGCCGGGTTGCGCAGGCGCAGCTCCAGGCGCAGCGTGGTGCCGGCGGCGAGGGTGCCGCCGCCGGCCAGCTCCATCAGGCGCAGCGGCCGCGCCTCGGCCGGCACCCGTTCCAGCCACAGCACGCTGTCGCCCACCGGCGCCACCAGCACGCCGTCGCGGGCGCTCAGCGCCAGCGGGTTGCCGAACACGTCGCTGGCCGCCACCGCGGCGCCGTCCGGCCAGGCCAGCGGCAGTGAGCCGTCCTGTTCGGCCATCAGGGCGAGGCTGCGGCCGGCGGGACCATGCACCGCCACCACCAGCACGCCGTCGCCGCCGGCGTCGAGCGCCTCGACCCGGGTCGCGCCCGCCAGCGCCGCCGCCAGCCGCGTCCACGCCACCTGCTTGTCGGTGGCGGGCTGGCGGTAGCGGTTGTCCTGGATCGCCGAGCAGGCGTGGATGAAGGCGCGCGCGGCGCCGCCGGCGAGGGTGGCGAGCCGGGCCATGACCTCGCGCCGGGCGCCGCGCGCCTCGGTGTGCACCACCACCCCGCCCGCCCTGCCCTGCTCGCCGTAGTGGCGGAAGTAGCCGGCGTCGTCCATCGGCAGGCCGGCCACCCGCGGGGCGGTGGGGAAGGCCGATTCGCTGTCCCACACCGGCACCGTGTGCCCGCGTTTGGCCATCGATCCGGCCGCGCTCGCGATCAGGCCCTGGCGCAGCCAGCGCACCGGGTGCTGGTATTGGTAGTCGTGCACCGAGAGCACGTCCATGGACGGCGCCGCCCCCGCCTCGGCGATGCGCTCGCTCCATTCGCGGTAGCCCGGGCAGCCGGAACCGCCCACCACCAGGGCGGCGGGATCCACCTCCCGCGCCACCGCGCGCATGGTCGCCAGCTGGGCGGCGTACTGCGCGGCGGTGCCGTGCCATTCCGGCGAATTGGGCTCGTTGAGCAGCTCATAGGCGGCGATGCGGCCGCGGTAGCGCGCGAACAGCGCGGCGCAGTAGCGGCGGAAGTCGGCCTGGTCGCGGGGCGGGTACAGGCAGCGGTGGCCGGGGGCCTCGCGCTGGGCGCGGGCGGCGCTCAGGCCGTGGCGGCGCAGCTCGGCCTCCAGCTCCGCCACCGGCGGGGCGGTGCTGGCCCAGGCGGGGGTGAAGTGCGCGCACAGCAAGATGGAGCGCCCGGCGGCCGCCGCCTCCGCCACCTGGCGGTCGAGGTGCTCCCAGAAGAACACCCCCGGCCGCGGCTCGCAGCGCTGCCAGCCGACCTCGTACTGCCAGATGCGGGTCCAGCCGGCGCCGGCGCCGCGCCATTCGCGCATCTCGAGATGGTCGCCCAGCAGGCTGGCCGGGGAGGCCGGCGGCGGCGGCACCGTCACCGCCACGTCCAGCACGCTGCGCTGGGGCGCCCCGCCGTTGCCGCATTCCACCGTGATGCGGTGCGCCCCGCAGCGCCCAGGGGCGAGGTCGAGCACCAGCTCGGCCGGGCGGTCGGGCAGCGCCGCCAGGGTCGCGCTGCGCTCGACCAGCACGGTGCCGGGCGCGGCCAGGGCGGCGACGCTGGCGCGCACCTGCCAGGTCCCGGAGCCCGGCGGCACCGCCACCGTCACCGGCACCGGCGTGCCGAGCGCGAAACCGCCGCGGCCGTCGCCTGGCAGCGCCACCGCCAGGCGATCGCGCGCGGGATGGCGCGCGGCGTGCCGGCGCACCCTCGCCTCGCCGCCCTGGTCGAAGGGCAGGTCGAGCACCAGGTGGCCGTCGTCGGGCAGGACGCCGCGGGCGGCCAGCCGGGCGATCTCGGCGGCGGCGAGCGGGCGGTCCCAGGCCTGCACCTGGTCGAGCGCGCCGGCGAACGAGCACGCCCCCAGCTGGTTCACCCCCAGCCACAGGCGCTCGACCGCGTCGAGGTCGGGCAGCGAGGGGTTGGCGCGCTCTCCCGCCAGGCGTCCGTCGACATGCAGCGCCACCCGGCCGGCGTCCCAGCACAGCACCACGTGGGTCCAGGCGCCGTTCACCACCTCGGGCCCGATGAGCGCGCCGCCGCGGCCGTCGGCGCCGAGGAACTCGGCCACCACCCGTCCGCGCCGGAAGTGGGCGGGGTCGCCGTCGCTCCAGCCGGTGGAATCCGGCGGCGAGAGCGAGATCGCCAGCCCCTGGCGGTCGCCGTCGCCCGGGCGCGCCACCCCGTCGCCATCGCCGCGCACGGCGACCAGCGATTCGTAGAAGAACGCCGGGGCGTCGTGGCGGAACCACAGCGCGATGGCGCCGGCGCGGCCGTCGAGGATCGGGCGCGGACGGTGCTCGAGCCAGGCCAGGCGGTGGCGCCACGGCTCGGGCGCGGTGTCGGGCTCGTACCACGCCACCGCACCGCCCACCGCGCCCGCCACCACCGTGGGCAGGAAGGAGGTGGCCAGGCGCTCGTCCGCCAGCGGCTCGGCCGCCGCAAGCAGGGAGGAGGCGGCGAGACCGGCGAGCAGACATGAGCGCTGGGACATGGACCAGTGATACGCCCCCGGCCGGCGCCGTCGCCAGCCTGCGGGTGATGGATTACGAACGCATGTGATCAGCCGGCGCCCGACGGCGCACCGCTCAGGGGACGAAGGTCATGGCGTCGGCGTTGACGCCGTCCGCCAGCATCTGCGCCTTGCCGAAGCTGCCGGCACGGCCGTCGGGATAGGCGGCGCCGCCGGTCCTGCCGCGGTGGCCGAAGCGCATGACGTTGACGGTGGGGATGAAGCCCGAATAGCCGTTGGGGCAGTTCCACCAGTAGCCGCCACCACCGGTCATGGCGTTGGCCTGCTGGGCGCTGTCGACCAGGAAGGGCATCGAGCCGCGCAGGTTGGCCAGGATGGCCCGACCGCCAGGGCCGCCGACGAACTCGCTGGATTGCCACGGCGAGGTGAACCAACGGATCGAGAACGTCCTCGTCGACGGGGCCGACTGCCGATAGAGCGGGCACATCGCCGTATCGGGCCAGAGCATGTTGGCTGAACCCACCACCGAGGGGAGCGACGACGCGTTGTACCCGCTGACCTTGTTGTCCGGCAGGTAGCCGGTGACCATCAAGGTGGTGTTCCAGGAGCGTGCGGCAGACAAAGCCACCCCCGCATCGGTGCCGTCCGCCGCCGGCAGGATGCCGTCATTGTCCCCGGCATAGGCGACCAGGGCCAGCATGCATTGGCGCTGGTTGTTGGTGCAGGTCATGCCCTTGGCCGCATCGCGCACGGTGTTCACCGCCGGCAGCAGCATCCCCGCCAGGATCGCCACGATGGCGATCACGACCAGCAATTCGATCAGCGTGAAGCCACGTGCCGGAGAAGACATGATGGCCATTATGCATGTGAGTTTTGGTAAAATCAAACTATTTACAACACTTCACGCAAACGCCCCGCAGAGGCCTACTTCCGTCCGCCTATTTAGCTAGTTCGTTTCAGCGCAGGCGCACGCCGGGGCCGCGCAGGTACACCGGCCAGCCGTCGACGCTGGCCGGCACCGCCGCCAGCGGGCGGCCGGCGGCGTCGCAGGCGCGCGCGGCGCCCTCGATCTGGATCGGCTGGGGCGCGCCGGCGCTCCACACCAGCAGCAGGTCGTCTCCGCCGGCGTCGGCCCAGCGCACCGCGTGCAGGTCGCCGCGCACGGTGCGTTCGCCGCAGGGCCGGCCGGCGGTCAGGCGGTTGAACACCGCCACCACCGCCGCCGCCGGCTTGGGCATCAGCGCGCGCGAGGAATGGTGCACCAGGCCGAAGTGGTGCTCCTTCTCGCTGGGGTCGAGGCCGTCGTCCATCAGGTCGTAGAGGAACACCCGCTCGACCGCCGGGATGCTACGCAGCAGGGCGAGGGCGCGCAGGGTGCACTGGGCCTGGCCGCGCTCGTCGACGCCCATGTTCTCGGGCGGACAGGTCCAGCCGATCTCGGTGATCCACAACCGGCCGCTGCCGCCGTGGCTGCGCACCAGCGCCGAGGCCTGCTCGATCTCGGCCACCAGGCCGCTGGCCTCGGGGGTGCCCTGCCAGCGGTAGGGATGCAGCGAATGCAGCGGGGTGGCGGCGGCGCTGCCGGCCTTGAGCATCGCCTCCCATTCCTTGCCCTGCCAGCGCGGGTGCTCGCCGCCGGTGCCGATGAGCTGGGCGTCGGGGCGCACCGCGCGCACCGCCGGCACCACCTCCTGCAGCAGTCCGGCGTAGGCCTCGGCGGTGTTGCGGCCGTCGCGCTGCTCCTTGGGCACGCCGGTGCCGACGCTCCACTCGTTCCACACCTCGAAGGATTTGACGCTGGGATAGGCGGCGGCCTGGCGGGCGGCGTAGCCGGCGAAGGCGGCACGCGCCGCGGCGGTGGTGGGCCAGCCGGGATGCTGGGCGTGACCGTAGCAGAAGATCAGCAGCGGCTCCAGGCCGAGCTGCACCGCCGGGTCGATGAACCAGTCGGCCTGGGCCGGGACCTGGTCCGGGTGCCGGTTCAGGCGGTAGGTTCCGAGGGTCGGCTCGGCGGCACCCCAGGGGATCTCATCGCGGATGGCGCCGAAGCCCAGGCGGTCGACCACCGCCAGGCCGTCGACCGTCCAGCCCGAACCCTTGCGCCCGACCCATTGGAAGTGGGTGCACACCCCCAGCGCGGGGTTGCGCACCCGCCCGGCCGGCCGGGCCAGGCAGCGGTAGGAGTGCACCGCGCGCGCGGCGCCGTCGCGGACCGTGAAGGTGACATCGTACCAGCCGTCGACCGTCGTCGGCAGCGGCACCAGCACCGCGGGATCGCCGCCGCTGCCCTGGGCCAGGCCGCGCCCGGCGAGGTCCTCGATGCGCCAGGTCACGCTGCCGCGCGGCAGGCGCGCGCGCAGCTCGCCGGGGGTGCCGGTGTCGTAGATCTGGCCCACCGGCGGCTGGCGCGCTTCGAGGGTGAAGGCGGGCTCGGCGGCGGGCGGCCGGCGGCTGAGCAGCACCGGGGCGGTGAGGGTGGCGGCGACGTGCGCGCTCAGCCCCTTGCCCGGGCGGTCGACGATCAGCGACTGCAGGCGCACCGGCTGGTCCAGGCGCTTGTTGCCGTCGCCGCCCCACACCGCGTCCTCGCCGTCGAACACCACCAGCACGTTGCGGCGGTCGTCGAAGCGCGGACGGCCGGCGGTGAACTGGTGCACCTCGCCGCTGGCATCGATCAGGCGCACGCGCAGCGCCGGCACCCACGGGTGGTCGGCCTGCCAGCTCAGGCCCCAGGCCATCGCCCCGGTGCCGGCCGGCAGCGGGCGGTCGATCGCCAGTTCGGCGTATTCCAGCCCGTCGCGCCCGGTGAAGGCGATCTCCCAGCCCAGTCCCCCGTCCTTGCTCGCGGCGGCGGTGGCGGCGGCGTTCTGCTTCCCCGCCACCACCTGCCAGCCCGCCAGGCCGGGCAGCTCGGACGACACCGCCCAGCGTTCGCTGGCGGCGGGATGGGGACGGTGGGTCGGCACCACCACCCACGGCCGCTCCGGGGCCGGGGCCGGCGCCGCAGGCTCCGCCCGGCGCACCGCCGGCTCGGGCGGGGTGGCGGTGCAGGCGGCGAGCAGGGCGACGGTGGCACAAAGGGGCAGGCGCATGGATAGAGCATACAGCTATAGCGACGTCCGCGTTGACCCGACCCCCTGCACCGCACCGTGGTGTAGCATGGACCCCCGCCCCCTGCTGCTCGACCGCTTCCGCACCGCCCTGGCCGCGGTCGACCCGGCCGAGGCGGTGCGCCGCCACCTGCGCCTGGCCGACGGCGTGCTGCACTGCGGCGGCTGGTCGCACCCCCTGCGCGGCCGGGTGGTGCTGGTGGCGGCGGGCAAGGCCGGCGCGCCCATGGCCCAGGCCGCCGAGGAGCTGCTGGGCGAGCGCATCGCGCGCGGGATGGCGGTGGTCAAGCACGGCCACGGCCTGCCCCTGGCGCGGGTTCAGGTGATCGAGGCCGGCCATCCCGTGCCCGACCAGGCCGGGGTCGCCGGCGCCGCCGCGATCGAGGCCGCGATCGCCGGCCTCGATCGCGACGACCTGGTGCTGTGCTGCCTGTCGGGCGGGGCCTCGGCCCTGCTGCCGGCGCCGCGCCCGCCCCTGACCTGGCCGACAAGCAGGCGGTGACCGCGGCGCTGCTCGCCAGCGGCGCCGACATCGCGGCGATGAACACCGTGCGCAAGCACCTGGCGCGGCTCAAGGGCGGGCGCCTGGCCCTGGCCTGCGCCCCGGCCAGCGTGCTGACCCTGGCGCTGTCGGACGTGCCCGGCGACGACCCGCGGGTGATCGGTTCGGGGCCGACGGTGGCCGACGACAGCGATGACGCCGAGGCCTGGGCGCTGATCCGCCGCCACTGCGACCCGGCCCGCCTGCCGCCGGCGGTGCGCGCGCTGATGGAGGCCCCGCCCCAGGCCTGGACCGCGCGCCGGCTGGAACGCTGCCACTACCACCTGGTGGCCAGCAACGCCCTGGCCCTGGCCGCCACCGGCGCGGCGGTGCGCGCCGCCGCGCTCACCGGCGAGGCCTGGCGCGCTGCCGAAGCCTTCTGCGCCGCGGCCCTGGCCGCGCCCCCCGGCACCCTGGTGGCGGCGGGCGGCGAGACCACCGTGACCCTGGGCGCCACACCCGGCCGCGGCGGCCGCAACCAGGAGTTCGCCCTGGCGGCGGCGCGCTGGATCGCCGCCCACCACGCCCCCCTGACCGTGCTCGCCGCCGGCAGCGACGGCAGCGACGGTCCCACCGACGCCGCCGGCGGCCTGGTCGACGGCGGCACCTGGGCGCGCATCCGCGCCGCCGGGGTCGACCCCGACGCCGCCCTCGCCGGCCACGACGCCTACCCCGCGCTGGCGGCGGCCGGCGACCTGCTGGTGACCGGGCCGACCCGCACCAACGTCATGGACCTGGCCCTGGCCTGGCGGGGGTGATCGCCGGTTGACCCGACCAATTGGTACTGTATAAGCACCACATGACCGCCCAGCCCAATGCCTCCCTGATCACCGGCCTGAGCTGCCTGCAGACCCTCATGCTGGCCGGCGAGGCGCTCGGGTCGCGCGAGCTGGCGCGCCGCACCGGGGTCGTGCACACGCGCTGCAACCGCCTGCTTGGCACCCTCGCCCAGCTCGGCCTGGTGGAGCAGGACGAGCAGCGCAAATACCGCATCGGGCCGGCGCTGCACGTGTGGTCGGCGCAGACCATGCAGGCTTCGCGGCTGGTCCCGGCGGCGATGCCGGAACTCGCCCGGTGGCATGCCGAGGGCTTCACCGTGGCCCTCGGCGTGGTCTGGCAGGGGCTCACCTGCTTCCTCGTCCATGCCCGCCCCGGGCAGGCCCTGCACGAATCCCTGGGCCGGCATGAACTGATCCCTGCCGACCGCAGCGCCTGCGGATTGGTACTCCTATCGCACCACGAGACTGTGCCCGACCTGCCCGCCGCCAGCCACGGCGAACTCGCCCCCGGCGAGGACGACCTCGCTGCGGCCCTCGCCCGCACCCGCGCCGACGGCTTCGCCCGGCGCCGTTTCGCCAATGGCGAGACCAGCCTGGGGGTGGCGATCGGCCGGCGGCCGGTGGCGGCCATCGCCATCTCGCACCGCCACCTCGCTGAAGACGCCGTCCCCGAACTCGCCCGCCGCCTGGGCGCATCGGCCCAGCGCATCGAAGCCGCCCTGGGCGCCGTCGCCCGCACCCGCTGAACGACCCGCCAGCGCCGACCCCCTCCGCCCCGGGCGTTCCGCCCTGGGCCCGGGGCACGCACATCTCACCGCCGAACCCGAGGATCCGCCATGCCCCGCCCCCAGGTCTGGATGCTGCTCGCCCACCTCGACGACCCGCTGGTGCCGCTGGTACTGCCCACCGTGGCGTGGATGGCCGCCGATGCCGGGGCGCTGATCGAGTGCTACCTGGAGTCGCGGCGCTCGGGCGAGCTGTTCGCCCCCACCGGCTCGATGGTGGTCTCGGGCCAGCACCACCAGGCCTGGAACTACGTCCACGCCCGCGCCGAGGTGCGCTACATCGTGCTCGGCGCGCCGCAGGTGTTCGCCTCGTCGCTGGCGCTGATGGGCGAGGTCATCGCCGCGGGCGTCGAACCCCTGGCGATCTACCGCCAGCTGCTGGCGCGGCCCGGGGTCGGCCAGCCCGCCGGCCTGGCGCTGCTGCCCACCGCGCCGGTGGCGGCCGCGGGCGGCGACGTCGCGCTCGCCACCTACCTCTACCCGGACGTGTGCTTCGCCCGCCGCCTGGCGGTGGCGGCGGACTGCAGCGACCATCCCGGCCTGCCGCGCGCCGCCTTCCATGCGCCCGCGCCCGCTGGCTGGCAGCAGGCCGACGCGGTGGCGCCGGGCGAGGGGCCGGCCGAGCTCACCGCCCGCATCGCCAACCGCTGGCGGCACGCCGCCCGTGCGGTGGCCTTCGGCGATCCCGCCGCCATCCGTTCCCAGCTCGCCTGGCACTGCCGCGCGCGGCGGGTGGCGCTGTGGGGGCCGCGCCGCGGCATGCGCGCGCAGGACGTGCGCATCAGCAGCTACATCGAGGACGCCAGCACCGCCAACGCCGCCGCCGCGGACCTGGCGGTGGCGCTGGACGTGCCCGCCATCCTCGGCCGCCAGACCTGCGACGGCGACCTGATGGCGTGGTCGCGGCGCGGGCTGGGCATGGAGATCATCGATCCCGGCCGCCCGCCGCTGCCGGTGGTCGACGCCCTGCCCCACCCCTGGCGCCCGGGGGCGCAGACCGACGACGGCGCGCCTGACGACGCCCAGCTGGAGCGCTGGGCCGACGAACGCCGGGTACTGTCGTGCCTGCTGGTGCACAGCGGCGAGATCGCCCACAACGAGGCCATGCTCGCGCTCTGCGAGCTGGCCGAGCGCTTCGGCACCCGCCTGGGCATCGCCACCTGCGTCGGCCGCCACCGCACCTGCCCGCAGCAGTGGGAGCTGATCGCCTGCGCGCGCGAGCGCGGCGGCTTCCAGGGCCTGGTCGAGCCGCTGCTGTACGGCAACGGCTGGGGGGTGATGGCCGAGGCCCTGTGCCCGCCCGACCTCCTGGCTGCACGGCTGCGCTCGAGCCTGGCCGAGATCGCGCGCATCGCCGGGCCGGGGGCGGTGCCGCGCGGCCACTACAGCTTCCTCGACACCGACCTGGAGACCCTGGAGGCGCCGCCGCCGGAACTGCACCGAGCCTACGCCGACGCCGGCCTGGCCTTCGAGTTCGGCATCGCCCGCCCCGGCCGCGCGCGCGTGCTGCACCGCTGCCCGGGCTTCACCGCCCTCAACCAGACCTGCCGCACCATCCACAGCGGCTCGCCCTGCGTGCGCATCCAGGACCCCGAGGACCTCGGCACCCACGCCGGTCCCGGCCCGGGCTGGATGGTGGCGGCGCTCGACGCCCCGGTGGTGGCCTTCGCGCCCGCGATATGGGACCGGGGCGCGCGCATCGCCGAGCTGTTCCGCCGCTTCGGCCAGGGCACCCCGGCGCTGCCCTCGACCATCGCCCGCTACGCCGCGCTGCTGGCGCGGCGCGGCCTGGTGCCGGTCGACCGCCAGGAGGGCGCACCGTGACCTGCCTGCTGATCGAGGCCGAGTCGTTCACCGATCTCGGCGGCTGGGTGGTGGACCAGCAGGCGATGGACGCCATGGGTTCGCCCTTCCTGCTCGCCCACGGCCTGGGCGAACCGGTGGCGCCGGCGCGCACCACCATCGCGGTGCCCGCCGCGGGGACCTGGCGGCTGTGGGTGCGCACCCGCGACTGGGCGCCGCCGCATGGCCCGGGCGCCTTCCGCGTGCGCATCGACGGCAAGCCGCTGCCGGTGGTGTTCGGCAGCGGCGGCGACGGGCGCTGGGCCTGGCACGACGGCGGCACGGTGGCGCTGGCGGGCGCCAGCGCAGTGCTGGAACTGGAGGACCTCGCCGGCTTCGACGGCCGCTGCGACGCCCTGCTGCTGTGCGACGACGGCAGCGTGCCGCCCGCCGGCGGCACCGAACTGGCGGCCTTCCGCCGCCGCTGCCTGGGGCTGCCCGCGCGCGCGCCCACCCGCGGCCGCTACGACCTGGTGGTGGCGGGCGGCGGCTACGCCGGCATCTGCGCCGCCATCACCGCCGCCCGCCACGGGTTGCGCGTGGCGCTGGTGCAGGACCGCCCGGTGCTGGGCGGCAACGCCTCGGCCGAGGTGCGGGTGGGGCCGATCGGCGGCACCGACCTGCCGCCCTTCCCGCGCAACGGCGAGGTGGTGCGCCAGCTCGGCGCCGGCGCCGCCGCCTCGGGCGGGGTGCGCCTGGACGGCAACGACACCCAGGTGCTGGCGCTGGTGCGCGCCGAACCCGGCATCGACCTGCTGCTGGAGCACCGCCTGGTGGCGGTCGAGCGCGACGGCGCGCGCATCGCCGCGGTGGTGGCCGCCAGCACCCGCGGCGGGGTCGAATGCCGGCTGGAGGCGCCGCTGTTCGCCGACTGCACCGGCGACGCCAGCCTCGGCGTGCTCGCCGGCGCGGCCTGGATGAGCGGGCGCGAGGGCCGCGGGCAGACCGGCGAGAGCCTGGCCCCGGACCAGGCCGACGGCCTGCGCCTGGGCAACACCCTGTTCTGGCACGCGGTGGCCACCGGCACGCCCAGCGCCTTCCCCGCCTGCCCGTGGGCGCTGCCCATCGCCAGCGACGAGCATTGGCAGGTGTCGCCGCCCAAGTGGCCGGCCAGGCTGGCGGGCAAGGCCTTCGTCGGCGGCTGGAACTGGGAGACCGGCTTCCACCAGGACGCCGCCAGCGAGGCCGAGGCCATCCGCGACCACGCCCTGCGCGCCATCTACGGCACCTGGGACTGGCTGAAGAACCGCAGCCCGGAGCGCGCGCGCTACGCCGACGCCCGCCTGGGCTGGGTGGGCTGGGTGCTGGGCAAGCGCGAGACCCGCCGCCTGGTGGGCGACGTGGTGCTGTGCCAGCAGGACCTGGAGGAGCAGCGCCCCCATCCCGACGCCTGCGTCACCGCCACCTGGTACTTCGACCTGCACTTCCCCCATCCCGACAACGGCCGCCACTTCCCCGGCGGCGAGTTCCGCTCGCTGGCCTACGACGACCCCGCCTTTGAACAGCTGCGCGGCGACATCCCCGGGCGCTACACCGAGATCCGGCCCTATGCCTTGCCCTACCGCTGCCTCTATGCCCGCGACGTGCCCAACCTGTTCATGGCCGGGCGCAACATCAGCTGCACCCACGTCGGCCTGGCGCCGGTGCGCACCATGATGACCACCGGCATGATGGGCACGGTGGTCGGCCGCGCCGCCCTGGTCTGCCGGCGCCACCGCTGCGACCCGCGCGCGGTCTATACCGACCACCTCGCCGAGCTGCTGGGGCTGCTGGCGGACCCCGGGCGGGGCCATCCTAAAGGGGCCACACCACCCTAGATCAATCAGTAATACACTTAAAGGGGCCACACCACTCTGAATCAATCCGTGAACAGCCCCGACTTGTCGCTCGCCATGCGCGACGCCGGGCTGGTGGCGCGGCGGGTGGCGAAGGCGCCCAGCACGTTCCCCGCCAGGGTGCCGCCCACGCCCATGCGCTCCGCCCACTGGCTGCGCGCCAGGCCCAGGCGCGGCAGCAGGGCCTCGGCCCAGGCCGGCAGCGGGGTGCCGGGCGCGCGGATGGCGGCGGCGGTGGCCTGGGTCAGCTCCGCCAGCTCGGCGGCGCCCCACGACCACGATCCCACCGCCTCGCCCGCGCCATCCAGCAGGGGATGGCCGCCGAGCGGCGCCAGGCGCGCGGCCAGCACCACGTCCTCGGCGGTGGCGTCGACGCCCCGGCGGTGGCGGGCGGAACAGAAGCGGCTGGCGGCAGGGACCTCGGCTAGGCCGGCGCGGAAGGGGTTGAGGTCGACGTACACCAGGCAGGCGAGCACGCCACCGGCGTCGATCAGGGCCACGTCCTGGTAGCGGCTCTCCCACACGTGGCCGCTGGCGCCGGTAAGCCGGTTGCAGCGGCGGGCGAAGCCCTCCTTCACCGCCTTGAGCAGCGGACCCGGGTGCGCCAGCTCGGCGCGCGCCGCCACCAGATCGGCGGCGTCCAGACGCTCGCCTGCTGCGGCCGATGCCGTCACTCCCGGCCGACCGTCGGCCACCTGCTGGCGCGCGACCCAGCGCCGCCGCACCTCGGCCACCGTCCAGCTGCGCGCCACATCCGGTCGGGTGCGCAGCACCAGGTGGATGTGGTTGCCCATCAGGGCGTAGCCGAGCAGATCCACGGCCAGCACGTCGAGCCAGGCGGCGATCGCCCCTGACAGCCACTCGCGCGCGCCCGGCGCCTCGAGCAGCAGCTCACGCCGAACGCAGCGGCTGGTCACATGCCAGATCCCGGCCCGACCGGGCGGGATGCGTTCGGAACGGGGACGGCGCATGGGCGGGAGGCTAGGGGGACGTCAAATCAGAACAAGGTGGTGTGGCCCCTTTATAACCCGGGGCGCACGCCCAGTCCCTCGCCGCCGTGATCGGCGTCGACCACGGCTTCGCCGCCATCCAGCACCGCGCCTTCCAGCACCAGGCGCGACAGGCGGTTCACCACCTGGCGTTCGAGGTAGCGCTTGAGCGGGCGGGCGCCCAGCTGGGGGTCGTAGCCCTCCTTGAGCACGCGCTCCAACGCGGCGTCGGTGAGCACCAGGCGGATGCGGCGCTCGGCCAGGCGGGCGCCGATGCGGTCGAGTTGCAGCTTCACGATCGCGCGCAGGTGCTCGCGGGTGAGCGGGGCGAACACCACCTGGTCGCTGAGGCGGTTGAGGAATTCCGGGCGGAAGTGGCGGCGCACCTCCTCCAGCACCTGGCGCTCGACCCCGGGGGCGAGCTCGCCGCCGGCGGTGACGCCGGCGTAGAGGTGCTCGGCGCCCAGGTTCGAGGTGAGGATGATCACGGTGTTGCGGAAGTCGACCGTGCGCCCCTGGCCGTCGGTCAGGCGGCCTTCGTCCAGGACTTGCAGGAGCGCATTCCACACCAGGGGGTGGGCCTTCTCGACCTCGTCGAACAGCACCACGGTGTAGGGCCGGCGGCGCACCGCCTCGGTGAGCTGGCCGCCCTCGTCGTAGCCGACGTAGCCGGGGGGGGCGCCGATCAGGCGCGACACGCTGTGCGATTCCATGTATTCCGACATGTCGATGCGCACCAGGTGGCGTTCGTCGTCGAACAGCTCGGCGGCCAGGGCCTTGGCCAGCTCGGTCTTGCCCACCCCGGTGGGTCCGAGGAAGAGGAACGCGCCGAGCGGCTGGTGCGGGTCGCCCAGCCCGGCGCGGGCGCGCAGCACCGCGTCGGCCACCGCCTGCACCGCGGTCTCCTGGCCGATCACCCGCGTGCGCAGGCGCTCGGCCAGCTTGAGCAGCCGGCCCTTCTCGCCTTCGGTCAGGCGGTTGACCGGGATGCCGGTCCAGCGGCTCACCACCTCGGCGATCTGCACCTCGCCCACCGTCTCGGAGAGCATGCGGGTGCCCGCCGCCGGGGTCGGCTCGTCGGCCAGCTGGCGTTCAAGTGCGGGGATGGTGCCGTACTTCAGCTCGGCCACCTTGGCGAGGTCGTAGCGGCGCTCGGCCGCGGCCATGGCCTCGCGCGCCGCCTCCAGCTGGTGCCGGGTCTGGCGCAGGGCGTCGACCTGGGCCTTCTCGGTCTGGTGGCGGGCGCGCAGGCCGGCCAGCTCCTCGCGCAGCCGGCTCAGCTCGACCTCGACCTTGGCCACCCGCTCGCGGCTGGCGCGGTCGTCCTCCTTCCTGAGCGCGGTGGCCTCGACCTCGAGCTGCAGGCGGCGGCGGTCGAGCTGGTCGATGGCCTCGGGCGAGCTGTCGAGCTGCACCCGGGTCTTGGCGCAGGCCTCGTCCATCAGGTCGATGGCCTTGTCGGGCAGGAAGCGGTCCTGGATGTAGCGCGCCGACAGCTGCGCCGCCGCCACCAGCGCGGCGTCGGCGATGCGCACCCCGTGGTGGCCCTCGTAGCGCTCCTTCAGCCCACGCAGGATGCTGATGGTGTCCTCGACCGAGGGCTCGCCCACCTGCACCGGCTGGAAGCGGCGCTCGAAGGCGGCGTCCTTCTCGACGTGCTTGCGGTACTCGTCGAGGGTGGTGGCGCCGATGCAGTGCAGCTCGCCGCGCGCGAGCATGGGCTTGAGCAGGTTGGCGGCGTCCATCGCCCCGTCGGCCTTGCCGGCGCCAAGCAGGGTGTGCATCTCGTCGATGAAGAGGATGACCCGGCCGTCGGCGTTCTTGACCTCGTCGAGCACGCCCTTGAGGCGCTCCTCGAACTCGCCGCGGAACTTGGCCCCGGCCACCAGGGCGCCGAGGTCGAGGGCGATGACCTCGCGGTCCTTGAGCCCCTCGGGCACGTCGGCGGCGACGATGCGGCGCGCCAGCCCTTCGACGATGGCGGTCTTGCCCACCCCCGGCTCGCCGATCAGCACCGGGTTGTTCTTGGTGCGGCGCGACAGCACCTGGACGACGCGACGGATCTCCTCGTCGCGGCCGATCACCGGGTCGAGCTTGCCGGCGCGCGCCGCCTCGACCAGGTTGCGCCCGTACTTGCTGAGCGCGTCGAGGCTGCTTTCAGCCTGGTCCGAGGTCGCCGCACGGCCCTGGCGCACCGCCTGCTGGGCCGCCGCCAGGGCCTTGGCATCGCAGCCGGCGGAGGCCAGGGCGCGGGCCACCGCGCGTTCGCCCGCCACCGTCAGCAGCAGGCGGTCGGCCGGGCAGTGGCTGTCGCCGGCGGCGCCGGCGTCCTTCTGCGCCTTGGTCAGCAGCTTGGCCAGGGCATCGGACAGCGGCGGCTGGGCGGGGGCGGGGTCCTGGCGTGGCGCCGTGGCCAGCCCCTGGCGCAAGGCCGCGGCCACCGCATCGGGCTTGGCCCCGGCGCGTTCCACCAGCCGGCGGGCGATGCCGTCGGCGTCCTCGACCAGGGCGGTGGCGAGATGCAGGGGTTCGACCGCGGCGTGGCCGAGTTCGGCGGCGAGCCGCTGGGCGGCGACCAGGGCGGAGCGGGACTGTTCGGTCAGGGCGTGCGGGTCGATCATGACATACCTCGTATCAGGTCACGCTTGCCCTGTGCCAACCATTTTCGTGTCGTTTTGACATTCATTTAGAGAGCCGGTCCGCCTCACACCGTCCACCCGCCACTACCCACCACCCACCATGGTTTTACCATCCCCCCATGCACGTCCTCGTCCTCAGCGTCTCGGCTGGTGCCGGCCATGTCCGCGCCGCCGAAGCGGTGTGCCGCGCCGCCGAGCGCGCCGGCCACCGCGCCACCCACCTCGACATCATGGAGCTGGTCCCGCGCCTGTTCCGCAAGGTCTACTGCGACAGCTACCTGTCGCTGGTGAACCGGCACCCGGCGCTGTGGGGCTACCTCTACCACGCGAGCGACCGCGCCAAACCCGACAGCACCATGACCAAGGTGCGCCAGGCGGTCGAGAAGCTCAACACCCGCGCCCTGGTGAAGCGGCTGAAGGATCTCGCCCCCGATACGGTGGTGTGCACCCACTTCCTGCCCGCCCAGGTGCTGGCCGGGCTGCGCCGCGCCGGCGACTGCACCCTGCCCACCTGGGTGGTGGTGACCGACTACGACGTGCACGCGCTGTGGGCGCACCAGGGCCTGAGCGGCTATTGCGTGGCCGACGAGGAGGTCGCCTGGCGCATCCGCGAACGCGGCATCGGCGACGCCCGGGTCGAGGTCACCGGCATCCCGATCATGGCCGCCTTCTCGGCCAGGCCCGAGCGCGCCGCCTGCGCGCGCGAGTCCGGCCTCGATCCGGCGCGCACCACCCTGCTGCTGATGGGCGGCGGCGGCGGCGTGGGCGGGCTCGACCAGGTGGCCGAGCGCCTGCTGCGCCTGCCCGGCGATCCGCAGTTGATGGCCTGCGCCGGGCGCAACGCCGCCCTGCTCGAACGCCTGCGCAGGCTGGCCGCCGGCGCCCCGGGCAGGCTCTTCCCGCTCGGCTTCACCGACCACCCCGAGCGCATGATGGCCTGCGCCGACCTGGTGGTGAGCAAGCCCGGCGGCCTGACCACCGCCGAATGCCTGGCCCTGGGCCTGCCCATGCTGGTGGTGTCGCCCATCCCCGGCCAGGAGGAGCGCAACGCCGACTACCTGCTGGAACACGGCGCCGCGCTCAAGGCGCACGACGCCGCCGGGCTGGAATACCGCGCGCGCAGCCTGATCGCCGCCCCCGAGCGCCTGGCCGCGATGGCCGCCGCCGCCGCCCGCCTGGGGCGGCCGCGCGCTGCCGACCAGGTGGTGGCGCTGGCCACCGCCACCTGACCCGGCCTTCACCGCGCCTTAACCGCCGCACCCCACGCCTGCGCCATGCTCCACCCCGCGATCCTGCTCGGCTATGTCGCGGTGCTGGCGTTCTTCTTCGCCAAGGTCGAGATCCACATCGAGGGCGAGGACGGCTGGGCGGCCAAGCTGCCGACCTGGCGCATCGAGAAGCACTGGCTGCTCGACGTGTTCTTCGGCGGCCGCCCGCTCACCGGCTACCACGCCTGGATGCTGCCCTTCAGCCTGCTGCTGTTCCACTACCCGGCCCTGCTCGGCGGCTCCTGGTCCTGGCGGCTGGAGGCGCGCACCCTCGCCGCCTTCATGCTGTTCTGGATCCTCGAGGACCTGCTGTGGTTCCTGCTCAACCCGGCCTGGGGCTGGCGCCGCTTCAACCGCCGCGAAGTGCGCTGGCACAAGCACTGGCTGCTCGGCCTGCCCACCGACTACTGGACCTTCGCTGCCATTGCCGGCCTGTTAATGGGGTGGTCGTTCAAGTAGGTGGTTTTACCTGATTGCGACCTGGATGATCGTGTAGTTGACTCCCCGGTGGAGATCACCGCCATGCGTCGACCCACCCTCGTACTCGCCACCCTGTGCTGTGCCCTGTCCACCTGGTCGCCCCTGGCCGCGGCCGAGGCGGACCTGGCCGAACTGGCCAAGGTCGCCACTGCCAAGTGCGAGGCCACCGCCAAGGACAAGCCCACCCCGCAACTGATCGTGGCCAAGGTCAAGGAGGCCGCCGCGCTGATCGAGAAGGAGGGCGAGGCCGCCTTCCCCAAGCTGCGCGGCGATTCGCCCTTCATCTTCGGCGGCACCTATGTGTGGGTGCACGACCTCGACACCAACGTCATGTACATGCACCCGATCAAGCCCAAGATGGAGGGCAAACCCCAGGCGGGCATCTCCGATGTGAAGGGCAAGCCGATCTTCATCGAGATGGGGCGCATCATCAACGAACAGGGCGGAGCCGGCTGGGTCGACTACGTGTGGCCCAAGCCAGGCCAAAAGGAAGGCTCGATCAAGGTCTCCTACGTCAAGCTCGCCAAGCACGGCGGCAAGAACTACGTGGTCGGCTGCGGCGCCTACGACATCACCCTGGAGGAGATCGAGAAGAGCGGCGCCAAGTAGGGCGACAGCCCTTTTCCCCACCAGCGGAGGACCCGTCCATGTTTACCTGGATGCGCACTGTCAGTTTGAGCCTCAAGCTGATCAGCCTGCCCGTGATGAGCGCCCTGGTGCTGGCCGGGGTCCTGCTGGTGATGTTCCATTCCCGCAACCAGACCATCGTGGCCGAGCACCAGGCCACCATCAGCTATGATTTCTCCGGCCACCTGCAGGAGGCCCGGATCGCTGAAAAGGTCTTCGCCGTCTCCTGGTCGGCCGATGACCAGGAGCGCATCGCCAAGGCCCTGAACGAGGCCGAGGACACCCTCGCGCCGCTGCGAAAGAGCAGCTTCTCGACCCAGGTCGAGGAGGTGCTGGCCAAGGTCGGCAGCTACCGCCAGAGCCTCGCCGCCCTCGCCCAGGCGCACAGCGCCACCGCGACGGTGAACGGGCGCATGCAGACCCTGGTCGCCGCCGCCAACGCCACCCTGGCCACCACCCTGGAACTGATCGCCAAGCGGCGCAACGAATTGCAGACCGAGGGCGAGAACCTCAGCGCGATCGAAGTGGAGCTGCTGACCGCCACCCTGCAGGCCAGGAGCCTGGTGGCCGTCCTGCCGACCGCCTACCAGCGCTTCCTGGCCACTGGCGACGACAAGCTGCTCGACCCCTTCCGCCAGATGGAAAAGGGCGAAGGCCGGAACACCTACGGCCTGATGGCCACCTGGGCCAAGAGCAGCGGCCAGAAGCCGTTCGAGAGCGCGGTCGCCGCGGCCGCCAAGGCGGCCCTGGCCTGCGCCGAGCTGCCCGGACTGATCCGTCCCGCCCTGGCGGCGGAGCGACAGCAGCAGCGGACCCTCGACCGCCTGAGCGGCGAGATCACCGTCGCCACCGAGGCGCTGGCCACCTCCATCAGCGAGGGGGCGGTCA
Source organism: Planctomycetota bacterium (assembly GCA_023150565.1). GTDB lineage: Bacteria > Planctomycetota > UBA11346 > UBA11346 > UBA11346 > JAKLKR01. Next base: position 29,672 of record JAKLKR010000017.1, read on the forward strand.
AGAGCACCGCAGACGCCGACCGGGTGGTCGCCGGCGCCTGCCTGGCCGGGGCGGTGGTGCTGGTCATCGCCACCCTGCTCATGCTGCGCACCATCATGCGGCCGGTGCAGGAATCGGTGGCGCTGGCGCGCGCCATCCGCTCCGGCGACTACACCCGCCGGGTCACCGTGCGCTCGCAGGACGAGATCGGCCAGCTCGGCGAGGCGCTCAATGTCATGGCCGGCGAGCTCAAGGCCAAGGTCGACGGGGTGCTGTCGCTGGTCGAGCGCTCGGAGCGCCTCGGCAACGATGCCCGCCAGCTCGGCCAGGTGGCGGGCGGGATGTCGCTGGCGGCCGCCACCACCGCCGAGCAGTCCGCCGCCGCCACCGCCGCCGCCACCCAGGTCTCGACCGGCATCCAGTCGGTGGCGGCGGCGGCCCAGCAGATGTCCTCGTCGACCGGCGAGATCGCGCGCAGCAGCGCCGAGGCCGCCGGGGTGGCCAAGGAGGCGGTGCAGGAGGCGGTGCAGGTCGACGCCATCGCCGGCAAGCTGGCGGCCTCCTCGCAGCAGATCGGCTCGGTGGTGCAGCTGGTGGCGGCGATCGCCGGCAAGACCAACCTGCTGGCGCTCAACGCCGCGATCGAGGCCGCCGGCGCCGGCGAGGCCGGTCGCGGCTTCGCGGTGGTGGCCAACGAGGTCAAGGACCTGGCCCGGCAGAGCGCCGAGGCGGCGGAATCGATCGCCGCCCAGGTGCGCACCATGCAGGCCGACAGCGCCGGCGCCGCCCAGGCGATCGAGCGCATCCGCGCGGTCATCGCCCGCATCGACCACCTGCAGAGCGCGGTGGCCGCCGCCGCCGAGCAGCAGAACGCCACCACCGCCGAGATCACCCGCACCCTCGACCAGGCGTCGCACAACGCCCAGGGCATCGCCACCGGCATCGGCCAGGTCGCCGCGGCGGCCAAGGACACCAGCGCCGGGGCGGCGAGCACGCGCGAACTCGCCGCCGGGCTGGGCGGGATCGCCGACGACCTGCGTGCGGTGGTGGAAGGATTCAAGCAGGCATAAGGCAGCAGCAGCCGGCACGCTTGCCAGCAGGGGCCAGGGGTGAGTATCCGCCCCCCATGTGCCGTCGCCTCCTGCTGCTGTCCGCCGTGCTGCTCTGCGCCGCCGCCGCCGCGGCCGCCGAGGATGCCAGCGTCGAGGCGCTGGCCCGGGTGGCCACCGCCAAGTGCGCCGCCACCGCCGGCGAGCGCCCCACCCCCCAGCTGATCATGGCCAAGGTCGCCGAGGCGGCGCGGCTGATCGAGCAGGAGGGCCCGGCCGCCTTCCCGCGCCTGCGCGGGGATTCGCCCTTCATCTTCAATGGCACCTACGTGTGGGTGCATGACCTCGACACCTACGTCATGCACGTGCACCCGGTGCGCCCGCGCATGGAGGGCCGCTCGGTGGCCGGCATGACCGATGTGAAGGGCAAGGCGTTCTTCGCCGAGATGGCGCGCGTCCTCAACGAACAGGGCGGCTCCGGCTGGGTCGACTACGTGTGGCCCAAGCCGGGCGAGGTCGACGGTTCGCTCAAGGTCTCCTACGTCAGGAAGGCGAGTTTCGACGGCCGCCATTACGTGGTCGGCTGCGGCGCCTACGACCTCACCCTCGACGACCTCAAGGCCGGCATGGCCAAATGACCTGGGACCGGCGCGAGCAAACTGCCAATTGACCTCCGCCTTCCCGCTCTAGGCTGCTTGCCCCACCGAGACAGGCCCATGAAGACCAACGTCCGCAATAGCACCCTCAAGGGTCGTACGCGCCATAGCTTCCGCCGCCGCATGAAGACCCGCAGCGGCCGCGCGATCATCAACCGCCAGCGCCGTCTCGCGACCGGCAAGGGCAAGAAGCGCTAAACCTGCACCAGGCAGCGCCTATCGTAAAGAACCCCGGTCCTGCGACCGGGGTTCTTCCGTTTCAGGCACCAACGTCCATCCCTTGCCGATACATGCAAACGCCCTTGCGCCAGTTGCTTGGGAAAATGCATCCAGGCCGGCAAGGTCGGTATTGACATGGGTCCGTTCCATCCCTACAACGGTCCACATGGACACCTCCCCCCAGCCGTCCGGACTGCCCCCCGGCCAGACGCGCATCCTCACCTTCTTCGCCGATGCCGAAGACGCGGGACGCCAGCCCAGCCGGGCCGAGGTCGCCACCGCCATGGGCTATGCCTTCCCCTCCGCGGTATCCAAGCACGTCGACGCCCTGGTACGCAAGGGCTTCCTCGAAGCCGACCGCACCAAGAAGCGCAACGTGCGCCTGACCGAGCGCGGCTGGGCGGCGATCAACCGCTCGCCCGGCCACCGCGGCGTCCCGGTGGTCGGCGCCATCGCCGCCGGCACCCCCATCCTGGCGAGCGAGAACACCTCCTCCTACCTCCAGGACCTCGCCCCCCGCCCGGGCCGCTTCGCGCTCCAGGTGCGCGGCGACTCGATGATCGATGTCGGCATCCTCGATGGCGACCTGGCGATCATCCAGCAGGCCGACCAGGTGCGCGACGGCGACATCGCCGCGGTGGTGGTCGAAGGCGAAGCCACCCTCAAACGCGTGCGCCAGTACCCCGACCGCATCGAACTGATCGCCGAGAACCCCCAGTACGCCCCGCGCGTCATCCCGCGCGAGCAGATGGGCAATGTGCAGATCGCCGGCCAGCTCTGCTTCGTCTACCGCAGCGTGCGCTGACCGGTTCACCCCGCAGCATCCGCCGCCTCTTCGGCGCATACCCTCTGTAACAGACCGTTGCTGGCCTCCAGCATCGGACCCGGATCATCAGCGCCTGACGTCGACCCGGCACAGCCTCCGTCCCTACCGGCTCCTCACCTTTCCCCACCCACCACCCTCACCTCACACACCAGACGAGCCCGCCATGCCCCCCGAAGCCAAACCCGCCCTCGACAAGACCATCGACAAGACCGACAAGACCACCCCTGAGCGTCCGGCCCCCAGCGCCGCCGACCTCGCCAACAAGCGCAAGGCGCTCGACGCCGCCCTCGACCAGATCGACAAGGCCCACGGCAAGGGCTCGATCATGCGCCTCGGCCAGGTCAGCAAGGTCGACGTCGGCGCCATCCCCACCGGGTCGCTCTCGCTCGACATCGCGATCGGAATCGGCGGCGTGCCGCGCGGCCGCATCATCGAGATCTACGGCCCTGAATCCTCGGGCAAGACCACCCTCGCCCTGTCGATCTCGGCCCAGGCCCAGAAGGAAGGCGGCACCGTCGCCTACATCGACGCCGAGCACGCCCTCGACCCCTCCTACGCCGAGAAGATCGGCGTCCGCCTCGACGATCTGCTGGTCAGCCAGCCTGGCTACGGCGAGCAGGCGCTCGACATCGTCGACACCCTGGTGCGCTCCAACGCCGTCGACGTGGTGGTGGTCGACTCGGTCGCCGCCCTCACCCCCAAGGCCGAACTCGACGGCGACATGGACGACAGCCAGGTGGGCGTGCAGGCGCGCATGATGTCCAAGGCCATGCGCAAGCTCGCCGGCAACATCAACACCAGCCGCACCACCGTGATCTTCATCAACCAGATCCGCGAGAAGATCGGCGTGATGTTCGGCAACCCCGAGACCCAGCCCGGCGGCCGCGCGCTCAAGTTCGCCGCCAGCCTGCGCCTCGACATCCGCCGCGTCACCTCGATCACCGACGGCGAACGCCAGTCCGGCAACCGCGTACGGGTCAAGGTGGTGAAGAACAAGATCGCCGCGCCCTTCACCAAGGCCGAATTCGACATCATGTTCAACGAGGGCATCAGCTACACCGGCGACGTGCTCGACCTCGCAGTGCTGGCCAAGGTCGCCAACAAGAGCGGCGCCTGGTTCACCTACGGCAGCGAAAAGCTCGGCCAGGGGCGCGAGAACGCCAAGCAGTTCCTCAAGGACAACCCCAAGATCTGCGAGGAGATCGCCGCCAAGGTCAGGGCCAGCGGGGTCAACCTGCTCGCCGCGGCAGCCTCCGCCAAGGACGACTGAGCACCGAACCGGCTGTCTGGCTGCAATCCACCGCACAGCCGAGGTCGAGGGCCCCACGCCCGCGACCTCGGCTGTTCCATTGGCCCGAGGCCTTGGCCATCGCGCACACCGGCTCCGGGCGACCCGCCTCGGTCTGCCAGCGGCCAAGGCCCTCTCCTGCGGTTCTGACCCAGGACGCTTGATGGTGAACGAGCGCACCGCCCGACACAGGAAAACCTCCCGGATGGCGGACCGTGTCCTCATGGTGGCCCAGGGACGAGCCGGGTCTTGCATATATCATATATTATATATTTTAAGTACTGTCCCCGATTGACCGCTGGCGCAAAGCCCTGAGGGTCCGCGCCCTGCCAGGATCCGCCGCATGCACCGCATCATCGCCAACACCCGGCTTTCGCCCAACGTCAACCGCCTGGAACTGGAGGCGCCGCTGGTGGCCAAGGCGCGTCAGCCCGGCCAGTTCGTGATCGTGCGCCTGGGCCAGGGGCACGAGCGCATCCCGCTCACCATCGCCGGCGTCGACCGCGCCAAGGGCAGCATCAGCCTGGTGATCCAGGCGGTGGGCTACAGCACCAAGGCGCTGGTGGCGCTCAAGGAAGGCGACGCCATCCAGGACGTGGCCGGGCCCCTCGGCCACCCCACCGAACTGCTCGAGCACGGCCATGCGGTGTGCGTCGGTGGCGGGGTCGGCACCGCGGTGGTGCTGCCGATCGCCGAGGCGCTGGCCGAGCGCGGCGTGCGCGTCACCAGCATCATCGGCGGCCGCGCCAAGGAGTGGGTCATCTGCGAGCGCGAACTCGCCGCCTGCGGCCAGGTGCAGCCCTGCACCGACGACGGCAGCCACGGGCGCAAGGGCTTCGTCACCGACGCCCTCAAGGAGCTGATCGCCGCCGGCGGGGTCGACGCGGTCTACGCCGTCGGTCCGGTGCCGATGATGCGCGCGGTGTCCGAGCTCACCCGGCCGGCGGGCATCCACACCGTGGTCTCGCTCAACCCGGTGATGATCGATGGCACCGGCATGTGCGGCGGCTGCCGCGTCACCATCGGCGGCCAGGTGAAATTCGCCTGCGTCGACGGCCCGGAGTTCGATGGCCACCAGGTCGACTTCACCGCCCTCCAGGCCCGTCTCGCCACCTACAAGCAGTTCGAGCGCCAGGCCGAGGACCATGCCTGCCGCGTCGGGCTCCAGGGTTGATGCCATGAGCGACCAGACCGCCCCCCCCAAGCTCTCCGCCAAGGACCGCCTGGCCATCCAGCGCCAGGACATGCCGGTGCAGGACGCCACCGCGCGCGCCGCCGCCTTCACCGAGGTCAATCTCGGCTATGAGCTGGAGAACGCGGTGGTCGAGGCCCAGCGCTGCCTGGAATGCAAGAACGCCAAGTGCGTGCAGGGCTGCCCGGTCAACGTCGACATCCCGCGCTTCGTCAGCCTGGTCGCCGCCCGCGACCTCGCCGGCGCCGCGCGCGCGCTGCTGGGCGACAACGCCCTGCCCGCGGTCACCGGCCGGGTCTGCCCGCAGGAGACCCAGTGCGAGGCGCAATGCATCCGCGGCATCAAGGGCAAGCCGGTGGCGATCGGCAACCTCGAACGCTTCGTCGCCGACTGGGCGCGTACCAACCTGGCCACCGACCAGGTGCGGCCGGACGGCCCCAGGGTGGCGGTGGTGGGCAGCGGGCCCTGCGGCCTCACCGCCGCCGGCGAGCTCGCGCGCCTGGGCTACCGGGTGACGGTGTACGAGGCCTTCCACACCGCCGGCGGGGTGCTGGTCTACGGCATCCCCGAATTCCGCCTGCCCAAGGAGATCGTCGCCAGCGAGGTCGACCGCCTGCGCGCCATGGGGGTCGAGATCGCGGTCAACGTGGTGGTGGGCAAGACGCTCAAGGTCCAGGAGCTGCTCGCCGACCATGTCGGAGTGGTGATCGGGGTGGGCGCCGGCCTGCCCGCCTTCATGGAGGTGCCGGGCGAGGATCTCAAGGGCGTGTACAGCGCCAACGAGTTCCTCACCCGCGTCAACCTGATGGGCGCCTTCGACTTCCCGCGTTGCGCCACGCCCGTGCTCAAGGGCCGGCGGGTGGCGGTGGTGGGCGGCGGCAACGTGGCCATGGACGCGGTGCGCACCGCCAAGCGCCTGGGCGCCGAGGAGGCGTGCATCGTCTACCGCCGCGGCCACGACGACCTGCCGGCACGCGCCGAGGAGGTCCATCATGCCGAGGAGGAGGGCATCGCCTTCCGCTTCAACGTCGCGCCCACCCGCGTGCTCGGCGACGAGCAGGGCTGGGTGAAGGGGCTCGAGGTGGTGCGCATGGTGCCGGGCGAACCCGACGCCAGCGGCCGCCGCCGCCCGGTGGCGCAGAAGGGCAGCGAGGAGGTCATGCCCTTCGACCAGGTGATCGTGGCGATCGGCACCCGCGCCAACCCGCTGCTCACCGCCACCCTGCCCGAGCTCAAACTGACCAAGTACGGCAACATCGCGGTCGACGAGCAGGGCATGACCAGCATCCCCGGGGTGTTCGCCGGCGGCGACATCACCCGCGGCGCCGCCACCGTGATCCTCGCCATGGGCGACGGCAAGGTGCTGGCCAAGAGCCTGCACAACTGGCTGCAGCAGGGCGCCGCGGCGCCCTGCGCCGGCTGCACGCACTGAGCACCGCTCGGTAGCGCCGGCTTGAGCCGGCACGGGCGGCGGGCTTCAGCATCGTCCACGGTTCTGGTGAACGAGGCCTATGGCCTGGCACCAAGGCCGGGGAATGGTGCACAGCCATACTGGGAGCGTCGACGCCCACGTCGACGGAGCCTCTTGTGCGCCGACCTGGGACCATGGCGACGCCACCGCGGCGTCGACGCTCCGGAAGAGCCGACCGCCAAGCTTCTGGTCGTGGCGCGCACGCTTCAGCAACAACGTAATGCGTTCACCTTGATGTAGCTGTCCTCCAGCCCGCCGTAGCGGCTGCGCGCCAGCCACAGCCGGCGGTAGGTGGCGCCCAGGACGGTCAGCCGGCGGTTGAAACCGCGCCGCAGGTCGAGGTCGCCGCCCTTCCGCCGCGCCACCGCGCGCTCGGCGGCGTAGCGCGCCATGCCCACCGCCAGACGGCACTCCTCCTCGAGCAGGCCGCCCACCGCCGGCAGCTCCGCCTCCTGCGCCGTCAGGCGGGCGGCAATGGCCTGGAAGCCGGCGAGATGCTCGGGTTCGGCGTCGCTGCCCCAGGCGGTGTTGCCGTCGGTGAAGGTGGGAGAGCCGTAGCCGCGTGACACCCCCTGCTCGCAGCGCCCCAGCCCGGCAAGCCAGGCACCAAGCTCAGCCGAGCCGAACAGCTGCGCGCCGGCGGCGCGCTCGTCGAATGCCACCGCCGCGCCGGTCCACGCCGCCTGGGCGCCCTCGGCCATGCCCAGCAGCGCCAGCGGCCACTGCTGGCGGTGGCCGACGTCGCCCCACTCGGTGTTGAGGAAACCCACCGCGCCATGCGCCAGGCCCTCGCGCGCGGCATTGGCCAGGTTGCCGCGCCGCATCTCGGTGCGCCCGGCGTAGGTGCACCAGTTGGCGGTGCCGGGGGCCACCCACACCTCGCGGCCCACCGCCGCATGCGCGGCCAGGCGTTTGGAGAAGTCCTCGGTCTGGCCGTAGCCCCACACCAGGGCGATGATGTCGCGCGGCAGGCTGCCGTCCTCGTTGGGATGCGGATCGCACCAGAACTGCGGGCGCTTGCCCAGGCGCTGGGCGGCGCGCAGCACCTTGCCCAGGTAGTCGCTGAACACCCGGCCGCGGCCCAGGCGCCCGCACTCGGCCTTGCTGCGGCCCTCGCCGAGGTCGACCGGCTCGTCGCCGCCGATGTTGGCATACGCACCGGAGCAGCACGCGAACTGCTGGGCGAGCAGGTCCTCGACCAGCCCCAGGCTGCCGGGATCGAGCGGGCAGAGGGTGTTGGGCTCCATCCAGGCGTGGCCCCACTTCTCGTACAGCCAGGGCCCGGCCACCTCGCCCAGGTGGGCGTAGGCGGGATGGCGCAGCCAGCGCTCGAAATGGCCGAGGCTGTTCTGGTTGGCGGTGAGCGCCACCCCGCGCGCGGCGGCATAGGCGTCGAGCGCGCGCATCTCGTCGGGGGTGATGGGGTCGGCGTTGCGCCACACCGCCTCGTGGCCGCGGTAGGCGAAGGCGTGCTCGTTGTAGAGCTGGAGGTGGTTGAGCTTGTGCGCCGCCATCAGGTCGACCAGGCCACGCAGGGTGTCCATGGTCGGCACCCGGTCGCGGGCCACGTCGAGCATGAAGCCGCGCTGGGCGAAGGCGGGGGCGTCGTCGATCACCAGCCCGGGCAGGGCCGCCCCGCAGGCGCGGCGCAGCTGGACCAGGGTGGCCAGGCCCCAGCGCAGGCCGGCGGCGCTGCGCGCGCAGATGCGCACCCCGCCGGCATCGACCACCAGGCGGTAGGCCTCGTCGCCGGCCTCGCCCACCGCCGCCGGGTCGATGGCCAGGCGCACCGGCCCCGCCCCGCCGTCGTGCGCACCCAGGCCGGGCACGCTGGCGACCAGGCCGGCGGGGGCGCCGGCGACGGCGAAGCCGTCGGCCAGGGTGCAGCCGGGACCGGCGACGGTGCAGCGGCGGGGGGCGGGGCTGAGGAGGAGGTCGGTCATGGCTGGCTCCATCGTCATGATGGCGGATTCCCCACGCCGGGAGCGCGCGCTGGCGGCCGGAGCGGCCATTCCATCGCCCGGTCATGAGACAGAATGGCAGCCATGGACCCGGATCAGCGCCGCTGGTGGCGCCTGCTCGAGGACCTGCCCGGCCGGCTGGCGCGGGTGGAGCGCTGGATCGAGGCCCCGCCGCCGGTGGATGCCGACGGCGACCACCTGCACACGGTGCCATCGCTGGTGGCCTGCCTGGCCGGGGTGGTGCGCGCCCACGGGCCCGCCGGCACCTGCGACCTGCAGCCGGGCGAGGCGCTGGTGATCGCCCCCGGGGTGTGGCACGAGCATGTGCCGGTGCGCGCCGGCACAGTGTTCTTCGCCCAGGGCTTCCTGCCCACCGCCTCCGACGTGCTGCTGGGCGACCACCGCCGGCGCTTCTGCGGCCTGCTGCCGCGCGAACCCAGCCACCGCCTGTGCGCCCAGGTGCTGGCGGCCGCCGACCCCGGCCGCCGCCTCGCCCATCTGCGCGCGCTGCTGGCCCAGGTGCTGGCCGAGGCGGTCGCCGACCAGGGCATGGCCGACCCCGTCTTCCGCCGCATGGTCAAGCGCCTGTGGTGCGACCTCCACCGCGGGGTGGGGGTCGACGACCTGGTGCGCGCCAGCGGGCGGTCGCGCGCCCAGGCCTACCGGGTGTTCACCGCCGGCTACGGCCTTCCGCCCAAGGCGGCGCTGGAAGCGGCGCGGGTCGAGCTGGCGGCAAGCCTGGCCGCCGCCGGCCTGACCCCGGCCGCGGTGGCACGGCGCTGCGGCTTCGCCTCGGCGCGCACCCTGGCGCGGGCGCGGGCCCGCCTGGGGTAGGCTCAGTTGCGGTTGCGCGGGTGGACCACGGGCTCCAGCCGCTCGGCTTCGGCGCGCACCGTCAGCGCCTCGGCCTTGAATGCCGAAGCCCGCACCGGCTGCAGCCCGGCGGCGCGCTCGAGCAGGTCGGCCAGGCGGCGACGCACCGCCAGCTGGGCGGGGGCGAGCGCGACCGCGGCGCGCTGGCTGGCCAGGGCCTCGTCCCAGCGCCGCTGGGCGGCGAGGTCGGCGGCCAGCTGCTCGCGCAGGGCGGCGCTGTACGGCAGGTCCGGCAGCAGGGCTTCGAGCCGGGCCAGGCGGTCGCCGCCTGGCGGCAGCAGTGCGAGCAGGTGGAAGGTCAGGCGCGCGTCGCCGGCAGCCGCGCGCTCGGCCTGCTGCCAGGCCAGGTGCCAGAGCTGGGCGCGCTCACCCTGGCCCTGCGGCTTCTCGGCCCCCGCCCGGTCGGCGAGCACGGCGAACACCTCGTCGCGCTGGGCCTGGTCGCCGGTGGCGGCCAGGCGCAGCATCTTGGCGGTATCCTCGCTCGCGCGCTGGCCCGCCGCGCGGCCGGCCCAGGCCACCAGCAGCAGCGCCAGCGCCAGCAGCGCCAGCGGCGCCGCCACCCGCGCCACGCCCGGCAGCGGCCGCTCGCGCGCCCCACCCACCAGTGCCGCCACCGCCGCCAGCATGCCCCACATCGCGGCGGCGTGGAGGTCGAAGTCGATCAGGCAGTGCAGCGCGCAGGCGGCCAGGCCCAGCCGCCACCAGCGCGCCGCCGGCACGCTCAGGCCGGCGGCCAGCGCCACCAGCGCGCCGGTGGCCAGGCCGAGCAGCGCGCACCAGCCGAGCAGGCCCGCCACCGTGCGTCCACCCGGCCACCACGAGATGTTGCCCTCGTAGGCGCCGAGCAGGCCGAAGTAGGCCACCACCACCGCCGCCATCAGCCCGAGCGCCCACGCCGGCGGCGACTCCTCGAGCGCTGCCGGCGCGCGGGCCCGCCCGCAGGGCAGCAGCAGGAGCAGCGCCGCCAGCAGCAGCGCGCCGGGGATGCCGGCCACCACCAGCGCCTCGAGCACCTCGTTGTGCACCAGGCGGGTGGGCTCGGCCCACAGCGGCATCGCCGCCGCCGAGCGCTCGGCGAAGGCGCCCCAGCCCAGGCCCAGCAGCGGCTGCTCGGCGGCCAGGCGGGCGGCGCCGATCCAGTAGCCCCAGCGCACCTCGGCGCTGGCCACCAGCCCGGCGCGGGCGCCGGCCGACATCCACAGCACCGCCGCCGCCAGCGCCCCCAGCGGCAACGGCAGCCAGCGCCACCAGCCGCGCAGCCACAGCATCCAGGCCACCCCGCCCGCCGCCGCCAGCGCCAGCCAGGCGCCCTTGGAATTGGTCGACACCAGCGCCGCAGCGGCAGCCAGCACCGCCAGGCCGACGGCCGCCCGCGCCGGCAGCCGGCCGGGCGACCAGGCCGCCGCAGCCGCCGGCGGCAGCAGCAGGATGAGGAAGGCGGCGAGGGTGTTGGAGAGGGTGAAGGTGCCGTAGACGCCGCCGAAGGCCACCCGGCTGGCGAGATCGCCGGCCGGCACCCCCTCCATCGCCACCATCGCCGACCCGGCCTGGTCGGCGGCGGCGATGCCGGGCAGCACCCAGGCCTTCTGCAGCAGGGCGAGACCGGATTCCACCCCCAGGCCGGCGACCAGCCCGGCCAGCACCAGGCGTTCGCGCCCGGGCGCCGCCTGCACCAGCCAGGCGGCGAGGGCGCCATGCAACGCCAGCTGGACCCAGAACGCGGCGCCGGCGACGGGATCGCCGGCGCGCCAGGCCGCCAGCGCCAGCCACGCCACCAGCGCCGCCAGCACCGCCCCGCCCCAGCCCCAGCGCCAGGTGCGGCGCCAGCCCGCCGCCAGCTCGATGGTGCCCAGGCCGAGGGCGACCAGCACCAGCACCAGGAAGCCGAGGTTGGCCGGGCTGGCGGGGTCGCCGTCCCACACCAGCGGACGCACTGCCGGGATCACCGCGCACAGCAGGCCGGTGCCGGCCGCCACCAGACGGCGCAGGCGTGCGGCCGGGTCAGGTGCGGCCGCCAGCGGCTCAGCCGTGGTCACGGGTGGTCTCGAGCAGCAGCACCGCGAGCAGGATGGCGGCATCCTGCAGCAGCACCACCATGCCGGCCGCGAGGTCGCCGTGGCGCAGCTGAAGCACGCTGGCGGCGAGGGCGACCTGCAGCGCCACCACCACCGCCAGGCTCGCCAGCGGGGTCAGGCCGAGCCGGCCCAGGCGGTGGCCGATGTGGTTGCGGTCGCCCTTCATCAGCGGCTTGCCGCGGCGCAGGCGCTTGACCACCACCGCGGCGGTGTCGAACAGCGGGATGGCGGTGATGATCAGCGGGGTGGATACCGCCAGCCACGACCCCTGGTCGGCACCCGAGGGCCAGAAGGTCACCGAGAGGGTGCCGGCGCCGATGAGGAAGCCGAGCGGCAGGGCGCCGGCGTCGCCCATGTAGATGCGCGCCGGCGGGCGGTTCCACACCAGGAAGCCGGCGAGGGCGGCGGCGAGGGTGGACATCAGCAGCGCCAGCTCGACGTCGCCGGCCATCAGCGCGCCCGAGAGCACGGTGCAGGCGCACACCAGCGCCACGCTGGCCGAGAGGCCGTCGGCGTGGTCGAGCAGGTTGAAGGCGTTGGTCACCAGCACCAGCCACAGCCAGGCCAGGCCATAGGCCAGCGGCGGCCAGTGGCGCAGGCTGTCGATGGGCAGGTCCGAACCCCACACCGCCAGCGCCGCCGCCGCCATCTGGATCGCCAGCTTGGGCCAAGCCGGCAGCGGACGGCGGTCGTCGAGGGCGCCGAGCGCGAGCAGCACCGCCGCCCCGGCATAGATGCCCCACATCGGCCCGTGGTTGGGCACCGCGTCGCCGCCCAGCACGGTGGCGCCGCCGAGCAGGTAGCCGAGGCCGAGCCCGGCCAGCACGGCCAGGGCCATGCCCAGCCCGCCGCCATAGGGCACGTTGCGGGTCTGGATCTTGTGCGCCTCCGAGCCGGCCACGCTCTGGTAGCGCAGGCGGTCGGCGAGGGCGATGGCGGCGCGCACCGCCACCACCGCCACCAGGAAGGCGGCGGCGGTCGCCCACACGATGACCGGGATGTGCACCGCCGCCGCCGTCGAGGCTCAGTGGCCGCCGAAGACCTTGGCCATGTCCTTGGGATCGACCTTGCCGAAGCCGCCGGCGGCGTCGACCGCGGTGCCCTTGAGCGGCTGCGCCGCCGGGGTGCCCAGCAGGGTCGCCACGTCGGCGGTGTCCTGGGTCTCGAACACCTTGAGCCCCTGCGCCTTGGCCGCCGCCACCCCGGCATCGAGGCCGCTCATCAGGGCGGAGCGGGTCCAGGCGATGGAGAGGCCGGTGTAGGTGCCGTTGCGGCGGTCGCCGACCTCGTTCTGGCCCTGCACCACGATCGGCAGCAGCGCCTGCTTGGTGGCGGGGTAGAGCCCGCTGCCCTGCAGGCGGCCGTCGTTGGGCGACAGCGGCACCACCACGTACCAGGGCGCCCCGCGCGGGGCGCGGCGGGCGTGCTGGGCGCACAGGTGGTAGACCCCGAAGACGTTGACGCTGAACACCCGCACGTAGTCCTCGGGCTTGATGCCGACGAACAGCGCCGGGTGGTTGATCGCCGCGAAGGGGTAGACGTGGGTGATCTGGAGGTTCTGGCCCTTGAGATGGTCGAGCAGGGC